>CACNVX010000001.1 GCA_902624045.1 uncultured Pelagibacteraceae bacterium
TATTAGTTAAAAAGGTTAAAGCCGAACCATCTTTTCCAGCTCTACCAGTTCTACCTACTCGATGAATATAATCTTCTGGTACTTGTGGAAGATCATAATTAATTACATGTTTTATCACCGGTATATCTAATCCACGTGCAGCCACATCAGTTGCAACCAAAATTCTACTATTTCCATTTCTAAAACCTCTAATGACACGGTCTCTTTTACTTTGTCTAAGATTTCCGTGAATAACATCAGCTTTATGTCCATCATATTTTAATCTTTTAACAATTTTATCAGCCCCATGTTTAGTTTTGACAAAGACTAAAATAGAACCACCTCTTTCAACCAACTGATTAATGAGTTCATGATATTTTTTATCAGGGGTAATTTGAAAAGTTTCTTGTTTAATTTTTTTAATCGGTGTTGATAAAGATCCAACTGAAACTCTTTCAGGATTATTGAGATAGTTTTGTGAAATTTTTAAAATATTTGCAGGTAAGGTAGCTGAAAATAATAGTGTTTGATGTTTCTTTGGTACAAATTTTAAAATTAATTCAATTTGTGGAGTAAAACCCATATCTAACATTCGATCGGTTTCATCAAGAACAAGATAATTTACTTTTGATAGGTTTAAACTTTTACGCTCAATATGATCATTAATTCTTCCTGGTGTTCCAACTATAATTCTTGCTCTTTTATTTAATTGTCTTAGTTGTTTTTTCATACTCTCGCCACCAATTAAAAGTGCGTTGCCAATTCCAATTTCTCTTATATTTAGCTTCAATACCGTACCCATTACTTGAGTAGCAAGTTCCCTTGTTGGACAAATAATTAGTGCCATCGCTTGCTTGTCTTTAAGAAGTTTATTAATCATTGGAATAGTAAATGCTAAAGTTTTACCCGTACCTGTTTGTGCAGTTCCTAAAACATCTTTTCCCTCCAAGCTGATTGGTATGGATTGACTTTGAATAGGTGTTGGAATTTTAAAATCAGCTAATTTGATTGATCTTTTTAGCTTATTTTCGATATTGAGATCTGAGAAATTCATTATGCTAGGAAAGATATATATTTAAGTAATTGAATGCCTAATTATATTTTTTTGCACCAAATACAACAAATAGTTTGAAAAAATTAATCTCTAAAGTTTACAAAGTCTATTGGAAGACCAATATCAATACCTTTGATTGCAGTGATAGCTTCTTGAAGATCATCTTTCTTTTTGCCATCTACTCTTAATTCATCGCCTTGAATTTTTATTTGAATTTTGAGTTTAAGCTTTTTTATGTCAGCAATAACTTTTTTAGCATTTTCTTGGCTGATACCTTCCTTTAATTCACTTACTTGTCTAATTGATCCTCCAGAAGCGCCCTCAGAACTTTTAACTTCTAATACCCTTGGGTCTACTTTTCTTCTAATTAAATGAGTTTGCAATAATTCATTTACTTGCTTTAATTTTAATTCATCAGGTACATTAGCAGTGACCATTTTATCTTTTCGTTCTATAGATATGTTAAGTCCTCTAAAATCATATCTATTACCAATTTCTCTAAGGCAATTTGCTAAAGCATTATCAAATTCTTGATAGTTAATTTTACTAATTACATCAAAAGAAGGCATATAATTATTATACAGTATTAATGTTTAAAATTTAAACAAAAATATAGCGTCAAATAATAAGGCAATTTTGCTTATTGAGTAAATCTTAAATTAAAATATAATTAAACAATGCTTAGTTATATAATTCCATTTTTAATACTAATCTTAGTAGTTGTATTTATTCATGAGTATGGACACTATTATTTTGCTAGAAGATATGGAGTAGGGGTTACAGATTTTTCAATAGGTTTTGGTAAAGAATTGTTTGGCTGGAATGACAAATATGGTACTAGGTGGAAAGTCTGTGCAATTCCTTTAGGTGGATATGTTAAATTTTTTGGAGATAGGAATGTTTACTCTCAGGCCGATCATCAAGAAATTTTAGAAAAATATAATGAAGAGGAAAGGGAAAAATTATTTATTTTAAAACCTTTATATCAGAGAGTTTTAATTGTATTTGGTGGCCCATTAGCTAACTTTTTATTAGCGTTAGTAATTTTTTTTTCAATATATACATTTATAGGAAAAGATTTTACTCCAGCAGTTATAAATGAAGTTCAAGAAGATAGTCCAGCTATGGTAGGAGGGCTAAAATCTGAGGATATAATTTTAGAAATAGATGGTAATGAGGTCAAAAGCATTATGGAGGTTTCTAAGTTCATCACTATGTCTACTGGTGATTTTATAGACTTTAAAGTTAAGCGTTCTTATGATGAATTAATATTAAAAGTTAGACCCAATATTGTTGAAGGTGATGACGGATTGGGAAACAAAATTAATAAAAGAATGGTTGGTATTAAGCTTGGTGCCTACAATAATAAAGTTAACCATGTTAAATTAGGACCTGCTCAGGCTTTATATCACGCAGGTTATGAAGTTTATTTTGTAAGTGTTTCTTCACTTAAATACATAGGTGGAATGATTTTAGGTAAAGCAGATACTTCTCAATTAGGAGGTCCAATTAGAATTGCAAAAATCTCAGGACAAGTTGCAACCTTTGGAGTGTTGGCATTTATTAGTATGATGGCCTATATTTCAATAAGTTTAGGACTAATTAATTTATTTCCAATACCGATGTTGGATGGAGGTCATTTAATGTTTTATGCATTTGAGAAAGTTTTAGGTCGACCATTATCACAAAAAACTCAGGAAGGTTTTTTTCGAATCGGTTTGTTTTTGTTGCTATCATTGATGTTTTTCACCACATTTAATGATCTAAAAGACCTAGGTTTATTTAGATAATTCACATTTTAAAACGTTTAAAAAAGTCAATAAACCCAACGTTTATTTAAGTTTTTACAAGATATTGTGTGTTGTAAATATCTTAACACTAAAAAAAAGCTTGATTTATCAACGTTTATGACAAGTATAAATATTAACCAACAAAACCGGAGCTAAAATGAACAAAAAACAACTAATTGCTAAGCTTTCTGGCTCATTAAATTTGAGCAAAGCAGATGCTGAGCGAACTTTTGATACAATTACCAACACTATTTTAGATGCTCTAAAAGGTGATGACTCAGTTAAAATCGCTGGGTTTGGTACTTACAAAGTTGCGAAGCGAAAGGCAAGAGTTGGAAGAAATCCAAGAACAGGTGAGCAGATTCAAATTGCTGCTTCTCAAAAAGTAAAATTCTTACCAGCTAAAGCTTTAAAAGAAGTATTCAACAGATAATATTTTTAACAGCCCTAACGTCTTAAAAACACGTTCAGGGCTGTTTCTATATGCAAAAACTGCATAGCCAATTTTCCATATAAACGTTTCTAATTAAAATTTTAAAAAATATAAGCACTCCATAACGGAGGAGATTATGAATAATTTTTTAAAAAAAATAAATTTAATTTTATTATCATTTATCGCTATGATTAGTTTTACAACATCGGTAAATGCTGAAACTACTATTTCACCAGAAGGTCAATATATTTTCAATACACTTGGATTTTATATAGGTGGTGTGTTGGTAGCTTTCATGGCTGCTGGATTTTGTATGTTAGAGAGTGGACTTGTAACTACAAAAAGTGTTTCTACGATCGCAGCAAAAAATATAGGTAAATTTGCCATTTGCTCACTTGTGTTTTTCTTTTTTGGATACAATATGGCTTACGGAATACCCGAAGGTGGATATATTGGATCTTTTTTAATGTGGGGTGATTCTTTAAGTCTTGATACTGGATATTCAGATCATTCTGATTGGTTTTTTCAAACAATGTTTGTATGTGCAACTGTTTCAATTGTATCAGGTGCAGTAGCAGAAAGAATTAAAATTTGGCCATTTTTCATTTTTGCTTTTTTAATGTCTGGTTTTATTTATCCAATTTCAATGGGTTGGCAGTGGGGTGGAGGTTGGCTAGCAACTTCAGGTTTCTCAGATTTTGCCGGATCTACATTAGTTCATGCTTGTGGTGGTGCAGCAGCTTTAGCTGGTGTAATGGTTTTAGGTGCTAGAGATGGAAGATTTACCAAATCAGGAGAACCTAAAACTTTAGAACCATTTGCTGCTTCAAGTATACCCCTAGTAACTCTTGGAACATTCTTACTTTGGTTTGGATGGTTTGGTTTTAATGGTTTTAGTCAATTAGCAATGGGTACTTTTGATGATGTAAATGCAATAAGTAAAATTGCAGTTAATACTCACTTAGCTGGAGCGGCAGGTACTGTATCTGCAGCTGTAGTTTCAAGATTGTTAGGTGGAAAAACAGATATAATTATGATGTTGAACGGAGCACTTGCAGGTCTAGTTGCCATTACCGCGGAACCTTTAACTCCTTCACCATTACTAGCAATCGTTATAGGTGCAATAGGAGCTATTATTATGTATTTCGGTACAAAGTTTTTAGAGGCAAGACATCTGGACGATGTTGTTGGTGCTATTCCAGTACATATGTTTGCTGGAATTTTTGGAACTCTTATAGTTCCAATAAGTAATCCAGATACAAATTTTGGAACACAGTTTACTGGAGTAATTTCAGTTTGTTTATTTAGTTTTGTTCTATCTTATATAATTTTTAAAGTTATGAAGGCTACTATAGGTTTAAGAATTAGTTCTGGTGCAGAAAAACTTGGAACAGATGTTGCTGAAATAGGTGTAAGAGCTTACGCAATAAGAGACTAAATATATTTCTCTCTCATTAGTTTAAAGCCCCTTAGAAATAAGGGGCTTTTTATTTTTTTAATAAATTATTAAGTGTTTCTAACACTTCTTTTGCGTGATCTTTAACTTTAACGTTTTCCCAAACTTTGATTATTTTACCTTTTTTTCCAATTAAATAGGTTGATCTAATAGTGCCCATAAATTCTCTGCCCATGAACTTTTTCTTACCCCAAACTTTGTACTTTTTAAGAACCTTTAAATCTTCATCTGCTAATAAATCAAACTTTATTTTGTATTTTTCTTTGAATTTATTGTGACTTTTTAAACTATCTTTTGAAACACCATATACATCACATCCTAATTTTTTAAATTTTGAAATCAGTTTATTGAAATCATTTGTTTCAAGAGTACAACCAGGGGTATCATCTTTTGGATAAAAATAAATAACAACATATTTTCCTATAGAGTCTTTCAGAGAGTAATTTGTTTTATTAGTGGATGGTAATTTAAATATTGGTGCTTTCGTATTTTCTTTAATCATTTATTTCGTTTTCCTCCCAAAGTTTTTTATAATCAATTAATGGTGATAAGCCGTAGCTTGAATTAATATTTGTTAAATGTAGTGATAAACTTTTTAAGGGAGAAATACAAATTTCTTTTAAATATATTTCATTTATATATTTTTCAAATGGATCATGTCTGTCTAGACAATTCTTATAAAAGTTATCCCAATATTTATTTAATAATTTTTTTGTTGTCAGGAATGTACATAAGGTTCTATCTACAGTTCTCCAATGACGTTTATTTCCAATAAGAACATTTGTTTTTGTGTTACTCATGTAAAGATAAGGATAATCAGATGGACACATAAAAATATCCTTATTTAGTTGTGATGCTATTCTTTCATAAGAAGCCACTATTTCTTCTAACATTGTTTCAAAATGTAAATAATCATCCTCTATAAAGTAAATTAAATCTTCACCCATATTTTTTCCAATTTCAAAACTTTGGAGTAAGCTCGCAAGATTTGCAAAAGTTTCTTTATTTTTTTGTACCGATATTTCTTTTTTATATTTTGAGTAATCTAAATTAATTATCTCTATATTATTTCCATCAATTACCTTTTTAATACTATTAAGGTTTTCAGCAGTTGAATTATCATCAACAATTATAGATTTAACATGTATGGTAGGGTATTTATTTTTTAAAAACTTAATTGATCTAATAAGTGAATTTAACGATCTTTTAGAATATTCAATCTTTGGATACTCAAATAACCTTTTTCTATTTTGATCCCAAATCTCAATTTCTGTATTCATTCTTAAAATAATTAGTATCGAATTAACTTTTTTAGTAATTTTGACTTCACCTAAAGGTAAAACTATAGATTTTTCATTCAAAATCGATAGTTCTTCATTTAATTCTTTTTCTAATGTTGGGGATGAAAAACTATTTTGATCTAAAATTTCGTAACCTAACAATTTACAGATTTTGATAAAAAATTTTTTCATAATATGTTATACGTTTTATAATATTATGGTCATTAAATCATTACAAACTCTAGTTAGTGAAACTATAAAACAGATTAAAACAATTAATGCAGATGAAGCTTTTCAAATGGTCCAAGATAAAAATTGTAATCTAATCGATATAAGAGAAAGTAATGAATTAGAAAATACAGGAAGCGTTGAGGGAGCAACACACATCCCAAGAGGAATGCTTGAAGTTTATTTAGATCCAAATAGCCATATATTCCTAAACGGACAACTAGATCAAGATAAAGAATTTATTTTATTCTGTGCAGGAGGAGTAAGATCAGCTTTAGCTGTAAAATCATTGAAAGAAATGGGATACCAAAAAATTTCACATATAGAAGGTGGTTTTGCGTCTATTGCTAATAGCAAATTTAAAATAGTTTAATTATTAAATTCTTCAATAGCGTACTCAAGCCTATCTTGCCCCCAAAAAATTTTATTATTTATTATAAAAGTTGGAGTTCCAAAAACTTCTTTTTGAAAAGCTTCAGTAGTTAGATTAATTAATTTATCTTTTATAGATTGATCTTTGATAGATTTAAAATATTCTTTAGTATCAATATTTAGATCCCTCAATAATTTAGAAATGTTTTCAACATTAGATAAGTCTTGATTATTTTTCCAATAAGCATCAAAAAAGCAATTCAAGTATTCATGTTGTTTAGATTTACTAATGCTTATATATCCCCTCATTATATTTAATGAATTTATTGGAAAATTAGAATTCCATTTGAATTCAATATTATTTTTTTCAGATACCAAATTGCAATCATTTATATTATTTCTCAACTTATATTTATTAAATGCAGGAGAATCAATTTCAGCTAGCTTATGAAGACCACCTAAATAAATTGGTTTATAATTAAAAACAATATCTTTATATTTAAGAATTTTTTTATGCGCGATATATGCATAGGGGCTAATTATATCAAAATAAAAATCTATATGATTACTCATATAAACTTATTCTTTTTGCGTAAAAAATTCTAATTATCCAATATAAAAATAAACCTATTGGACCAATTAAATAAGTCACAATTAATGGCACAGCAATCAAAACTTTATTTATAGAAAACTTTTGAGAGTCTTTAACAATCCAGCCGCCAATAAATAAGTTTATTGCTATGAAATGAGTCCAAAATATCATTATGTACAAATGATCTTCAAACAATCTAGATAATTCATTTAGACCCAAGTAAAGAGTGAAGTTTCCATCAAAATCGTAACCGATTAAATAAGATTTATATAAAATGAAGATATACGCTCCGCTTAATATGAAAAAAGGAAAAATTGATGTTACAAAAATTCTACTTAAATGTGATTGAGGAAATACTATCAAGATAAACCAAAAAGGTAGAACGCCAAGGTTGATCCACATGTAAAGTGTCTCAATTGTGAAATAAGAATAAATTTGTTCAATCATTTAGATATATTATATTAATTCTAACAATGATTCCTATAAGAAATAGAAAAAAAACGCTCCAAGTAACTGTTGATGAGATGCGTAATTTTGCCTTTGCTTATGTTGAAAAATATGCTCCTTCAAAACAACAACTTAAAACTTATTTATTAAAAAAATACATGAAACTATCAGCGTCTGATGTAAGAAAAAAAGATGTTAATAAATTGATTGATATTGTTTTGTCTGATTTAGAAAAAAACACATTTATAAATGATCAATTTTATTCTGAAAGTAAAGCTAAAAGTATGATCCAAAGAGGAAACTCAATTAATAAGATAAGAAGTTATTTAATTGGAAAAGGGATTAACGAAACGTTTATCAAGGATACAGTGGATAAAATAAAGGAAGATAATTCTGATCAAGATTTTTTTTCAGCAATAAAATTATGTAAAAAAAAAAAAATTGGTCCAGCAAGAATCGAGGATAATAGAACTTTATTTTATAAAAAAGATATTTCTCTCCTTGCAAGAAATGGATTTGATTTTGAAACATCAAAAAAAGTAATGGAAATAGAAAAAGACGAATATCTAAAAATAATAAATTTACTTTAACTTTTTGTCTTTTTCTTCTTTTACAAGCTGATTTACTTTGTTTCTTATGAAATTTTTAACAAACACGAACACCAATAATCCAAATATTGAAACTGAAACAATAATTATTAGTATTACTCTTAATTGTTCATCCATTACAAAATATTTTTATTTTTTAAAATTATACTTGGATTTTTTAAATCTTTTTTTCCATACAAAATTTCATTTCCCTCAAAATCAGTTACAGTTCCACCCGAATGTTCTAAAATCGCATGACCAGCTGCAATATCCCATTCATGAGCTCTTGGTTCAGCAACATAACCGTCATATTCACCTGTAGCCACAACACAAAATTTAAGTGAGCTTTTCATTCTAATATTTTCCTTTACCCCTAAATCATCATAAATTTTTTGGATTTCAGGTTTAATTTTAGTTGAGTAAGAAATAAATTTTAATTTTTTTGATTTTTTGGAGGGTTTGTTGCTTAAATTTATTGTTTCATCTTTTTTATGTTCAAAAGCACTTCCCTTTCCATATGAATAAAACATTCTTTTTTTAGCAGGAGCATAAATTAATCCTGCAACGGGTCTATTGTTTATTATTAAACCAGCATTAATAGTAAATTCATCTAAATTATTTATATAATCATAAGTTCCATCAATTGGATCAATAAGCCAAAAATCTTTTAAATTAATATTGTCTTTATTATCAGATGTTTCCTCTGAAATGATAGGTAAATCAGGAGTAACTTGAGAAATTTTATCAGTGATGAATTTATTCACTTCTAAGTCACCATTACTTACAGGGGTATTGTCTGATTTTATTTTTTTTTCTAAACCTCGATCTCTTAATTGTAAGGCCAAATCCCCTGCCTCTAAAAAATTTTTAACTAAATTTTTTACAATCCTTTTTAGGTTCACTTCTATTTTCCTAATTTTATTAATTCAATATTTTTTGCGTTAATCACTTTTTTTCCAACATTTTCAAAATTTACAGTTACCTTATAATCAATTATTGATTGAACTTGGCCGATTCCCCATTCTTTTTTATCTGGATTTGTAACTTTGTCACCTGGTTCATAATCTAAAATCATTTTATTTAACTTATATTGTAAATAAGTATAAATACCACCTTATGAATAAAAATTTAAATTCACTTGGCATAGATAAAAAGCCATCAGATACTACTGTAGTTGTAGCTATGTCTGGAGGGGTAGACTCATCTACTGTCGCAGGTATTATGAAGAAAGAGGGATATAATGTTATTGGCATTACATTAAAACTCTATGACGAAAACAAGGAAGCAACAAAATCTAAACAATGTTGTTCTGGTCAAGATATAATGGATGCTAAACGAGTTGCGCATAAACTTGGTATAGAGCATAAAATTTTGTACTATCAGGATAAATTCAAACAAGGGGTAATTGATAATTTTGTCGATAGTTATTTAAAAGGCGAAACACCAATCCCATGTGTTCAGTGTAATCAAACTGTAAAATTTAAGGATTTATTTGAAGTATCAAAAGATCTTAAGGCAGACGCTTTAGTAACTGGTCATTATGTAAAAAGTGTTACACTAAACAAAACTACAAATATGTATAGAGCAATTGATGAAAACAGAGATCAAAGTTATTTCTTGTTCAATACAACTAGAGAACAATTAGATTATCTAAGATTCCCACTTGGTGGTATGCTTAAAGATAAAACAAGAGAGATTGCAAAAAAATTAGAACTTAATGTTGCTGATAAACCTGATAGCCAAGATATTTGTTTTGTGCCAAGTGGTGATTATGCGTCTGTAATTCAAAAATTTAGACCAGGCTCTTTTAAAAAAGGGAATATAAAAAATATGGATGGGGACGTGATTGGTGTTCATGACGGCATAGTCAATTTTACCATAGGGCAGAGAAAAGGTATTAAGGTTTCTTATCATGAACCACTATATGTAATTAAAATAAATTCCGATAATAACGAGATTATGGTAGGTCCAAAAGATAAACTTGGTAAAACGGAAATTGAATTAAAGGATGTAAATTTATTAACAGATAAAAAAGATTTAAATCAAAATATATTTGTTAAGGTAAGGTCTACAGGTACTCTCCTTGAAGCAAAAGTAAATTTGGAAAAAAATAATAGCGCGAAGGTGAATTTAACTGTTCCAGAAGATGGAATTTCTCCAGGACAGGCATGTGTATTTTATAGTAAAGACCAATTTGGACATAAATTGCTTGGTGGTGGTTGGATTAAAGATTAAAGAAATTATTTTTTCTTATTTTTTCTTTTAGCTCTTCTTTTCTTAGACCCTTGTTTTCTTCGCCCTCTATGTTTTTTTGGGTAACTCATTTAATTTTATTTTAATTTTATTGACATTTTAGTGGGATATAGCATTGTCTTGATAACATATCAAATTTTTTATGGATAATTCTTTCAAAACTTTTCTTAAACATACTGCTAAGGATTATCATAATCAGTCAGTAAATCCCCCAGTAGTTAGAGCTTCTACTATAATTTTTAAATCTATGGAGGAAATCAAAAAAACACAAAACAAGTATTTAAAAAATCCAGTTAGTGGAAATTTTGATTATGGTAGACAAGGAACACCTACCACCTTCGCGTTGCAACAAATTTTAAGAAAAATAGAAGAGTGTTATAAAGTATATTTAACTCCCACAGGCTTTGGTTCAATATTCTTAGCTGTTATGAGTGTTGTTAAACCAGGGGATGAAATTTTAGTTACAGACTCGGTTTACTCTCCATCAAGACTCCTAACAGAAACTTATCTTAAAAAATTTAATATAAATGCTGTTTTTTATAATCCTAGTGATTTTAACGATTTAAAATCTAAAATTACTTATAAAACAAAACTAATATTCGTGGAAAATCCTGGAAGTAATACTTTTGAGTTTCAGGACTTGTCAAAAATAATTTCTTTGGCAAAAAAGAACAAAATATATACAGCAATTGATAATACGTGGGGAACACCATACTTTTTAAAGCCAATCAAGCTAGGTTTTGATATGTCGATTGTATCTGCAACAAAGTATTACTCAGGCCACTCTGATGTAATGGGTGGTAGTTTAGCTATAAGTAAACGTGTTTTTAAATTGGTTGAAGCAACAAATAAAGTTTCTGGATTAAGATTAGGTCCTGATGATGCATATTTAATCCTTAGAGGTATTCGAACTTTAGATGTAAGATTAGAAAAACACCAAGAAAATGCATTAAAAGTTTCTAGATTCTTGTCAAAGCAAAAAAAGATAACAAAAGTTTTTTATCCATACAAAAAAGGTAGTCAAGATTATAAATTGTGGAAAAAATATTACACAGGCGCATCTGGTTTATTAGGATTTAAAATTAAATCAAAAAATAAAAATTCAGTATTAAAATTTGTTAATTCTTTAAAACTTTTCGGGTATGGGTTTAGTTGGGGCGGCTTTGAGAGTCTAGCGCTGTATCAAACGCACCAAGCATTAGGAAAGAGACAATTTACACATATTAAAAAAGATGAACACGTAATAAGAATGCATATAGGGCTTGAAGATCCAAATGATATTATAAATGATATTAAAAAAGCACTTAAATATATAAAATGAGTTCAGAAAATTTTACAATTGGTAAAAAAGCATTAATCACTTTAATAGCTGCATCTGTTGTTGTAATTATTTCTTTAGGAATAAGACAGACTTTTGGTTTATTTTATTTTGATTTCAATACAGATTTAGATATTTCCATATCTCATTTTGGATTTGTAATGGGGTTACAATTATTACTTTGGGGAATATTCAGTCCTATTTTTGGTGTAATTACAGATAAATATGGAGGAGCAGTTGCAATCTTTATTGGCTTTGTGTTTTATTTGGTAGGAATTTTATTTTTTTACTCTGGTTTTAATACAGGAGGGTATTTTACGCTAACCATTGGAATAATGATCGGAATAGGTTTAGGTTCTACTGCAATAGGTATTCCAGTATCAGTTGTAGCAAAACATTTTCCAGCATCCAACAGGACTATTGCAACAGGTATTGTTACATGCGCTGGATCTTTTGGATATTTTGTTTCACCATTGCTTGTAAGATATTCTTTAGTTGAAACAGGATGGGAGAATACTCTTTTGTATTTTTCTCTTCTCTTAGGACTTGGATTGGTAGCATCTTTATTTGTTAGTACTCCAAAAATACCTGTAGGAGTTAATCAAGACAATAACCAAACAGCAAGAGATGCTCTAAAAGAGGCATTTGCAAATAAAAGTTTTATTTATCTTACTCTAGGTTTTTTTGTTTGTGGTTGGCATATTGCTTTAGTTGCAACACATATACCTACCTACATGTCTGATAGAGGTCTGCCCGATTGGACACCTGCAATGGTTTTAGCATTGATTGGTGTATTTAATATGGCTGGTACCATTACAAGTGGATATTTAGCTACTAGGTATAGTAAGAAATATATTTTAAGTGCTATTTATCTTTTAAGAGGAGTTTCAATAATCTATTTTATTTTTTTACCACCCAGTATATTTAATTCTGTAGTTTTTGGGGTAACTTTTGGATTTTTATGGTTATCAACTGTTCCTCCTACAAATGGGATAGTAGCACATGTATTTGGGACAAAGTATGTAGGCCTTTTATACGGTATAGTTTTTGTAAGTCATCAGATTGGTTCTTTCTTAGGAGCGTATTTAGGTGGTGTATTCTATGAATTAAATGGAAATTTTGACTATGCATGGTACGGATCTATCGCATTATCATTATTTGCAGGTCTGATACATTTACCTATAGTAGAGAAAGCAATTGAAAGAACTCAGCCAGCATAAATTAAAATTTAACCAATATTTAGAGGATCTTTATCAATCTGATAAACCTTTAATAATTTATAAAGTAGATGGTGGATATAATATCTACACAGATTTTTCAAAAAAAATCATTTTAACAAAAAGGAATATTCATAATTTTTTTCATTCTATAGAAAAACAAAATTATAAAAAAGAAACAGATCTATACCTTGGTTTTTTTGGATATGAAATTTTGTGTAATTTAATTGGTATAAACTTAAAAAATAAAAAAAGAATTAATTTTTACAAAGGAATTTTTTATAAACCTGAAACTATAATTAAAATTAGAAAAGATATAAAAGTTATATCGAATATTAAAAAACAGACATTTAATTATCAATTCAATAAAACTCAAATATTAGGCCCTTTTAGGATTAATATTTCCTATTCAAAATATAAAAAAATATTTGAATTATTTTCGAAAAAAATAAGACAAGGGGAAACTTACCAAATTAAAATTTGTACAAAATATAAGAATAAGTCATTAATTAATCCAATAAATTTTTTCTGGAAATTAATGAAAGTTAATGCATCACCAGAGTCGTTTATGATCAGAGATAAAGATTACTCCATAGTAAGCTGCTCTCCTGAAACATTGATAGATAA
This sequence comes from uncultured Pelagibacteraceae bacterium, assembly GCA_902624045.1. GTDB lineage: Bacteria > Pseudomonadota > Alphaproteobacteria > Pelagibacterales > Pelagibacteraceae > Pelagibacter. The sequence continues at coordinate 13,634 of CACNVX010000001.1, forward strand.
GAAAAAAAAAAATATTATTACCAAGCCAATAGCGGGGACCTTAAAGAAAAAAATATCATCAAATAAGAGCATAGCGCTTAAATTTTTTAAAAATAACCAAAAAGAAACCAAAGAACACAATATGATTGTTGATATGGAAAGAAGTGATTTATCAAAAATCTGCAAGCCAGGGAGCGTTAAAATAATTAAAAAAAAATATGTAGAGGAATATAAACACCTCTTTCACTATGTTACCTCGATTGGTGGAATATTAAATAAAAATATAAAATTAATTGATATTGTTAAAGCAATGATGCCAGGTGGATCAGTAATTGGTTGCCCTAAAATAAGAACTTTAGAATTGTTAAATAAACAAGAAAAAGAAAGTAGAAATATTTTTACTGGAAGTTTTGGTTTTATTAAATTTAATCAAGACATGAAGTTTAATATTATAATTAGGTCTATATTAAATTATAAAAATCAATCAGAGATCTCTGCGGCATCTGGTGTGGTACTAGACAGTTCACCAAAAAAAGAATTTAATGAAAATTATATAAAAGCAAAATCTTTATTGGAGTTATTTAAATGATTTATATAATTGATCACCAAGACTCCTTTACCTGGAATGTTGTTCATCAATTTGCAAAATTTGATAAAGTAATCTGCTCTAACTATAATGAAATAAATAATGAACTACTAAATAAAAGTGATGTGCTTGTTTTTTCTCCAGGACCTGGATCACCAAAAGATTACCCCATTTCTTCAAAAATTTATAAAAAATTCAAAGGTAAGAAAAAAATAATTGGCATTTGTCTAGGTTATCAAATGATTTTACATAATGAAGGTGGAAAGATAGTACAGCAAAAAAAAATATACCACGGATTTCAATCAAAGATTAAAACAAATAATCAGAGTAAAATTTTTAAAAATAATCAAGAGTTTAAAGTGGGAAGATATCACTCTTTAAAATTAATGGAGCCTTTTAAATCACATTCAATTAAAATAACTATGAGATGTAGTAAAACAAAAATACCAATGGGTCTGGAAGATAGTCAAAACAAAATATATGGTTTTCAATTTCACCCCGAATCGTTCTTAACCGAAAATGGCAATACTCTTATTAAAAAAATCTTATCAGTTAAGTAATCTTAAAGAAGTTACTTTTAAAGATCTTTGGGGATCTAGAGGTGTTTTTACTACAATGAGAATGGTTGGCAAACCACCAAAATTATTATTATTAAAACCTCATATTGAAAATTTATTAAAATCATCAAAAAAATATGGAATAACAAAAAAAAACTTAAAATATATTATTTTAGATTTAATTAAAAAAAATACTTTATACAAAGGCCCAGATAATTTATTTCGTATAGCGTTAAATAAAAAATTAATATCTGTATCAATTAGAAAAAGACCTAAACCAAACAGTAATTTTAATTTGTTATTGTTTAAATATAAACGAGTAGAGCCAAATTATAAAAATCTTTATTATAAAAAAATATTAGCAAAATTGAGCAAGGTTGATTCAACTAAATTTGATATTGCTTTAGTCGCAAATGACAAGGTCTTAGAAACTGGCACTTCAAATTTAGTTTTTGTTAAAAATGGAAAAGTATTTTCTCCTAAAAAAAATTGTTATATTGGAAATACGATTAAATCTATTAGTAAAAAAATTAAAATTAATTTCAAAGATATTTCAATTAAATCCATTAATGATTATGAAGAAATTATTCTTATTGGATCGGGTAAAGGGATCACATCAGTTTCAAAAATAGACGATCTTAAATGGAAGAGAAGAAAGATTAATTGTTACATTAAATTAAATAAAATATATAAATCTATTGTTTCAATATGAAAGATCCAAACAGTCCCTGTATATTTTGCAAAATTAGAAAAGAAGAGCTTCAGTTTGAAAACCAATTATCTTATTCATCGATAGATAGTTATCCTGTTTCAGAATTTCATAGTCTTATTGTGCCCAAAAGACATGTTGAAACATATTTCGAGCTTACTTATGATGAAATTCAGGCTTGTAATGAGTTAATTTTAAAAACTAAAGAAAAAATTTTAAAACAAGATACCAGTGTAAAGGGTTTTAATATAGGCACAAATGCTGGAAAAGTTGCAGGCCAGTCTATAAGGCATTGTCATATTCATTTAATCCCTAGAAGAGAAGGAGATGTGGAGGATCCGCAAGGCGGTGTTAGGTCTGTGATCCCAAAAAAACAACATTACAAAAGAAAATAAATATTTTTTTAGTTGTTATTAAAGACAAATTTATCAATAGTTTTTGTTGATCTGATAGGTTATGTAGAATAGAAAACTTTTAAATTATTTTAAAATAATTTAACATAAGGGTAAGATGTTAGAAACAAATCCATTTTCGGTACTATCTGAAGTTGTTCCTACTATAGTTATGCAGGGTTTCATAATCGCTATGGTACTTTTAATTGCATTTGGAACAATCATTCAGATGATACATCATAAAAATTTAACTTATTTCTTTAACAATGCAAAAAAGGCAAAACTCCAGGCAACAAGAGAGGTTGGGGCTGTTGAAAAAGCAAAAATTTTAGCAAAGACAACAGTTTATGATATTGGAACCACATCTGAGTTAGGTTTTGGAAAAAGAAGGCTTGCTCATGTGCTTGGCATGTATGGAACAATAATTTTTTGGATTTCATCAGCAATATTAGTATTTTGCTATACAGGTGATGACAAATCTACTTCGTCACTATGGTCAGTGTTATGGCACTTAGGTGCTATACTTACATGCGTTGGAGGATTTTGGTTTTGGTTTTTTTTAAGAGTAGATGTTTCTGCTGAAGCACACCCTTGGTATAGAATAATCAAAGCTGACTTGTTTGTTTTAGCGTTATTAGCCTGTTCAGTATTTGGATTAGCATGGTCTTACACTCAATTTAATGGTCAAATGGTTTTATCATTTTTATTTTTTGCGTTGTTTATTGTTTCAAATTTAGTCTTATTTGGTGGAGTTTATTGGTCAAAGTTTGCTCATATGTTTTATAAACCTGGAGCAGCAATACAAAAAAATTTAGCAGAAGCTGACGGTTCTAGAGATAATTTGCCTCCTCCTGCTGATGCACCTGAACAATTTGGTTTAGGAATAAAAAGAGAAGAGCCAAAACATTATTAATATGATAATTAGGAAAGGGTAAAAAAAATATGTCAACTTTTGTATATATGACCAGATGTGATGGTTGCGGCCATTGTGTAGATATTTGTCCATCAGATATTATGCACATAGATGAAAATATAAGACGTGCAAAAAATATTGAGCCAAATTTTTGTTGGGAATGTTATTCATGTGTTAAAGCTTGTCCAAATCATGCAATCGATGTGAGAGGTTATGCAGACTTTGCACCAATGGGTCATAGTGTTAGAGTAAGAAGAGAGGAAGAAAAAGGAACAATTTCTTGGAAAATTAAGTTTAGAAATGGAACAGAAAAGAATTTTGTGTCTCCTATAACAACCAAACCGTGGGGAAAATTCATTCCAAAACTTGCAGATGGAGAAAAAATAAAACAAGGTGAGCTTAATTCTCAAAGATTATACACTGAACCTGAAGGTTTGAATATTGATGGAGAACTTCCCTCAGTTCCTAAAAATTCTTTTAAAAAAGGAGTTTACTATTAATGGCTAAACATAAAACTCATTACGAAGATTGCGATGTTTTAGTTGTTGGTGGAGGGATGGCTGGAACTGGTGCTACCTTTGAAGCAAGGCACTGGGGAAGAGATAAGAAAATTGTTTGTGTTGAAAAAGCAAACATTGATAGGAGTGGAGCAGTTGCACAAGGACTTTATGCAATTAATTGTTATATGGGAATGCAGTGGGGTGAAAACCAACCAGAAGATCATGTAAGATATGCAAGAAACGATTTGATGGGGATGGTTAGAGAAGATTTAGGTTATGACATGGCTCGCCACGTAGACTCAACTGTTCATATGTTTGATGAGTGGGGACTTCCTATGATGAAAAATGAAGAGACTGGAAGATATTTAAGAGAAGGTAAATGGCAGATAATGATTCATGGAGAAAGTTATAAACCAATTGTTGCAGAGGCAGCAAAAAAATCTGCAGATAAAATTTATAATAGAATTATGATTACTCATCTTTTAATGGATGAAGCTCAAGAAAATAGAGTAGGTGGTGCGGTTGGATTTAATATGAGAACTGGCGATTTTCACGTTTTCAGAGCAAAAGCAGTTATAGTTGCAGCTGGAGGAGCTTCTCACATATTTAAACCAAGGGCTGTTGGTGAAGGAATGGGTAGAACTTGGTATGCTCCTTGGAGTAATGGTTCTGCTTATGCATTACCAATTGCAGCTGGCGCTAAGATGACACAAATGGAAAATAGAATTGTGCTATGTAGATTTAAAGATGGGTATGGTCCAGTTGGAGCTTATTTCTTGCATTTAAAAACATACACTCAAAATGCAAACGGAGAAAATTATGAAAAAAAATGGTATGATCAAACTAAAGAGTTAGTGGGTGAGTATATCGATCATCATCCAACCCCAACATGTTTAAGAAACCATGCATTTATTCAAGAAACTATGGCAGGTGGTGGACCAATTCAAATGGTTACTACTGAAGCTTTTCAAGATCCTCATCTTGAAACTGTTGGTTGGGAAAACTTTTTAGGAATGACCGTAGGTCAAGCAGTTGTTTGGGCATCTCAAAATATTGATCCTAAATACACAAATCCTGAGTTAACCACGTCAGAGCCATATGTGATGGGATCACATGCCACTTGTTCAGGTGCGTGGGTTAGTGGACCAGAAGATTTATCACCCCCAGAATATTTTTGGGGATACAATAGAATGCTTACAATAGACGGTTTATTTGGTGCAGGTGATACAGTTGGTGGCAGTGCTCATAAGTTTTCTTCAGGTTCATTTACGGAGGGAAGATTAGCTGCGAAGGCAGCTGTGAAATATATTGAGGACAATAAAGCTGAGGGTATAAAAGTTTCTGATAAGCAATGCGAGGATTTTAAAACAAAAGTTTATAAACCTCTTGAAAATTATACTGTTGCTCAAAATGAAATCACAGGTGGAACAGTTTCTCCAAGTTACATTTCACCTATTCAAGGTCTTCAACGTTTACAAAGAATTATGGACGAGTATGTGGGTGGAATTGCTACAAATTACATGACTAATGCTAATATGCTTAAAAGAGGCTTAGAGTTATTAGCTTGGCTAGAGGAAGATCTTGAAAATGTGGGTGCTGAAGATTATCATCAACTTATGAGGGCTTGGGAACTTAAGCATAGGGCTCTTACATCTCAATGTGTAACAGAACATACTATGTTTAGAGAAGAAACTAGATGGCCAGGATATTATTATAGAGGAGATCATTTGAAATTAGATGACGATAATTGGCATTGTTTAACAGTTTCTAGAAGAGATCCTAAAACAGGTAAATTCACTATGGAGAAAGTTCCTGTCTACCATATAGTTGACGAGAACGAGAAGAAAAAAGCATCATAATTAAAACTTTATATTTTTATTATGGATATTTTATCTAAAACAGACGATGAGATATATGAATTAGCAAAACCAATTTGGGATAATTTGGTAAAATCATCAAATCTAAAAGATTATGGCGGATTTACTCGAGATTTCTCTACGCAAATGTTATTTGGTGCTAATGAAGTTGAGTTAGGTAAACAATGGTCAAATAATAAGCTTATAACCAATCTGAAAGAAACTTTTGATCCTTTTGGTTGTTTAAGAAGGGGCGATCATATTACAGTTCTTATTAAACAAACTAACAAAGAGATACCAGGTGAATTTCTTGGTCGATTAGTTTTGGGAACTGAAGACGGAGAAGTAAAAGTCTTTGGAGCGACCATATATTAAAAAAAAATTCATATAATTTCAATATTTGTTTGACAATTAGCGCTGTAGGTGTATTGACGGAGTAAATGCAGTTATCTAGGGTAAAAATGTTAAATAAATTATTCACTCTCAAAACAAATTTTATAAAATTAGGTATAATAATTGGTCTTGCCGCTTATTGGGGAATAATTTTACTTGGTACTTTTATCTCTTTTAACTGAGTTGTTCTAAAGAACACAAAGTTTTTTTATGGATGTATTCTTACCAATTGCCCAGGTTTTTGTTAATCCAATAGAAATACTTTTATTAAGTGCAATTGTAGGAGTTCTCTCAGGTTTATTTGGTGTTGGTGGAGGTTTTTTAATGACTCCATTTTTAATATTTTTAGGTATACCTCCCGCATATGCAGTTGCTAATGAAGCAAATAATATTTTAGCTACTTCAGTTTCAGGATCTACTACTCATTATTTAAAAAATACTTTGGATTATAAAATGGGCTCAATGATTGTGATTGGAGGAGTGATCGGAACTTCAATAGGCATTTATACATTTACATATTTCAAAGGTATAGGAAAAATTGATACAGTAATTTCTTTAGCTTATATGTATATATTAGCAATAATTGGAACTTTAATGTTAGTTGAAAGTTTGGGTGAAATAGATAAAGCAAAAAGAAATGTTGTGGTTAAAAAAAAATTACATGTTCATTATTGGATACATGGCCTTCCATTAAGAATGAGATTTCCAAAGTCTAAATTGTATGAGAGTATTTTTACTCCAATAATCATTGGTCTACTAGTGGGTTTTATTGCAGCAATTATGGGAATTGGGGGAGCGTTTATTTTAGTGCCAGCAATGATTTATATAATTAAAATGCCAACCAAATTAGTTCCAGGTACATCTTTATTTGTAACAATTTTTGTAAGTGTGGTTGTTACTTTTCTTCATTCGTTCAATTATGGATCTATAGATTTATTATTAGTTTTAATGTTGGTTGTAGGATCAATTATAGGGGTTCAAGTTGGGCAAAAATTAGGAGAAAGAATTGATAGTTCTGGTTTAAGGGCTTTATTAGCAATTTTATTAATGATTGTAGGAATAGCAATAGCCTACGACACATTTTTTGCAGACCAGAGTATAAATGGAAATATAAACGCAACTAGTTCAAACTTAAATTTCTTTTCTCAATTTATAATTGATTTTTCAAAAGAAATGCCTTTCTTTTATGGATTATTTACAATTATGTTTGCAATTATTTTAGGGGTTGGAACAGCATTTATTAGACGTTTTATTTCAAACCTTAGAAAAAAATTATTAGTAAAATCTTAATTTAAAAGAATTTGAGAGTTTCTATATAAATTAAACTAATGATTCCAACTGTCACTGCAGCAATTAAACCTACTACAAATGGTTTATGTCCCATTGATTTAAGCTCACCTAAGTTGATTGAAATTCCTACAGCTGCCATTGCCATTGTTAAAAATACAGTAGCTAAAATTTTAAGATATTCAATTATTTGTGACCAAGCGTAGAAATATTCATTTTCAACTGTAAAGAATTGATCGCCTAAATTTCTTACAATTATCATGCCAATGAACCCAATTACAAAATATGGAAAAATATTCAAAATTGAGTATTTTTTTTCTTTAGCTTCACCCCTATTATATAAGAAAGCAAATAAAGGAATTAGTATTACAAGAAAAGTATTTCTAATTAATTTTGTTACGGTTGCTACATCTAAAGTTTCAGGATTATTAAATTGTTGATCATAAATTAATCCTGCAGCAGCAACTTGAGAAGTTTCATGTATTGAAGTTCCCAAAAATAAACCAGCTTCCAAAGCATTGTTATTAAAATACCATTCAGCAAAATATGGGTAAATAACCATGGCAATCACTCCAAATAATGTAATATTAGCTATTGCATAAGCAATTTCTGTTTTTTTTGCATTGATGACTGGAGCCGTTGCAACAATTGCAGTAGCACCACAAACGCTAGTACCAATAGCTATCAAGTAAGACATTTTTGAAGATATAGGGACTTTTTTTATAAGAATTTTAATTAGTATTAATACTCCTAAAATACAAAATATCACTAGTGGTATTGCAACAGAGCCAAATTTTATAAAATCAGTAAAACTTAATCTAATACCTAAAAAAATAATTCCTAATTTTAATATATATTGCTGAGTAAAATCCAAACCAATCATCATGCCTGGTCTTGGAGTAAAAGCATTACCCATTAATATTCCAAGTAGTATTGCTATTAAAACTGTTGAAATTGGACTTTTTTCAGAATTAAAAATTTCAATAGCAATTAAGTTGTTTATACCTTGAGCAAACAAACAAAAGACTAAAGCTAGAACCAGACCAGGAATAATTATTTTGAAATTTTGAAGTTTTGGTAACACTGGAAAAGTTTTATGCACTTCTGTAAAGCTTTGTCATCACAAATTCTCTGTGACCTAAAGCTTCAGCACAAGTCAATCTTCCGTTTGCTACCCTTAAAGTTGTTTTAATTAGTTCGTCACCAGCATCAGACATATTCATTTCTCTAGATAATAATTTAGAAACATCACAATCTACGTGTTCACTCATACTTTTTGCGGTCAATGGATTCGCAGTGAGTTTTACAACAGGCTCTATTGGATTTCCAATAATATTACCTTGCCCTGTTGGAAATAGATGAATATTAAATCCACCTGCTGCTTGCAATGTTACGCATTCTGCTGCAGCGGATGATGTATCCATGAAATATAAACCAGGGCCTTTTTTTGGTTCTTCAGCTGGTTCTAATACATCAATAAATTTTAAGTTTCCAATTTTTTGAAAATTTCCAAATGCTTTTTCCTCAATTGTAGTAAGTCCTCCAGCAATATTACCAGCAGTAGGTTGGCTTTCTGATAAATCATCTGTTGCTTCCTTTAATATAAAGTCATTATAGTTACTCCAAGTTTTCATAAATTTTGCAGAAACTTCTTGTGTAACTCCTCTTGTTGCACAAACTTCTTCAGCACCAGTAAGTTCAGAAGTCTCTCCAAAACAAAGGTGCACTCCTAATGGTTCAAGCTTTTCCATTAGATTACCAACAGTAGGATTTGATGCTAAGCCAGAAGTTGTGTCTGACTCTCCACATTTAACCGAAATCCACAAATCACTTATAGGACATTCTTCTCTTTGAATTTCAGATGCCCATTGGGAAAATTCCTGTGCTTTTTTTGAGGCCTTCATTATTGTTCCAATATCACCCGTTCTTTCTATATGGAAACCTTCTACAGGTTTTCCTGTTTTGGCTATACCATCCACTATTTTTTTTGTCCACTTTGGTTCAATACCTATAACAATTACTGCGGCCACATTTGGATTACTTCCGGTTCCAATCATTGTTCGAAAATGCAATTCTAGATCTGCACCAAATTGTAATCTTCCGTATGAGTGAGGTAGAGCTATTGTACCTTTTATATTATTTGCAACAGCCTCAGCGCATGCATTTGAAATATCATCAACAGGAAGAATAATTACGTGATTTCTAGTACCTGCTCTGCCGTTTTCTCTTTTATAACCTAAAAAACTTTTGGGTATTTCCATTACTTTACCATTTCTTTGTTTTTACATTATGAACATGTACATGCTCACCTTTTTTAATAGATTTAACTACTTTACCAATATCATGTCCATATTTTAATATTGTATCTCCTTCGTTTAAATCAATCATTGCAATTTTGTGACCTAAAGGAATTTCATCCTCAGACTTAATAGTAGTAGAGCTATCATCCTCCATTATCCAGCATGAGCAATCTTGTTTTGGAGTAATTTTCTCAATAACTACTACCCCAACATTGTCTTTTTTATCGTGAATTATAATATCTGTTGCCATTTAAAAGTGTCGATTTGTTTGTTTGAATTTTGTGAAAACTTATATATTAATCCCAAAAAACAAACAACGAATTATATAAATTTTTTAAATTACTTTAGAGGGGTTCTAGTCTTATGACAAAAATGACAACAGAAGAAGCTTTTGTAAAAGTTTTACAGATGCACGGAATCGAGCACGCTTTTGGAATAATTGGATCAGCGTTTATGCCAATTTCAGATATTTTTCCAGATGCGGGTATTACTTTTTGGGACGTTGCTCATGAAACTAATGGTGGATTAATTGCGGACGGTTACACAAGAGCAACCGGCAAAATGTCAATGGTAATTGCTCAAAACGGACCAGGCATTACAGGATTAGTTACACCAATTAAAACAGCATATTGGAATCATACGCCTCTTTTATTAGTAACACCACAAGCTGCGAATAAAACTATGGGGCAGGGAGGATTTCAAGAAGTGGAGCAAATGAATTTGTTTAAAGATATGGTTTGCTACCAAGAAGAAGTAAGAGATCCATCAAGGATGGCAGAAGTTTTAAATAGAGTAATAGAAAAAGCCATCAGAGGTTCAGCACCTGCGCAAATAAATGTACCTAGAGATTATTGGACTCAAGTTATAGATATCGAATTACCACCAATTGTAAGATTAGAAAGACAAGGTGGTGGTGCTGAGGCGATAGATAAAGCTGCAAAACTTTTATCAGATTCAAAGTTTCCAGTAATTTTATCTGGAGCAGGAGTTGTAATTGGTGGAGCAATTGAAGAAACAAAAAAACTTGCTGAGAAATTAGACTCACCTGTTTGTTCTGGTTATCAACATAATGATAGTTTCCCAGGTAGCCATCCGTTAGCAGTAGGACCATTAGGATACAATGGATCTAAAGCTGCAATGGAATTAATTTCTAAAGCAGATGTGGTATTAGCTCTAGGAACAAGACTAAATCCCTTTTCAACACTTCCAGGATATGGAATTGATTACTGGCCTAAGAATGCAAGTATTATTCAGGTAGATATGAATCCTGATAGGATTGGTTTAACAAAAAAAGTTACAGTAGGAATTAGTGGTGATGCAAAATTAGTAGCAACGCAGATTTTAGAAAAACTATCATCAAATGCAGGAGATACTGATAGACAAAAAAGAAAAGATTTAATTCACCAAACAAAATCAGCTTGGTTACAAAAATTATCAAGTTTAGATCATGAAGATGATGATGAGGGAACAGTTTGGAATAAAGAAGCAAGAGAAAGAGATAAAGATAGGATGTCACCAAGACAAGCTTGGAGAGCAATACAAGCAGGAATGCCAGAAGATGTTATCATTTCGAGTGATATTGGTAACAATTGTGCAATCGGAAATGCTTACCCAACTTTTGAAAAACCAAGAAAATATTTAGCACCAGGTTTGTTTGGTCCTTGTGGATACGGTTTCCCATCAATACTTGGAGCAAAAATTGGATGCCCTGATACACCTGTAATTGGTTTTGCGGGAGACGGTGCATTTGGAATTAGCATGAATGAGATGAGCTCTTGTGCACGTGAAGAGTGGCCAGCAATTACGATGGTAATTTTTAGAAACTACCAATGGGGAGCAGAAAAAAGAAATACAACTCTTTGGTTTGATAATAATTTTGTTGGAACAGAATTAGATCCAGAACTAAGCTATGCAAAAGTGGCCGTTGCTTGCGGTTTAAAAGGTGTTACTGTTAAATCTATGGAAGAAACAACAGCAGCAATTAAGCAATCTTGCGAAGATCAAAAGAAAGGTATGACAACATTTATTGAGGTAATTCTTAATCAAGAGCTTGGTGAACCTTTTAGAAGAGATGCTATGAAAAAACCAGTAAGAGTAGCTGGTATTAAAAAAGAAGATATGAAGAAGCAACCTTCTTTAATTTCTTGAGATCTTTTAATTAATAAATATTTATCATAATCTTTCTTTATGGAAGTTGTTAATGATAATAGCTGCAGTTGGGTGAATGATCTAAATCCAAGAACAAATATCACAACACTTTCCTCTGATTTGAGTTGTGAATGGTTGGTTATAGGCGCAGGTTATACGGGATTGTCGGCTGCAAGAAAATTAGGTCAACTTTTTCCAAATCAAAAAATATTATTAGTTGATGCACAATTAGCAGGTGAGGGTGCAAGCTCAAGAAACTCAGGTTATTTAGTTGATACTACACTTAATGATGGTTTTACCTCTAATAAAGAATTAGAAAATTATAAAAAAAAATCAGATATATATAAATTAGGCATAGATGTAGTTAAAAAATTCATCAAAGAACATCAGGTTGATTGTGATTGGAACGAGTGTGGAAAGTATTTTGCATCATCAAATACTGAGGATAAAAAAATCTTAGAAAATTTCTCATATACTCTGTCCAAATTAGATTTTGAGTATAATTTTATATTTAAAAAAGATCTTACGAAAAGATTAGGTACTAATTTCTATAATGTTGCTCTTCACACAAAAGGAGGAATTTTATTGCATCCAGGCAAATTAGTAAGAGCAATGATTGATACATTGCCCGAGAATGTAACACTTTATGAGAATTCATTGTTATTAAACTGGAAAAAGATTAATGGGTTAATAAATTGTAATTTCAAAAATGGCTCAATAAAATCAAAAAAAATAATTTTTGCAACGAATGGATTTCTTAAGTCTCTAGGTATCAAAGTAAATTATAATTTTCCAATTACTTTAACTGCAAGTATGACAAGGCCTTTAACTGAACAAGAATTTACATTAATTGGAAAACCAAAAGAGTGGGGTGTTTTACCTGTTAGACCAATGGGTGCAACAATTAGAATGACCAAAGATAGAAGAATTTTGATAAGAAATACTGCGGAAGTACACAATCCTTCCCATATGTCTAAATCTAATTTAGAAAAAAGGTCTATAAAGCAAAAGATTGGTATTAAAAAAAGATTTCCACAATTACCTGATGATATAATTCAATCAACTTGGTCAGGAATTGTCTCAAGAACTAGAAATAGTTCTCAAATATTTGAAGAAATTCAAGAAAATGTATTTGTTGCAGGTTGTTATAATGGTTCTGGTATAGGTGTTGGAACATTATTTGGAGAACAAATTGCTTTAAAAGCAAGCGGTGAAAACTCAAATGAAATTAAAATTATAGAAAAAAGAAACAAACCAACATTGTTACCCCCGCAGCCATTCTTAAATTTAGGAATAAAGACAAGACTATTTTATGAACGTTTAAGGGCTAAATCCGATATCTAAATTAATTTAAGATTTTATATCTAGTCTTTTTCTAATAATTTCCTTATCGAGCTTCATTTCACGATATGACATAATGAAAACTCCTAAAAATATAATACTTGCTCCAATCCAAGTATAGAGATCAGGGGTTTCACTAAAAACAAAATAACCAATTAGAGAAGCAAATACTAAACTTAGAAAAGTATATGGTTGTGTCATGCTTACATCTACTAATTTGTATGCATGATTTATACATAGGTGTAACAAAGTACCAGACAAACCTCCAAAAAATAAATAAATCAAGGTTTGTAAACTAGGTGTTTGCCAATGAAACAATACGATAATGAAACTAAAAATTGTCATGTATGTGTACCCATAGGATAAAATCGTGATTGAACTATCATCTTTTGCAATACTTTTTGTAATTATAATTACAACTGACCACATAAAAGATGATGCTAGTGCCATATAAACCCCAATAGAGATATCAATTATTCCTGGTCTTAAAATTATTAACATACCAATGAATCCCAAAACTAGTGCAAAACTTCTATATATATAAATTTTTTCTCCAAGAAATAAAACTGCTAGTATTGTTACTATGAAAGGAACAACAAAAGATATTGCTGTAGCTTTTTCAATGGGCATCATTACTAAAGCTGAAAAATATAAAAGCATTGAAGGCAAGTTTAAAAAAGCTCTCAAAAAATGTTTTTTATGATGATTTGTTTTAAATACTGTTAATTTAGATTTTAACATATATGGAAAAATAATCAGCAAACCAAAAAAAAATCTAAAAAATCCAGCCACATAAACATTTACATCTTCTTGAGCTAATTTTAAAAATGTTAGCATCAATGTTCCACATAATACCGAAATTATAATTAAAAAGATTGCTTTTTTGTTATCTGACATTTAATTTAATTATTTTAATACAGACATGGGATCAAGTCTTGTCTGAAACCAGTTAATTCTAAAATCTAGATGGGGTCCTGTAGATCTACCTGTTGATCCTACAGTTCCTATTATATCTCCTTTATTAATTAGATCACCAACTGAAACTAAAACATTTTCCAAGTGTGAATAAATAGTTGATATACCATGACCATGATCCATAATAACAGTTCCTCCTGTATAATATAAATCATCTTCAGCCATGGTAACTACTCCTGAACCAGATGATTTAATCATTGTTCCTAGTTTGGCAGCAATATCTATTCCATAGTGAGGCCATCTTGGCTTTCCGTTCAAAATTCTTTGACTACCATAAATACCACTTATTATACCTTCAACCGGCATAATAAATTTTTCTTTAAAAAATTGTAAATCAGAGTTTATTGCTCTTGCTTTTCCAATAGCATTATTTTCTTTTTTAATTCTTTTATAAACAGACTCTGGTGGAGTTACTTTATTTTCAGCTAAGCCATCAATTCTTTGGATATTATATTTTCTCTTTAAAACTTTTTTTGTGATTATTGTTTTTTTACCCTCTACTATTTTTGTAAACACTAAATCATATTTTTGATCACGGTCTATGCCAAAAACAAAAAAACCATCTTTTGTAACTTTAACTTCTTTTTTTCCTATTAATATTTTCGCATTAGGGTTAGTTTTACCTAAGATAAAATGACCTTGTAAAAATTCTCCTTGAAATTCAATAGCATGAACTGGAAATGTTAAAAAAAGAAAAATTAGGATATATCTATAAATTACTGAGCTGTCCATCCACCATCTATAATTATTGATGTTCCAGTTATCATTGAAGAGGCTGAAGATGCCAAAAAGCATACAGTTGTTGCTACATCACTTTCAGAAGCAGCTTTTCCCATTGGTATATTTCCAAGGGCTAATTTTTTAAATTTTTTATTTTTAAAAAACTTTTTAACCATAGGTGTTTCAACAAAAGTTGGCGCTACTGTATTCACTCTTATATTTTTTTTTGCCAATTCTACACCCATACCTTTTGTTAATCCTTCAATTCCAAATTTTGTCATATTATAAACATTTCTGCCACTCATACCCACATGTCCAAGTTGTGATGACATATTTATAATTGAGCCTGGTCTTTTTTTATTCCTAATCATTTTTTTCACAACAAGTTGAGCTACATTGAATGCTGCCTTAAGATTTAAATCTACAAGGTAATCCATACTTTTTTGTTTAATTTTTTCAAATGGTTCTGGAATATTAGTTCCAGCATTATTAACCAGCACATCGATAATTTTAATTTTATCTATCTCCTGTTTTAAATTTTCATAATTCATTACATCACAAGAAATTTTAACAATTCTTCCTTTAACTTTTTTAATATCTTTTTCTAATTTATCTAGGTCTGAACTGGTCCTACTTAGCGCAATAACTGTTGCACCTGCTTCAGCTAGTGCAATAGAGCAAGCTCTACCCAATCCTTTACCAGCACCAGTTACCAAAGCATATTTATTTTTAAGATTTATTTTTTGCAAATACATTAAAAGAATAATATTTTAATATCAGTGTAAATCAACTCAACTGCAACAAATAATACAGCCAATAATCCAAGCCAAGCAATCCATTTATATTTTTTAATCCAACCAGAAATCAAAGTCGCAGCAGTTGCCATTAAAACAATTGATAAAACTAATCCAAAAACAAGTAATCCATAATGATCTCCAGCAGCTCCAGCAACACCTAAAACATTATCTAAACTCATAGTAAAATCTGCCAGTAAAACAGTCCAAATAGCTTTAAAAAAACTTGAGCTATCTACATTGATATCTTCTTCCTTTCCTGAACCTTTTATTACATCTATGTAAAGTTTATAAACTATATAAAGTAGTAATAATCCTCCAATAAGTCTTAAACCAGTTATTTGTAAAAGATAAGCTGTTAATAGAGTTAAAATGATCCTTAAAACTACAGCACCACCAATTCCCCAGAATATAATTTTTTTTCTTTGCTCTAATGGAAATTTTGATGCAACCATTCCTATAATAATAGCGTTGTCACCTGCTAAAACCAAATCAATAAAAATAATTTGAGTTAAAATTGCTATTTGCTCTGGAGTAAAAAATTCTGCAAACATTATTTTTGTAGTATCATGTCTGCACCTTTTTCTGCAATCATTATTGTAGGTGCATTAGTATTTCCAGAGGTTATATGGGGCATAACCGATGCATCAATCACTCTTAAATTTTTAATTCCATGAACTTTTAATTGATCAGATACTACAGCGTTTTCATCACTACCCATTCTACATGTGCTAACCGGATGAAAAATTGTGTTTGCATATTTTCCTGCTTCAACTGCCAACTGTTCATTATCGGTAATATTTATTCCAGGTCTTAATTCTTCTGGTTCATAATTTTTATAGGCTTTAGATTCCATCACAATTTTCCTTACTATTTTAAGAGACTTACCAGCTATTTCTCTGTCTTCATCTGTAGATAAATAATTCATTTTAATTTTTGGAGAAATTCTTGTATCAGCAGATTTAAGTTCTATAGATCCTCTACTAGTAGGTCTCACATTGGTAATAGTTGGCGTGAAAGCAGGGAAATTATGTAAAGATGACTTCCCAAGAAGATCTGTGCTAGCAGGAGATACATGAAATTGTAAGTTTGGAGTCTCTAAGTGTGGGTCACTTTTTACAAAACCACACAAATAACTTGCCCCAACTGTAAGTGGACCTGATCGAGTTAATAAAAATTTCAATCCGGTAAATATTTTCCTAGTTAAACTATAATAAATATCATTTAATGTTTCTAAATTTTTTATTTTATAAACAGGTCTCAACATAAGATGATCTGTTAAGTTTTGACCTATACTTTGATGATCCATTAAAACTTCAATTCCGTTATCTTTTAATAATTTAGCAGGACCCAAACCTGAAGCTTGTAGAATATGTGGAGAACCAATAGTGCCAGCACTTAAGATAATCTCACTATTTGCTTCTATAGAGTTTAATTTATCACCAGTCCAAAAATTAACTTTTTTTGCAACTCTATTTTCAAATTCTATATTTTTTATATGTGCTTTAGTTATAATTTTTAAATTATTTCTATTTTTAACTGGATTTAAATATCCAACAGCTGTGCTACATCTAAAACCATTTTTAATAGTAAACGGGAAATATCCCATTCCCTCGTTATCACCGTTATTAAAATCATCAGTTTTTTTATATCCAAATTCTTCTGCAGCTTCTAAAAATAGATCACAAACTTTAAAAGTAGACCTTATTTTTTCAACCTTTATAGGTCCACCAGAGCCATGAAATTCATTTTCTCCAAATTGAAAATCCTCAGATTTTTTAAAATAAGGCAGAACATCGTTCCATGACCACCCAACATTCCCTAACTGTCTCCAATAATTATAATCATTTGACTGGCCTCTAATATAAAGCATTCCATTTATCGAAGAACTTCCTCCAAGAGTCTTTCCTCTTGGGTAAGTCATTTTTCTGTTATCGCAGAAAGGCTCTTCCTCTGTATTAAAACACCAATCAGTATCAGGGTTATGCATTGTTTTAAAATATCCTCCAGGTATATGTATCCAGGGATTAGTATCTTTACCACCAGCTTCTAGGAGTAAGACTTTGTTTTTAGGATTAGCTGAAATTCTGTTAGCAAGAACGCACCCTGCTGATCCAGCACCAATAATAATATAATCAAAATTTTCCATTACTTAGAACCTTTATAGATTAAAATTTTTTTTTTTGTAATATTTATGTATAAAATATTAAAAATTTCATAATAACACTTGTTTTAGAATTCATTTTTTGACAAGCTTTCGTTTTTAAAAATAAAAAAAGGGGAAAGATAATATGAAAAAAATCATATCAATGTTATTTGCATTTGCAATGGTGTTTGGGTTTATTTCAAACGCTAATGCTGCAAAAACGCTAAAATGTCAGACTGTTATTAGCGCTAAAGGAGATGAAGCGGTAATGTTAAAAGACTTTACTGACAACGTAACAAAACTAACAGGTGGTTCATTAAAATTTGAAATCATGCCTGCGGGTACAGTAGTAGGAGTAAAAGAAACTCTTGATGCTGTAGATAAAGGATTAATAGATTGTGGATTTGCTTGGACACACTATTGGTCAGGAGAACATCCTGCTGCTATGTTATTTGGTTCACCAGTTGCAGGTGGTGGAGTCGGTATTGATAACATCGCATTCTTATCATGGTTTTTATATGGTGGAGGAGAGCAGCTATATGATAGACTTTGGGGAGAAATGAAGAGAGACATTAAAGGTTTCATGCTTCAGCCGGTTGGACCAGAAGCTTTAGGTTGGTTCCCGAGAAAAATTAAAGACATGGATGATTTCAGAACATTTAAGTTCAGAACTCCTCCAGGAATACCAGGTCAAACCTACAAAGATATTGGTATTGCCTCAGTTGCTATGGGTGGGGGAGATATTCTACCAGCTTTAGAGGCGGGTACCATTGATGCTGCTGAATGGTGTTGTCCTCAACCAGATAAAGTGTTTGGTATACATAAAGTATTAAAACATTACTATCTACAAGGTTTACACCAAGTAGTCGTAAATGCTGACTTCTATCTAAACAAAAGCACTTATGACAAGTTTACAGATCATGAGAAATTTTCAATGAAGATGGCTGCAGATGCATCTTTGATGAGAGCTTTAGCATATAGAATCAACACAAATGGTTTAGCGCTTAAAGATTTAACTGAAAATCATGGTGTTATACTTGAGGATACACCTGCTGATTATTTCCCAGCTTATATGGCTGCAGCTAAAGCAACTTTAGAGAAAAATGCAAAAGAAAATGCATTCTTTAAAGAAGTTTATGATTCAATGATAAGCTTTGCTAATACTGCTGTTCCGTTCTGGTCTGGAGCACAAACATCAAATGCTAAGCTAGGAATGGCTTATGCAAACTCGTTGAAGAAATAAAATAAAGTTATTAAGCGGGCTTTTATTAGCCCGCTTTTTTATTCTTAAAATTATATGTCGGATAATCCAAAGTTAGATATTTCAGATGAAATGATTGCTGAAAGGCGATCAGGATCTGGGAAAATGCCAGATGATATGCCAACTTGGATGGCTAAAACAATAGTTAATATAGACAAATTTAGTCAATTAATAGGAAACGTTGTTTGTTGGATAACAATTCCACTAATGCTTGGGATGGTCTATGAAGTTTTAGCAAGAAAATTATTCTTAGCACCTACAATTTGGGCTTATGATATGAGCAGATTTTTTTATGGGGCTTTATTTATGCTTGGAGCGGGTTATGCTCTTTCAAAAGGTGTTCATATAAGAGCAGATTTTTTATATAGAAATTTTAAAGTTAAAACACAGGGAAGAATAGATTTCTGGCTGTATTTATTATTTTACTTTCCTGGATTAATTGTTTTTTTATATATGACAACTGGCTTTGTTCAAGAGAGTATTATGAGAAGTGAAAGAGGTATGGACACAACATGGATGCCATATATGTGGCCAATAAAATCATGTTTATGGTTTGGAATTATTTTTCTTCTTATTCAAGGTATTTCAGAACTTTTTAAAAGTTATTATGCCTCTGTAAAAGGTAAGTGGCCAGGTAATTAATGCTCTCACATTTAATAGATCCAGCAATTCTAGGCTTTATACTTATTGGCGTAATGTTATTTGCTATATTTATTGGGTTTCCAATTTCATTTACACTTATTTTTTTAGGTTTTGTTTTTGGTTATCTTGGTTTTGGAAAATTAGTTTTTTATTTAATGACTTTGCAATTTTCCATGGTAATGACAGAACAAACTCTAGCCGCCGTTCCATTATTTGTTTTTATGGGAATTATGATGGAACAAGCCGGATTGATGGAAAGATTATTTTCTGCTTTCCAGATGATGTTAGCAAGAGTTAGAGGATCTTTATATTATGCAGTTTTATTTGTTTCTGTAATATTTGCAGCTGCTACAGGAATTGTAGGAGCCTCTGTAACTATACTTGGAATAATGGCAGCAAAATCTATGAATAGATCTAACTATGATGTTAAATTAGCAGCTGGAACAATTACAGCAGGAGGTACGTTAGGTATTTTAATACCTCCAAGTATTATGCTTGTCGTGATGGGACCAATCATGGAAATTCCTGTAACAGATTTATTTGCTGCAGCAATAATACCTGGAGTACTTTTAGCCTGCTTATATGCTGCTTATACTACAGTTCGTTGTATGATGAACCCAAAATTAGGACCACCAATACCAGAGGAATTAAGAACAACAGATCTAAAAAAATTATGGTTGGAGTTTTTTTTAGGATTGGTGCCACCAGCAGCATTAGTATTTGCTGCATTAGGAAGTATTTTATTTGGATTTGCTACCCCAACCGAAGCCGCTGGTTGTGGAGCTGGTGGGTCTTTATTACTTTCATTAGCTTATAAAAAATTAACATTAAAAAAATTACAAGATGCTTTAGTTAAAACTTTAGAGATTTCAGCTTTAATTATGGTTTTAGTTGCCGCTTCTAATTTTTTTGGAGCAGTTTTTGCAAGATTAGGTACACCTATGGTTTTAACAGATTTTTTATTATCTCTTGAAATGAACAAGTATTTAATATTAGGGATGATAATGTTGATGATATTCTTATTAGGATGGCCGCTAGAGTGGGTTCCAATCGTCATGATTGTTGTTCCTATAATTTTACCTCTAGTTGAAGCTTTAGGTTTTAATTTAACATGGTTTGCAATTCTTGTTGCTGTTAATTTACAAACCGCCTGGCTCTCTCCACCCGTGGCTTTATCTGCTTATTTCCTAAAAGGAGTTGTGCCAAGTTGGGACTTAAAAGATATTTATCTTGGAATGATGCAGTTTATGGTTATTCAAGTTATTGGCTTAATATTAATAATTTCATTTCCTAAAATTGCTCTTTGGTTACCAACCGTCTTGTATGGACAGTAGAATTTATTAGTTTAAAATAAACCTAGTGAATCAACCAAAAGTAAAATACTCTCTTTCTAATTGGGATCTAGTCTCAGTTAATCCAAACTATAAAAAATGGGACTGGAAAAACCTTTTTTGTTTTTGGGCTACTAATGTACAGAGTGTAATTGGTTTTTCTTTAATTGCCTCACTTTATTTAATGTATAATCTAAATTTATTTGTTGTTTTCTTTGGAATTATAATAGGTGCGTTTTTTGTTTATTTATTCTCTAACATTGTTGGAAAACCATCTCAAAAATTTGGCTTACCATTTGCTGTATTGCTTAGATCATCATTAGGATTTAACGGTGCTAAATTTTTTGGATTGATTAGAGCTCTGGTCGGAATTTTTTTATTCGGTATTCAAACATATTTTTTGTCAAAGTTTTTAGTTTATTTGATTAGAATAGCAATATTTTCAATAGATAATTCTTTTTTGCAAAATGAAATATTTATTTATTATTATTTTGGACTTAACATTATAGATTTGTTTGCATTAATAGTAACTATAATTAGTCAAACTTTGTTGTTTAGTATAGGTATACAAAATAACAAAAAAATAATTAATTTTTCAGCAATTACAGTTTACTTAGGAATGCTTATTTTTTTCTTTGTTGTTTTTCTGAGTGACGTTAAAATTACGACCAAAGCTTTTACATCAATTTTTGATTTGGATAACTTTTTAGATGCTAGGAATTTAGCGCCATTGTTTACAGTCGCTGGAACAATATTCTCTTTTTTTTCAATTTTGATAATTAGCTTTGGTGACTTTTCTAGATATGTTAAAAATGAGCATGAATTAAAAAAAGGAAACTTATCTTTAATTTTTAATTTAATAATTTTTTCTTTTTTGTCAGTATTTATTGTTACAGGATCAGACGTTTTATTAAATCAAAAATTTATAGATATAGAAAGAATTTTCACAAATCCGACAGATATAATTGGTAAGTTTGACAATATTCAAATAACTATAATTGTTCTATTTTTTATAATAGTTGCATCAGGATCTACAAATTTAGTTGCAAATTATATTCCATCCCAGTATTCGTTAATTAATTTTATTCCATCTAAATTAAGTTTAAGAAGTGCTAGTTATATTATCTCTTTTTTTGGTTTTTTAATTGCAATATTTTGGCTAAGTATATTAAGTCAAATAGGTATCTTGTCATTTATTGATACTTTTGGAGCTTTTTTTGGTCCATTGTTTGGAGTGATAGTAGCTGATTTTTATTTAATCAAAAATCAAGAATTAAGTAATAAAGATTTATATTCAATCGATAAAGAGAGCGTTTATTATTACTCAGGTGGCTGGCATATAAAAGGTGTTTATTCTTTAATTTTAGGGTTCATTTTTTCAGCTTCTACAATTTGGAATACAAATTTAATGTTTTTACAGTCATATGCGTGGATAATAGGTGCTTTTGTTTCTTGGATAACATATTACTTGTTGGCAAAAAAATAATATGAAAGCTCTGGTTTATACAGGCACGGAAGAGTTAACTTATAGGGATGAAAAAGACCCTGTTGAAAAAGAAGGTGAAAGTATATTAGAAGTTCATGCCTCTGGTATTTGCGGGTCAGACATGCATGCTTATCACGGTAAAGATGAGAGAAGGGTACCACCTTTAATACTTGGACATGAAGTCAGTGGAAAAATTATTAATGGTAAGTTTAAGGATAAAATAGCAGTTTTAAATCCTTTGTTAACTTGTGGTAAATGTGAATATTGCTCGAATAAAAGAGAGCATCTTTGCCCAAATAGAGTGCTATTAGGTATGAACAGGCCTTATGAGAGGCAAGGAGCATTTGCAGAATTAATAACTGTACCAAATACAAATATTTATGAGGTTCCAGAGAAATTAAAAGTTACAGAGGCAGCTGTAGCTGAACCAACCGCAGTAGCATATCATGCAGTATTGATAGGGGAAAAATCTCTAAAGAAAAATATAAAAGATTGTAGAATTTTAGTTCAAGGAGCAGGAGCTATTGGTCTACTTTGTGCTCTTATAATCTCAAAAATTAAAAAAAATACTAATATTATTATGTCAGACCCTAATAAGCTTAGATTAGATGAGTGCTCAAAATATTTAGATGCAAAATTTGTTGAACCAACAAGTAGTGAGGTCAAAAATGACAGTTTTGATATCGTTTTTGATACAGTTGGTTTAGAAGTATCACGACAACAAGCTATTTCAGTTGTTAAGCCTGGAGGATCTATTATTCACATTGGTCTTACACAGCCTGCTGGTGAGTTCAATTTTAGAAAGGCTACCTTACAAGAAATTACTTTTATTGGAACTTACTGTTATACAAATCAAGATTTTAGTGACACCATTCAAATTTTAGCTAACAAAGATATAGGAAATTTAGACTGGATAGAATATAGAGATCTTAAAAATGGCGGAAGTGCCTTCAAACAAATACATGATGGTACCTGTTCTGCGCCAAAAATAGTGTTAATTCCCTAATTTTATTAGTAAAATTTGTTTATAGCTTGATTAACTTTAATTCTGCTTAGCTTAATATCATCAGATAATAAAGGTGCTGATATTATTATTGACCAATATATAAGAAGAATAAATATTGAAAAAATTTTCATATTTATTATTTGGTAATCGATTTTGATTTTAGAGTGTTCTAATTGTGACCGAATATTGAATTTAAAAAAATTTTATCTATAAGATGGTTATGCTTAAAAATTTTTATATTATTATTGTTTCTTTAATACTAATAAATATATCGTTTGCTGAAGATATAAAAATATTCGAATTTACAGAAAAAGAACTTATTGAATTAGAGGTTAGAAAAGTAAGGGGGGCTAAAAATAAAACAATATATTCGGTAGGATCAAATGAAAATGGAAATTTTTTAAAAGCAGAAGCTAATAATGCTGCTTCTGGTCTTGGAAAAGAACTTAAGATTAATTTAAATAAAACACCTTTCATCAATATTACTTGGAAGGTAGAAAAAGATTTAAGAGGTATAAATGAGAACACCAAAAAAGGTCATGATTACGCTGCTCGAGTTTTTGCAATTAAAAAAACCGGAGCGACACCACTTTCAAATAGAGCTATAAATTATGTATTTTCAAGTAATAGTGACGTTGGAGATAATAGACCTAGTCCTTATACAAAAAAATCAATAGACAATGTATTAGCCTCAACAAAAGATAGTTTCAATCAGTGGGTTACTGTAAAAGCCAATGTTAAAGAGGACTTTAAGAGATTTCATGATTTAGATGTTAATGAATTAGATGGCCTTGCTATAATGGCTGATACTGACAATTCTAAAAAAAAGTCAATTGCTTACTTTCAAAATATTTATTTTTCAGCTCAATAATTAGATGAAAAAAAGTTTTAACTATAAGATTAAAGTTTATTATGAAGATACTGATGCTGGCGGTGTAGTATATTATGCAAATTATTTGAAGTTTCTTGAGAGAGCAAGATCTGAGGCATTATCGGAAGTCGGATTAAGTAATTTGAAAATCAAAAAAGATTATGGTGCATTAATTGTTGTTAAATCATGTAATATAGATTTTAACAAATCAGCACTTCTAGAAGATAAATTAAATATTAATTCAGTTGTAACTTCTTTTAGCAAAACATCTTTTACAATGAGCCAGTCGATTTATCGAAAAAAAGATAACATTGTGAAATCAAAAGTTCATCTAGTTTTTGTTAATGAAAAAAGTAAACCGATAAAAATTCCAGAAAAAATTTTAAAAAGCCTAAAACCTTTTTTATCTATAAATTAAATTTTTGATAATTTTTTTGCTTTAAGCAATAAACTTATCATCATTTTTTCTGATAATAACTTTGTATTTACATTCCTAGGACTTGGATGATAACTTGGAATAATTATTATATCTTTTGAAAGATATTGTACAGAACCATGTTTAAAGATAAATTTTTTGTCAATTTTAAATTTATTTTTAAAAATTTTTACACAATTATCAAAAGCTACTTTACCTAAAGTTACAATGACCCTTAATTTACTGAGAAAAAATATTTCCTCATCAAAATAGTTTGAGCAATTAATTAATTCATTACTAAGTGGTTTATCTTCAGGGGGAACGCACTTAAGAAAATTAGTAATATAGGTTGATTTTAATTTTAGATTATCATTTAAGTTTTTTGAAAATGGATGATTTGAAATGCCAGTTTTATATAAACATTTAAAAAGGAAATCACCAGATTTATCTCCAGTAAATGCACGTCCAGTTCTAGTCCCTCCATGAGCAGCAGGTGCTAAGCCAATAATTGCTAATTTTGAATTAAAATTGCCAAATCCTGGGACAGGTTTTCCCCAGTATTTTTCATTAATATTTTGTTTTCTTTTTTTAATGCTGACTTGTTTTACAAATTTTACCAGTCTTGGGCATTTTTTACAGTTAACTATTGTCTTATTTAAATTGTTTAATCTAATATCCATTTATGAAAATTTATAAAATTATATTAATTACTTTTATATTTTTAACATCTGGAGTCAAAGCAGATTTAAATCAAAATTTAATAAAAGAGTTAGAACAGGGTGGAAAGTTAATATTTATAAGACATGGATATGCACCTGGAAGTGGTGATCCACAAAATTTCAATTTAAACGATTGTTCAACTCAAAGAAATTTAAGTAATAGTGGAAGAGAACAATCTAAAAATATTGGAAAGTTATTCTCAGAAAATAATATTAAATTTCAAAACATTTATTCTAGTGAGTGGTGTAGATGTTGGGAAACAGCTCTATTGGCTTTTAAAAAGTTTGAAACTAAAAAATTTCTTAACTCTTTTTATAGCGCTAAATTTGCAAAAAATAGAAAAAAACAAGTTGCAGAATTTGAAAATTTTATAAATAAATGGAATAAAACAGAAAATCTTGTATTTGTTACTCATTATGTATTTATTTCTGAAATATTAAACTATGCACCTTCATCTGGTGAAATTATTTTTACAGACAAAAATTTAAACATAGTTGAAACTTTAGAAATTGAATATTAAGGTTAAATAAAATGTCCTCAAAAAGAGCAATGCGACAAGCACAAAAAAAAGCATATGCAAAACATAGATCTAATATTATAAATAATAGAGGAAGATTAAAAAAGAAATTTTTAAAAATAAATGAATCAAAGAAAAAATAAAAATCAATAAAAAAATAAAGACTTATTTTCTCTCATTTTTATCAACAAAAAATAAAGCAATGATAAAAATAACTGTCCACGCAAAAACAGACATAGTTTTTAAGGGTGTAGTATCAGCTCCCCAAATATCTAAAAACAGAGCTCCAATAATAATACCTATTGCGTAAATTATACTTATTATTTTAACTTTGCTCATATATTATAAATTAATATAAAAATTGAATGATAAATAGTTAAATTTTTAGTAATTGTCATTGGACAAACAGTTTCAATAATATATAAACCCTCGTAATTTGTGGGGCGATGGCGGAATTGGTAGACGCGTTGGTCTTAGGAACCAATATGGCAACATGTGAAGGTTCGAGTCCTTTTCGCCCTACCATTAAATTTTATGAAAGTTACAGTAGAAAATAAAAAAGGATTAAACCAGGATCTTAAGATTTTTATCGATAAAGAGACAATCAGCGCTCATATGGATGAAAAGTATGAGGAGATCAAAGGAAGTGTTAATCTGAAAGGCTTCAGACCAGGTAAGGTCCCAAAAGAAATTTTAAAAAGACAATTCGGTAAAGCCGTGTTCAGTGAAGTTTTAGACAAGGTTTTAAAAGAGACTTCTACGAAAGCACTAAAAGAAAAAAACATTAAGCCTGCAGGTCAACCAAAATTGGATTTAAAAACATATGGAGAAGATAAAGATTTAGAATATGTTTTATCAGTAACAGAATTACCAAAAGTGGAAATAAAATCTTTAGAAAATATAAAGTTTGATGAATACTCGGTTAAAATAGATGACAGTGAAACAGATAAAAGGATAAAAGAAATTGCAAAAAATCAACCAAATTTTAAGGAAGTAAGCTCAGAGACTAAAGCTAAAGAAGGTGATTTAGTAACTCTAGACTATAAAGCTACAGTTGATGGAAAAGAATTTAAAGGTAGTGATGGAAAAAATACTCAGCTAACTTTAGGTAAAGATTTATTCTTAAAGGGATTTGATAAACAATTAATTGGTGTAAAAAAAAATGACGAGAAAGTTGTAGAAGCAACCTTGCCAGAAAATTTCCCTGAAAAAGAACTAGTTAACAAAATTGCAAAATTTAATTGTAAAATATTAAGTGTGAAACAGTCTAAAGAAGTAGAGATTGATGACGAATTTGCAAAAAATTTAGGAGCTAAGGATTTAAAGGATCTAAAATCATTAATTACAAAACAAATTAACGATGAGTATAAAAATTCTCTTGACCAATTATCCAAAAACCAAATTTTAAAAGAAATTGAAAAAATTAAAGTTGAAGAGGTTCCAGAAAATTTAATTGAAGAAGAAGTAAAAATTCTTTCCCAAGGAATGTCAGAAGATGAAGCTAAAAAAAGCAAAAAAGATTTTGTAGAAAAAGCAAAAATAAGAATTAAAACTGGTTTAATATTAAATGAATTCGGTGAGCAAAATAAAATACAAGTAAGCGAACAAGAGGTCCAAGCAGAAGTGCAAAAGCAATTAAGAATGATGCCTGGACAAGAAAAAATGGTTATGGACTTTTATCAGAAAAATCCTTCTGCATTAGCAAGCTTAAGAGGGACGGTATATGAGGAGAAAATTTTAAATTCTATAAAAGAAAAAGGTAAAGCGAACAAAAAAGAAATATCAAAAGATGAAGCAGAAAAAATATTAAAAGAGGCTCATAAACATGCTCATGACCATGGTGGAGAAAAAAAAGATACAAAGAAAAAGTCACCCTCAAAATCTTCTAAAGAAAAAAAACCAGCTGCTAAAAAGGTAAAATCAAAGCCAGTTGTTAAAATGGCAAAAAAAGTTAGCAAAAAGTAATCTCAAGTTGTATAAGTAATACGAATCAATTTATGACTATAAAATTATCAGAGCAAATGAATAATCTTGTGCCTATGGTTGTAGAACAATCAAGCAAAGGTGAAAGAGCTTATGACATTTATTCCAGGTTATTAAAAGAAAGAATTATTTTCTTAACTGGTCAGATTAATGACAATGTAGCTTCTTTGGTTACAGCCCAATTATTATTTTTAGAAGCTGAAGATCCAAAAAAAGAAATTTATTTATATATAAATAGTCCAGGCGGTTTAGTGACAGCTGGTCTGGGTATTTATGATACGATGCAATATATCAAACCAGATATATCTACACTATGCATTGGACAAGCTGCTTCGATGGGTTCTTTTTTATTATCAGCAGGAACAAAAGGAAAAAGATTTTCTTTACCAAATTCTAGAATTATGGTTCATCAGCCCTCTGCTGGTTTCCAAGGTCAAGCCACAGATATAGAAATACATGCAAATGAAGTGTTGTCACTAAAGAAAAGATTAAATGAAATTTACTCAAAACATACTGGTAAAAGTGTTGATGAGATAAAATCTGCCCTTGAAAGAGATAACTTTATGACAGCAGATGTGGCACAATCTTTTGGTCTTATTGACGAAGTTGTAGAGAAAAGATCTTAATATACTACATCTTGTTAAACTAATATTCCAAACTTGATTAGTGTAAGTCTTCTATAATAAAGTAAATAAATTGATTCGTTATAAAAAATAAAAATGAGCACTAATAATAAAAATATTCTTTACTGTTCTTTCTGTGGAAAGAGTCAGCATGAAGTAAGAAAATTAATTGCAGGTCCAACTGTATTTATTTGCGATGAATGTGTTGAACTTTGTATGGATATCATAAAAGAAGAGAGCAAGGATACTTTTGTTAAACATCAAGATGGTCTTCCTTCACCGAAAGAAATTTGTACAGTTTTAGACGACTATGTAATTGGACAGGCTCATGCTAAAAAAGTTTTATCAGTAGCGGTTCACAATCATTACAAAAGATTAAACTATGAGAACAAAACAAGTAAAAATGTTGAATTGTCTAAATCTAATATACTTTTAGTGGGTCCTACAGGTTGTGGTAAAACATTGCTTGCACAAACACTTGCTAGAATTTTAGATGTTCCATTTACTATGGCTGATGCTACGACGTTAACAGAAGCTGGCTATGTTGGTGAAGATGTTGAAAATATAATTTTAAAATTATTACAAGCTTCAGATTATAATGTTGAAAAGGCACAAAGAGGAATAGTTTATATTGATGAGGTAGACAAAATAAGCAGAAAATCTGAGAATCCGTCAATAACAAGAGATGTATCAGGTGAAGGTGTACAACAAGCTTTACTTAAAATTATGGAAGGAACAGTTGCAAGTGTCCCTCCACAAGGGGGCAGAAAACATCCTCAGCAAGAATTTTTACAAGTAGATACCACTAATATATTATTTATATGCGGAGGTGCTTTTGCAGGATTAGATAAAATTATTTCCCAAAGAGATAAAGGTACCTCTATTGGATTTGGTGCAGATGTAAAAAATACTCAAGATAAGAAAACTGGAGAGTGGATGAAAGGATTAGAGCCTGAAGATTTGCTAAAATTTGGATTAATACCTGAATTTATAGGAAGGCTTCCGATGATAGCAACTTTAGAGGATTTAGACGAAAAATCTCTTATAAAGATTTTACAAGAACCAAAAAATTCTCTTACAAAACAATACCAAGAATTATTTAAATTAGATGGTGCAAAACTTATTTTTAAAGAAAATGCTTTAAAAGAAATCGCGCAAAAAGCCATTAATAAAAAAACAGGTGCAAGAGGGTTAAGATCTATATTAGAGAACATTTTATTAAAAACAATGTATGATCTTCCAAGTCAAGAAGATATAGAAGAAGTTATCGTTGATTCAAGTGCAGCAAAAGGTCAATCACAACCAATTTTAGTTCACACAAAAGGCGATAATAAAGCTAAGACAAATAAGACCACAGCGGCTTAATATCCTTAATAAGTAGTAAAAACCTATTGCAATATAAAATATAATCTCCATATTATGAGCATGGACGTCAAAATCTCATTACCTTTATTGCCTTTAAGAGACATTGTAGTGTTTCCAAGCATGGTAATACCTTTATTTGTAGGACGGGATAAATCTATTTCTGCTTTGAATGAAGTTATGAAAAGTGAAAAAAAAATAATTTTAGTTACACAAAAAAATTCAGAAATTGATGACCCAAAGAAAACAGATGTTTTTATGTATGGTTGTGAAGGAAGTATTCTACAATTATTAAAATTACCTGATGGTACTGTTAAAGTATTGGTTGAGGGTACGAAAAGAGTAAAAATTCTAGATTTTAAAGATAATGAAAAATTTATCAGCTGTGATTATGCATATCATAGCGATGTATTAACCAAAGATGAAGATTTATTTCCACTAGCAGCAACAGCATTAAGAAGATTAGAAAAATTAACTTCAATAAACAAAAAAATTTCAAATGAAACAATAAATTCGATTAAACAATTAAAAGACCCTTCTCAAATTGCAGACAATATTGCTTCACACATAAACGCAACAATATCTGAAAAACAACAAATATTTGAAATTGTTGATGTTAAGAAAAGATTAAATGCAATTATTAAAATAATGGAAAACGAGACTAGTATTATTGGTGTTGAAAAAAGAATTAGAGGCAGAGTCAAAACCCAAATGGAGAAAACTCAAAGAGAGTATTATTTAAATGAACAGTTAAAGGCAATTCAAAAAGAACTTGGTGAAATCGAAGATGGCAAAGATGAAACAACAAGCCTAAATAAAGCAATTACAAAAGCGAAAATGCCAAAAGATGTTGAAAAAAAATGTTTACAAGAATTAAAAAAATTAAAAAATATGAGCCCAATGTCAGCAGAGGCTACAGTAGTAAGAAATTATTTAGATTGGATGACTGAACTTCCTTGGTATAAAAAAAGTGAAGTTGATATAGATCTAACTAAAGCATTAAATATTTTAGATAAAGATCATTTTGGACTAGAAAAAGTTAAAGAGAGAATAGTAGAATTTTTAGCTGTTCAAAAAAGAATGGAAAAAATAAAAGGTCCAATTTTATGCTTGGTTGGACCACCCGGTGTAGGGAAAACATCCTTAGGAAAATCAATTGCCAAGGCAACTAATAGAGAATTTGTGAGAATGTCTGTTGGAGGTATGAGAGATGAAGCAGAGATAAGAGGTCATAGAAGAACGTATATTGGATCGTTACCTGGAAAAATTATTCAAATGATGAAAAAAGCAGGTACAAAAAATCCTTTAATTTTGCTAGATGAAATTGATAAAATAGGAAATGATTATAGAGGTGATCCATCGTCAGCACTTTTAGAAGCGTTAGATCCTGAACAAAATACAAGTTTTAACGATCATTATTTAGAGGTTGATTACGATCTTTCTGATGTAATGTTTGTTACTACAGCAAATACTTTAAACATCTTACCACCATTGCTAGATAGAATGGAAGTAATAAGACTAGCTGGATACACCGAAGATGAAAAAATAAGTATTGCTAACAAGTATTTATTGCCAAAACAAATAAAAGATAATGGTGTTAAAGAAAAAGAAATGAAACTAGATGATAATATTATTAAAGAAGTAATAAGAGGTTACACTAAAGAGTCTGGTGTAAGAAATCTTGAAAGAGAGATATCAAAACTTGCAAGAAAAGTTGTTAAAAAAATAGTTTCAGGAGAAGAAAAAGAGGTAAAGATAGATAATAAGAATCTGTCTGATTTTTTAGGTGTTCCAAAATTTAAATTTGGTGAATTAGAGTCAGAAAATAGGGTTGGTATTGTTACAGGATTAGCTTGGACAGAATATGGTGGTGAAATACTAAAAATTGAAACAGTAACAATGCCTGGAAAAGGAAGAATGCAAATAACTGGTAAACTTGGCGATGTCATGCAAGAATCAGTTAAAGCAGCAAAATCTTTTGTTAGATCTAAATGTCTCGAGTATGGAATTATTCCACCAGTATTTGAAAAAAAAGATTTTCATATCCATGTTCCTGAAGGTGCTACGCCAAAAGATGGTCCTTCAGCAGGTATAGGAATGGTTACATCTATAGTTTCATCAATAACCAATATACCAATTAGAAGAGATCTTGCGATGACTGGTGAAGTTACGTTAACAGGACAAGTTTTACCTATTGGTGGATTGAAAGAAAAATTATTAGCAGCACATAGAGCAGGTATAAAAGAAGTTTTAATTCCAAAAGAAAATGAAAAAGATTTAGTGGATATGCCAAAAAAGATTTTAGATGACATAAAAATAACACCAGTAGAAAATGCTGACCAAGTTGTTAAAATAGCGCTTATTAAAGAATTAAAACCTACAGAATGGGTAGAGGTGGAAATTTCTAAAAAAGACGATAAATCTCAAGCTAGTATTCAATAAAATTCTCTAAAGTATTTTCTTTAATTTTTTTATACCTATTAACAATGATGTAAAAGAAATAATAATTAAAAATGGAAAAATCATAACTGCATTTCTTTGATTTTCACAACAAGTAATTAAGGATGTAGTTAGATTATAACCCAAGCATATTAAAAGAATTAAAAAAATGAGCGCATATTTATTAAGTTCCTTAATAGAAAGATTATTATTATAAAAAAAATTTTTTAAAAAAGATATTGAATTTACAAAGCTTAATATTAATCCTGCTAAAATAAAACCAGAAAAAATTATCTGAAAATTTACAAAAAATTTATTATTAAAGTTTTTGTGCTGCGTTTCATAATAGTATGGAAGTTGACTTCCCCATCTAAACATATTTAGAAAAGTAAATAATACCCCTTGGTTATCCTCTGTTTTTGGTGTTCCAATTAACATTTCAAAAGGATAATAAATAAAAGAGGATAAATATACTTTTATTGCTTCTTTATGAAAAAAAACTGTTGTTCTTAAATTAATATCCTCATGACCACCACTGAATTTCCATTGATTATTTTTTAAGTCTTTTATATCTAATTCAATAGCAAGATTAAGATTGTAATTAGTGATTTTATTATCTTTTAAAACTTTTTTCAATTTAGAAAAATCATATATTTTTTTTTCAAAATCAAAAAAACACTTATGCAATACTAAGGAGGTAAATAATTCATCATCCACAAGATTTTGTTTTCTATCTTTTATATCTAAAACACAAATTTGATTTGTTTTTGATAAATCTAATTTGTTTAGGTATAAGTCAAAGTATTTGTCATAACCTAAGGTGTAAAGAGGCCTTTGTATAAAATTCCAACCTTTAATTGATGTTGGAGTAATTTCGTTTATTGAAAATTTATTTTTTATTAACACAGAGGAAAAAACTAAGAAGATTACAATTGTAGAGTAAACAAAACTTGAAATACTAATATTTAAATTTTTTTTGTAAATAATTAAGAATATTGAAAGTATTAAGTAAATAACTATAAATAAATTTGAAAATATAGCAATTAAGCTCATTAGAAAAACAAATTTAATTCCAAATATAAATTTTTTACTTTTTAAAAAAATTTCTGCCATATAAAGAGATAAAAGTGAAAAAAATAATATTAATATGTGATCATAATGATGAACTCTCCAAGTGTCATAACTTAGAAAAGAAAGACTAATTGCAAATAAGATAAAAATTAGAATTAAGGAATTCTTATTGAAGAGTAAATTATATATTTTTGAAAATACTATTAATACTGAACAGGTATAAGTTGTATTTAATATATAATAGATAAGATATAAATTATCTCCTCCAGAAAAAATTAAAATTAATTTAGATAAAAAAATATTTCCAATTGGTATTGAGTGATGAAATAATAAATAATCTAAAAAATTTTCATTACTTAAAGCTAAAAGGTAATTTTCTGAAAAGAAAAATTTATTTTCACTTAAATAAATTGAGTAAATTAATATTCGATATAAAAAATGTATTGTAGAAACAAAAATTAAGAAATAAAGATTATTTTTTAATATATATTTCATTAAGTAATTATGGCTTTTTACATAATAATCTAATAAATTACATTTTTAAATTAAATTATGAAAAATAAAATTTCTTCTTTAAGTATTTTATTTCCTGTTTTTAAAGATAGTAAAACTGTTGAAATACTTATAAAGAAATCTATATCTCTGTGTGAAGAATTGTCATTAGATTATGAATTAGTTATAGTTGATGATTGTTGTCCAGAAAATTCTGGTAGTATTGTTAAAAATTATATGAAATCTAATAATAAAATTAAGTTAATTACTCATGAAATAAACAAAGGTTATGGAGAGTCTATTAAATCTGGTCTTAAAATTTGTTCAAAAGATTGGATACTCCAAACAGACGGAGATAACCAATATGATATTTTTGATTTTAAGAAAATGTCAAAAATTATACATAATTACGACTGTATAATTACATTTAGATATAAAAAAATATATAGTAGTTTTAGAATATTTATATCCTGGATATATAATAAATTAATTCAGCTCTTGTTTAAGTCAAATTTTAGAGATATTTCAACAGGACTTAGGTTGATCAAAAGAGATGCTTTAGAGAGTATTGAGTTGTCATCACAAAACGCATTTGTTGGTGCTGAAATAGCAATTAAACTAATGCTAAAAGGTTACCAGGTTGGAGAGATGGGTATTTCTACATATCCTAGAGAATTTGGTACAAGTACAATTATTACTCTAAGAAATATAATAAATACAATAAAAGATATTATTAAAGTAAGAGCTGAGATATTTAAGTAATATTATCTCACTTCAATAAGAAAAAATGAGATAAATTATCTATTTATAATATTCATTGATTACTTTGTTAAAGTAATTATTATATCTTAGCTTTTTTAGTTATGGGCGGTTAGCTCAGTTGGTAGAGCATCTCGTTTACACCGAGGGGGTCAAAGGTTCGAGTCCTTTACTGCCCACCAAAAACAAAAAGTGGGGGTGTAGCTCAGTTGGTTAGAGCGATCGCCTGTCACGCGATAGGTCGAGGGTTCGAGTCCCTTCACTCCCGCCACTTTTTCCTTGTATTTATTGCAATTATTAATAAATCTTGACGAAGATGCTTTAAAGGATATAAACATGTTTCTTTTTGGTTATGGGCGGTTAGCTCAGTTGGTAGAGCATCTCGTTTACACCGAGGGGGTCAAAGGTTCGAGTCCTTTACTGCCCACCAAAAACAAAAAGTGGGGGTGTAGCTCAGTTGGTTAGAGCGATCGCCTGTCACGCGATAGGTCGAGGGTTCGAGTCCCTTCACTCCCGCCACTTTCTTATTAATAATTAAATTTTTGATAAATAACTGATTTTGTTGTGTTTTTTTGGTGTATCATTGTAAGTAATTGATTTTGTTAACTTTTTTTTAATTGAAAATGTGACGTATCAACGCTTCAACATAAAATAAAAAGTGATATATAGACTTTCATGTTATCTGATTTTCTTAAAGATTACTTACCTATTATTATATTTTTGATCTTAGCTTTGGGATTAAGTTGTGCATTTGTGGTAATTAATTTTATTCTATCACCAAAAAAACCTGATCCAGAAAAACTTTCAGCTTATGAATGTGGATTTGAACCTTTTGAAGATTCTAGACTAGAGTTTGATGTTAGATTTTATTTAGTTGCAATATTGTTCATCATATTTGATTTGGAAATAGCATTTTTATTTCCATGGGCAATTTCTCTTGGAAACATCGGATTATTAGGTTTTTCATCAATGATGATTTTTTTGTTCATACTTACAATTGGATTTATTTATGAATGGAAAAAAGGTGCTTTAGATTGGGAATAAAGAATTAATTACAATGAATAACAGAATTGAAAACGTACCAGCTGAGTTTAAACAACTTGCTGAAGATTTTGGAAAAAATGGTTTTATAACAACATCTTTAGATAATTTAATAAACTGGTCTAGATCAGGTTCACTGCATTGGATGACTTTTGGTTTAGCATGTTGTGCTGTTGAAATGATGCAAACATCTATGCCAAGATATGATCTAGAAAGATTTGGTGCTGCACCTAGAGCATCGCCAAGACAATCAGATGTAATGATCGTTGCTGGAACTTTAACTAATAAAATGGCACCTGCACTTAGAAAAGTTTATGATCAGATGCCTGAACCCAGATATGTTATCTCCATGGGAAGCTGTGCTAATGGAGGAGGTTATTATCACTATTCTTATTCAGTAGTCAGAGGTTGTGATCGCATAGTCCCAGTTGATGTATATGTACCAGGATGTCCACCATCAGCCGAAGCACTACTTTATGGAATACTGCAACTTCAAAAAAAAATTAGAGAAAAAGGATCTTTTTTAAGATAATTATGAATAATTTAGAAAACTTAGAAAAAAAAATAAACTCAGAATTAAATACAAAAATAAACAAAACTGAAATAAAACATAATCAAGTTTATATTGAGATTGATAAAGAGGACTTCATAGATGTTACGTTATTTCTAAAGACAAATAATGACACTAAGTTTAGACAGCTTATAGATATAACTGTTGTTGATTTCCCTGAAAGAGATCAAAGATTTAGTTTAGTTTACTTATTTTTAAGTCATGAATTTAATCAAAGAGTTGTTTTAAAATATTCAATATCTGAGAATGAGGTCATTCCTTCCTTAACAAGCATTTTCCCTTCTGCTAATTGGATGGAAAGAGAAGTTTTTGATATGTACGGTGTATCTTTTAAAGATCATCCTGATCTCAGAAGAATTTTAACCGACTATGGTTTTGAAGGTCATCCGTTGAGAAAAGATTTTCCTTTAACTGGACATACGGAGGTTAGATATAGCGAAGATAAAAAGAAAGTAATTAGTGAGCCAGTAAAACTAGAGCAAAATTTCAGAAATTTTGACTATGAAAGCCCATGGGAGGGTACAAAATATATTCAAGAAGAAATTGACATAAATGACAAAAAAAATTAAAAATTTGAACTTAAATTTTGGACCGCAGCATCCTGCTGCGCATGGTGTTCTTAGACTTATTTTAGAACTTGATGGTGAAATTGTTGAAAAAGCTGATCCACATATTGGTTTATTACATAGAGGCACCGAAAAATTAATTGAGAATAAAACTTACATGCAAGCAGTTCCTTACTTTGATAGATTAGATTATGTGGCTCCGATGAATCAAGAGCACGCCTTTGCTTTGGCTGTAGAAAAAATTCTTAAAATTGATGTGCCAATTAGAGGTCAATATATAAGAGTAATATTTTGTGAAATTGGAAGAATTTTAAGTCATATTTTAAATGTAACCACCCAAGCGATGGATGTTGGAGCTTTAACTCCTACACTGTGGGGATTTGAGGAAAGAGAAAAATTAATGGGTTTTTATGAGAGAGTTTCTGGATCCAGACTTCATGCAAATTATTTTAGAGCTGGAGGCGTTCATCAGGACTTCCCCCAAGGTTTGGAGGAAGATATTGCAACATTTTGTGAAACGTTTCCAAAAATAATTAATGATTTAGAAAGTTTATTAACAGACAACAGAATTTTTAAACAACGAAATGTAGATATAGGTGTTGTCTCAAAACAAGATGCACTTGATTATTCATTTTCAGGAGTAATGATAAGAGGTTCAGGTGTTCCTTGGGATTTAAGAAAATCACAACCCTACGATTGTTATAAAGAAATAGATTTTAACATCCCAGTTGGTAAAAATGGAGATTGTTACGATCGATATTTATGTAGAATAGAAGAAATGAAGGAAAGTGTATCTATCATTAAACAGTGTTTATCAAAAATGGAGAAAGGTCCTGTTAAATCTTTAGATGGAAAAATAAGCCCTCCACCAAAAAAAGATATAAAGCAATCGATGGAAGCCTTGATTCATCATTTTAAACTATTCACAGAAGGTTATAGGGTTCCAAATGATGAAATATATACTGCTGTCGAGGCACCTAAGGGAGAATTTGGTGTTTACTTAATATCTGATGGTTCAAGTAAACCTTATAAATGCAAAATAAGAGCACCAGGTTTCTCTCATTTACAATCAATGGATTATTTGATTAAGGGTCATATGTTAGCTGATGTACCTGCTGTACTTGGTTCATTAGATATAGTTTTTGGTGAGGTAGACAGATGAGCTTAAGAAGACCTTCAAAAAATCAACCTGAAAAATTTGAATTTAATTCTCAATCTCTTGAAGCTGCTAATAATATTATTTCAAAATACCCTGAAGGAAAACAACAAAGCGCTGTTATGGCATTATTATATATTGCTCAAAGACAAAATAATAATTGGATACCTTTAGCAGCTATGAAGTACATCGCAAAATTTTTAAAGATGCCTTATATAAAGGTTTATGAGGTAGCAACTTTTTACACTATGTATAATCTTTCTCCAGTTGGTAAACATTTTATTCAAATTTGTACAACAACCCCCTGTATGATTAGAGGTGCTAATAAATTAGTTGAAGCTTGTAAAGAAAAAATATCTAAAAATGAATGTGAATTATCAAATGATGAAAGTTGTTCATGGATGGAAGTTGAATGTTTGGGGGCATGTGTTAACGCACCAATGATGCAAATCAATGATGAATATTATGAAGACTTAGATAAAGATAAAACACTTAAAATTTTAGAAAAAATTTTAAATGGTGAGACACCAAAACCTGGATCATATAGAGGTAGGTTAAATAATGAGCCAGAAAATAACAGAAAAACACTTTTGGATTTTAAAAATGCTTAAGGATAACGATAGAATATTTAAAAACTTATACAATGATATGGGTGCCGATGTAGTCTCAGCCCAAAAAAGAGGTGATTGGGTCAAAACAGAAGAAATTATAAACAAAGGTAGAGATTGGATAATCAATGAAATCAAAGAATCTCAACTTAGAGGTCGAGGTGGAGCTGGTTTTCCCACTGGTTTGAAATGGTCTTTTGCACCTAAAGAGGTGGGCTCTAGACCTCACTATCTGGTAATAAATGGCGATGAGTCAGAGCCAGGCACTTGCAAAGACAGAGATATTTTAAGATTTGAGCCTCACAAATTAATTGAGGGTTGTTTAATAGCTTCATATGCAGTTCAAGCACATATTTGTTATATTTACATAAGAGGTGAATATTTTGTTGATGGACAGAAATTACAAGCGGCTATTGATGAAGCGTATGAAAAAAAATTGATTGGAAAAAACGCCTCAGGAACAGGTTGGGATTTAGATATTTACATTCATTATGGTGCTGGAGCCTACATATGTGGTGAAGAAACAGCTTTATTAGAAAGCATAGAAGGAAAAAAAGGACAACCGAGGCTAAAACCACCTTTCCCAGCTCTTATAGGTTTATATGGTTGTCCAACAATTATAAATAATGTTGAAACAATAGCAGTGGTCCCAACAATTCTTAGAAGAGGAGGTAAATGGTTTGCTTCACTTGGAAGAGAAAAAAATACAGGAACAAAAATATTTTGTATTTCAGGAAATGTAAATAAACCATGTAACGTCGAGGAAGAAATGAATATTCCTTTAAAACAATTAATTGAGGTTCATGCTGGTGGTGTTGTTGGAGGTTGGGATAATTTACAAGCTGTTATACCAGGTGGCTCATCAATGCCTCTTATACCAAAAGATAAATGTGAAACATTAACAATGGATTTTGATTCTCTTATGGCAGAAAAAAGTGGTCTAGGAACAGCTGGTGTTGTTGTGATTAATAAAGATCAGGACATTATAAAATGCATGGCAAGAATTGCAAGATTTTATAAACATGAAAGTTGCGGTCAATGTACTCCTTGCAGAGAAGGATCAGGCTGGATGTGGAGAATGCTTGAGAGAATGGCAAAAGGAGACGCTACTAAGGATGAAGTTAATATGTTAAGTGATGTCACTAATCAAATTGCAGGTCATACAATTTGTGCATTTGGTGAAGGCTCTTCTTGGCCAGTTCAAGGGCTTTTGAGACATTTCAAAAAAGAAATTGAGGAAAGAAACAATCTAGACCCAATTGTTCAGAAAAAAAATAATATTCCTTATTTAGTTGATCAACATTTATTAGAAAAAAAAAATGCTTAAACTCAAAGTAAATGATATTGAAGTTGAAGTCGAAGAAGGTCTAACTGTCCTTCAGGCTTGTGAGAAAGCAGGGATTGAGATTCCTAGGTTTTGTTATCATGAAAAATTATCAATCGCAGGAAATTGTAGAATGTGTTTGGTAGAGATGGAAAAATCTCCAAAACCAATTGCATCTTGTGCCATGCCAGCTGCAGAAGGAATGAACATTAAAACAAATACTGAGTTTGTTGAAAAAGCTAGAAAAGGTGTGATGGAATTTCTATTAGCAAATCATCCTTTAGATTGTCCCGTATGTGATCAAGGTGGGGAATGTGATCTTCAAGATCAATCAATGTATTATGGAGTTGATAAATCAAGATTTAAAGAAAATAAAAGAATGGTTCCAGAAAAGAACATGGGACCGTTAATTAAAACACAAATGACCAGATGTATCCATTGCACAAGATGTGTTAGATTTGCAACAGAAGTAGCTGGTGTTCCTGAGCTAGGAGCTATCGGTAGAGGTGAGGATATGCAAATTACAACTTATTTAGAACAATCAATGCAATCGGAGTTATCAGCAAATGTAGTGGATCTTTGCCCAGTAGGTGCATTGACATCAAAGCCCTATGTTTTTGAAGCACGACCATGGGAATTAAAAAAAACTGAAACTATTGATGTTATGGACGCAATTGGTTCTAATGTAAGAGTAGATACATATGATTGGGAAGTGAAAAGAGTTCTACCAATTATAAATGAAGACATTAACGAAGAATGGATTTCAGATAAAACAAGATATGCTTGTGATGGTTTACTTCATCAAAGATTAGACACGCCATTCATTAAATATAATAAAAAATTTGAGAAAGCTAGTTGGGCAGAAGTTTTTAAAATTATTAAATCCAAATTTGAAAACACTAGTAAGGAAAAAATATGTGGTTTTATTGGAGATTTAAATAATATGGAGACTGGTTATGTATTTAAAGAATTTTTTGACAGAACTCTTAATATTAAAAATTATGAAACAAGATCTGATAACAGATATGTTGATGTTTCTCAAAGAAAAAACTACATATTTAATTCGAGTATAAATGGAATAGATGAGTCTGATTTAATTTTCCTAGTAGGATGTAATCCAAGATATGAAGCAACTATT
The DNA here is from genome assembly GCA_902624045.1 of uncultured Pelagibacteraceae bacterium. GTDB lineage: Bacteria > Pseudomonadota > Alphaproteobacteria > Pelagibacterales > Pelagibacteraceae > Pelagibacter. The sequence goes on from CACNVX010000001.1 coordinate 54,612, forward strand.
TTAAATGCAAGAATAAGAAAAGCATATTTAAATAATAATACAAAAATAGTTTCTTTAAACGAAGCTGGTGATTTAACTTATCCATATAAAAATTTAGATGGTCAGTCTCAAACATTAAAAGATATCTTTGAAAACAATCATGAACTGTCTAAGGATATTATAAATTCTAAAAAACCTATGATAATAATTGGTGAGTCATTTTTTAGATTAAATTCTTCTAAGTTTTTATTCAGTAAAATAAATGAGTTTTTAAAAAAAAATAATAAATTTTTAGACGAATGGAAACCTATAAACATTCTCTCCTGCGATGCATCGGCAGTTGGAAATTTCGACATTGGTTTAATAAATAATGAAAAAAATTTATTAAGTGAACTAAAAGAACATAAGTTTGAAATAATTTATTTATTAGGTCAAGATAATTTGAATTTTAATAAAGAAAATGAATTTATAATTTATCAAGGGAGTCATGGAGATAATGGTGCAGAAATTGCAGATATTATTTTGCCTGGTTCAGCTTATACCGAGCAGGATGGTTATTTCACAAATCTAGAGGGCAAAGTTCAAAAAGCATATAAAGCATCTTATCCACCAGGTGAAGCCAAAGAGGATTGGCAAATAATAAATGAGATTGCAGAGTATATGAATAATAGAAAATTATTTAATGATAAAGATGAATTAGAAAGTAGCATGTTTAATTACTTAAAATTAAAACAAGATAAAGAAAAAGAAATTCAAGAATTTTATGATCATAATTTTCTTGAATTTCAAAATGAAAAATTATTTCTAGATATTAAGCCTTATTTCTTCTCAAATGTTATAGCCAGATCATCTAAGACAATGATTGAGTGCAACAATTCAAAATTAAATTTTAAATCTACAGGTACTGAGGGTTAATATGGAATATTTGAGTATAGTTTTTCAAGAAATTTATAAAATATTATTTTTACTTGTTCCTGTATTAGTTTCAGTTGCGATGATTGTCTGGCTTGATAGGAGAGTTTGGGCATTTGTGCAAAAAAGGCAAGGGCCGAATGTAGTTGGTCCTTTTGGATTGCTACAATCTTTAGCTGATGCCTTAAAATATATATTTAAAGAAATGATAATACCTTCAAGCTCAAATAAAGTGATATTCATATTAGCACCTATTGTAACCATGACATTAGCTTTGATCGCTTGGGCGGTTATTCCGTTTAGTGCAACACAAGTATTAGCAGATATAAATGTTGGTATTCTTTACTTATTTGCAGTTTCATCTTTGGGTGTTTACGGAATTATTATGGGAGGCTGGGCATCAAATTCCAAATACCCTTTTTTGGGAGCAATTAGATCTGCTGCACAGATGGTTTCTTATGAAGTTTCAATTGGAGTTATTATAATAAATGTACTTTTATGTGTTGGCTCACTTAACTTAAACGATATTGTTGTTGCTCAACAAAATCTTTGGTTTGTTATTCCTTTATTTCCTATGTTTGTGATATTTTTTATTTCAGCTTTAGCTGAAACAAATAGGCCTCCATTTGATCTACCAGAGGCTGAAGCTGAATTAGTTGCTGGATATCAAACTGAATATTCTGGAATGATGTATGCAATGTTCTGGTTAGGTGAATATGCAAATATATTGCTTATGTGCGCAATGGGAGCAATACTTTTTTTAGGTGGATGGTTATCGCCTATTGAAATTTACCCATTCACACTAGTTCCTGGAGCATTATGGTTAATATTAAAAATTTTATTTTTGTTTTTTTTGTTTGCTTTAGTGAAAGCAATAGTTCCAAGATATAGATATGATCAGCTTATGAGATTGGGCTGGAAAGTATTTCTTCCATTTTCACTAATTTGGGTCGTATTAACTGCAAGTTTTTTATTTTACTTTAATCTCTTACCAATTAATTAATTATGAAAATTTCCAGATTTTTAAAAACAATTTTTATGACAGATTTCGTCGGAGGTTTGTTTATAGCAATTAAAGAATTTTTTAAGCCAAAAAAAACAATTAATTATCCTTTTGAAAAAGGTCAAATCAGTCCAAGATTTAGAGGTGAACATGCGTTAAGAAGATATCCAAATGGAGAAGAGAGATGTATAGCTTGCAAATTGTGCGAAGCTGTTTGTCCTGCACAAGCGATAACAATAGAGTCTACTCAGAGAGAGGACGGTAGTAGAAAAACAACACGTTACGACATAGATATGATGAAATGCATTTATTGTGGTCTATGCGAAGAGTCATGTCCAGTTGATGCAATAGTTCAAGGACCTAATTTTGAATTCTCAACAGAAACAAGAGAAGAGCTTTATTACACAAAAGAAAAATTATTAGATAATGGAGATCGTTGGGAGAATATTTTAGACGCAAATATTAAAGCGGATAATATCCATAGATAATTCATGATCGCTCATTCAATTTTTTTTTATACATTTTCTTTAATTGCGATTATTTCAGCCATAATGGTAACTGCTTCAAAAAATACAGTGCACTCAGTATTTTTTCTGATTCTTGATTTTATTAGTATCTCTTGCTTGTTCATCATGATAGGTGCAGAATTTTTAGGAATGATAATGTTGATTGTTTACGTAGGGGCAGTAGCAGTTTTATTTTTATTTGTAGTAATGATGTTGAATGTTGCTCAGCAAAAAAATCAATGGTTTGCATCAAAAAATAGCTCCAAACATATTCCTATTGGTTTAATTATAAGCACACTTATTTTTGTTGAAATAATAATTGTAATTGGTGGATGGAAATACAAACCGGAAATTTTTGATATAAATAATTCACTTTCACAATCGAATGTAAGTAATACTCATTCTTTAGGCCAGATTTTGTACACTGATTATATTCACGTGTTTCAAATAAGCGGTATGATACTATTAGTTGCCATGATAGGGGCGATTGTATTAACTTTTAGACAAAGAGCTGGTGTTAAAAGACAAAGCTACATTAAGCAAATATCGCGAGAAAGAGTGGATGGTGTTGAGGTATTAAAAGTTGAGACTAACAAAGGAGTAAGAATAGATGACTGAGATTGGTCTAGGACATTATCTAACTCTTGGCGCTGTAATTTTTTCAATTGGTGTTATTGGTATCTTTCTAAATAGAAAAAATATTATTGTAATACTAATGAGTATTGAATTAATATTACTTGCCGTAAATATAAATTTAGTTTCATTTTCAATATTTCTAGGTGATTTAGCTGGTCAGGTTTTTACTTTATTTATTCTTACTGTTGCTGCTGCAGAAGCAGCAATAGGATTGGCCATTATCGTAGTATATTTTAGAAATTCTGGAACCATCAGGGTTGAAGAAATAGATAAGTTGAAAGGTTAACTATGGAACTTTCAATTATATTTCTTCCTCTTATAGCGTCAATTATTTCGGGTTTTTTTGGAAGATATATCGGTGATAGAAACTCTGAAATAGTAACAAGTGCTCTTGTTTCAATTTCTTCACTCTTATCAATACATGTTCTTTATCAAGTAATTGTTAATCAATATGAAGAAAATATTGTTATTGCTACTTGGATAAGTTCGGGGTCACTTGATGTAAATTGGTCGATGTTAATTGATCCATTGTCAGCAGTTATGCTAGTTGTTGTAACTTCTGTATCTGCTCTTGTGCATATCTACTCAATTGGTTACATGTCGCATGATCCTCATAAGCCAAGATTTATGGCTTATTTGTCATTATTCACTTTTGCTATGTTAATGCTTGTGACCTCAGATAATTTTATTCAACTATTTTTTGGTTGGGAAGGTGTTGGTCTTTGTTCATATTTCTTAATTGGTTTTTGGTTTAAAAAGGAAAGTGCAAATGCTGCAGCTATCAAAGCATTTGTTGTTAATAGAGTAGGTGACTTTGGTTTTGCTTTAGGAATTTTCTTAATATTTTATTTATTTGGAACAGTTAATTACTCAGAAGTTTTTCAACAAATTCCAACTGTTATAGATAAAAATTTATCATTTTTAGGTTTTGAAGTTAAAGCAATAGATTTAGTTTGCTTATTCTTATTTATTGGTGCCATGGGTAAATCTGCGCAGATATTACTTCATACATGGCTACCTGATGCTATGGAAGGTCCAACTCCAGTTTCAGCGTTAATTCATGCAGCAACAATGGTTACTGCTGGAGTTTTCTTAGTAGTAAGATGTTCTCCAATTTATGAATATTCTCCATTAATACTAAATTTTATTACTATTGTTGGAATGACTACAGCCTTTTTTGCAGCAACAGTGGCCTTAGTTCAAACGGATATAAAAAAAATAATTGCTTATTCTACATGTAGCCAACTTGGCTATATGTTTTTTGCAGCTGGAGTAGGTGCGTATAACGTTGCTATGTTTCACTTATTTACTCACGCATTTTTTAAAGCTCTTTTATTTTTAGGATCTGGTTCAGTAATCCACGCATTTAAAGACGAACAAAATATAAATAATATGGGTGGTGTATGGAAAAAGCTACCATATACCTACGCTTTAATGATTATAGGAACTCTTGCTTTAACAGGTTTTCCATTTTTATCAGGGTTTTATTCTAAAGATGCAATCATAGAATTTGCGTATTTAAAAGGTAACACAACTGGATATTACGCTGCTGGGATTGGAATAATTACAGCATTTTTAACATCCATTTATTCGTGGAGATTGATATTTAAAACTTTCCATGGAGAATATAACAATAAAGAGATCAAGATTGAAGAAACTCATGAATCCCCAATGATTATGCTTCTTCCTCTGTTTATTCTTTCAATAGGAGCGGTGTTTTCTGGTTTTTTATTTAAAGATCTTTTTATTGGTCATAGTGATAATCTTTTCTGGGCAGAGTCCATTAAGTTTTTAAACCCTTTAAGTACTGAACATCCTCCTTTATGGTTTTTACTTTTAACACCTTGTTTAGTTTTATTATCTATTCCAATTGCTTATTACTTGTTTGTAAGAAATAAAATTTTAACTCATGACATAGCGTCTATGAACAAACCTTTATATAATTTTTTAGTTAATAAATGGTATTTCGATGAGTTGTATGAATTATTATTCATAAAATCATCAAAAAAAATTGGTTTATTTTTATGGAAATTTTGTGATGGAACTATAATAGATGGTTTTGGTCCTGATGGAATTTCCTCTTTAATTAAAAAATGTTCAATAAAAGCCACTAAATTTCAAAGTGGTTTTATCTATCAATATGCATTCATAATGTTGGTAGGTTTCTCTGCCTTTTTAACCTTCTTAATAGTTAAATAATGAATTTTCCCATTCTTTCTTCTTTAATACTATTACCAATAATAGGAGCTTTGTTTTTATTTTTTACTAAAGATAAAGAAGGAAATAATTTAACCGCTAAATACGTTGCTCTATTCACAACAGTTGTAAATTTTTTAATTTCTATTTATTTATGGATTGCTTTTGATCAGTATACCTCTAGTTTCCAATTTATAGAGGATAGAATATGGATTGAAGGATTTATTAATTATAAAGTTGGTATAGATGGAATCTCAATTTTATTTGTTATATTAACAACTTTTATTACTCCACTATGTGTCATTTCTGTAAACAACTCGGTAAAAAATAGATTAAGAGATTTTTTAATTGCAATACTGATTATGGAAAGCTTTATGATCGGTGTATTTTGTGCATTAGATTTAGTTGTATTTTATTTGTTTTTTGAAGCTGGATTGATTCCAATGTTTTTAATTATTGGAATCTGGGGAGGTACAAGAAGAGTTTATTCTGCATTTAAATTTTTTTTATATACACTCTTAGGTTCTGTTTTAATGCTAGTAGCAATAATTTCAATTTATTGGATAACTGGGACAACAGATGTGGTTAAGCTTTATGAAATTGGTATTGATGTTAAATATCAAAATCTCTTATGGCTAGCGTTTTTTAGTTCATTTGCAGTTAAAACACCTATGTGGCCTGTTCATACATGGTTACCAGATGCACACGTTGAGGCTCCTACAGCAGGATCTGTATTGCTAGCAGCAATATTATTGAAGATGGCTGGATATGGATTTATAAGATTTTCATTAGGACTTTTTCCTGTAGCATCAGAGACATTTACCCCTTTAATTTATGTATTGAGTGTAATTGCAATTATCTTCACGTCACTAATAGCTTTAATGCAAGAGGATATGAAAAAACTTATAGCTTATTCATCTGTTGCTCATATGGGGTTTGTAACATTAGGTATCTTCACTCTACAACAACAGGGAATTGAAGGTAGTATAATTCAAATGGTAAGTCATGGATTGGTTTCAGCAGCTTTATTTTTAACTGTTGGAGTAGTTTATGACAGAATGCATTCTAGATTAATAAGTACTTATGGGGGATTAGTTTCTGTAATTCCAAAATATTCAATATTATTTATGATATTTGCCTTGGCATCCTTAGGTTTGCCAGGGACAAGTGGTTTTATTGGAGAGTTTTTAATTTTAATGGGTGCTTTCAAAGATAATTTTTTAGTGGCCGTTATTGCCAGTCTCGGAGTAATTTTAGGTGCAGCATATATGTTATGGTTATATAAGAGAGTAGTTTTTGGCAAACTAATAAATGAAGATCTCAAAAAAATTGTAGATTTAAACAGATCTGAATATTTTATTTTGAGTTGTTTGGCAGCTCCAATTTTATTTTATGGATTTTATCCAGATCCATTGATTAACACTATAGAGGTTTCTGTAACAGATTTAATTAACATGCATGAAACAAGTTTAGCTAGAAAATAATATGGAAAGTTTAAATTTAATATTACCTGAAATTTTTATTTCTATATCAATTATGTTTTTACTTATTTTGGGTGTATTTAAAAAAGATAGTTCTAAAATTACAGTCAATTTATCTTTATTTGCAATTTTAATTACAACAATAATAACAATAAATGAAACCTTCTCAGTTAATAGAGAAACTTTATTTAATGGAAGTGTTGTTATTGATCAAATGTCATCGTTGATGAAAATTATAACTTTAATTGGTGGTTTTTTAGTTTTAGTTATTTCATCAACATATTTAAAAACTTTTAAAATATACAATATAGAATATCCAATTCTAATTCTTAGCTCGATACTTGGTATGATGGTTATGATTAGTTCGAATGATTTAATTGTTTTTTATATGGGACTTGAATTACAGTCATTAGCTCTGTACGTGTTGGCTACTTATAACCGAGATCAACTAAAATCATCTGAAGCTGGTTTGAAATATTTCGTTTTAAGTGCGCTTTCGTCTGGATTATTATTATATGGATGTTCACTAGTTTATGGTTTTGCTGGCTCAACCAATTTTGATATAATATCAAACCAATTAAATTCTGATCAATATTTTTTAACATTTGGAATTGTATTCATTTTAGTTGGTTTAGCATTTAAAATTTCTGCTGTTCCATTTCATATGTGGGCACCTGATGTTTACGAAGGATCTCCAACAACTGTAACCTTATTTTTTACAATAGTACCAAAAATAGCTGCCTTAACTGTGTTTATAAGATTTTTATATGTTCCTTTTTTAAATTTAATTGATCAATGGCAAATGATAATTGTCTTCTTATCAATTGCCTCGATGATATTTGGAGCAGTTGCAGCAATAGGTCAAACTAATATTAAAAGACTAATTGCTTACAGTTCTATAAGTCATATTGGTTACACATTGGCAGGATTAGCTACAGCAACAAATGAGGGAATACAAAGTTCAATAATCTATATTTCAATATATGTTGTTATGAATTTAGCTCTTTTCTCTTGCTTATTAATGTTAAAAAGAAAAGATCAATATTATGAGAATATTGATGATCTTTCTGGGTTATCAAAAAATCACCCTTTATTATCTTTATGTTTGTTGTTAATTTTATTTTCTTTAGCCGGAATACCGCCTTTAGCTGGCTTCTTTGCAAAATTTTATGTTTTTAAAGCTGTATTAGAACAATCAATGTATTTTTTAGCTATTATTGGACTGTTATCGACTGTAGTAGCTGCTTTTTATTACTTAAGAATTATAAAAATAATTTATTTTGATAAAGAAAAAGATCAATATGATACTGACCATAGCCTATGGTTAAAATTTTCACTTACAGTTTCAACAATATTAATTCTTTTTTACTTCGTGTTTCCAGGCGTGTTAATAGAAGTTGTATCAAGAATTAATATAATTTAATGAAACTTAAAAAATTTAAATTCAAAAAAGTTAAAAGTACTAATAATACAGCTATAAGAATTATTAAAGAAAGTAATTATAATTTAGGTATGGTTATCGCTGAAACGCAAACAAATGGCAGAGGACAGTACGGACGAAAATGGATTTCATCAAAAGGAAATTTATTTGTATCTTTTTTTAATGAATTAAATAAAAAAAATTTATCAATAAATACTATAACTAAAATTAATTGTCTTTTAGTTAAAAAATTATTATCTACACTAACTAGAAAAAAAATAATATTTAAAAAACCAAACGATCTTTTAATTGATAGAAAAAAAATATGTGGAATTTTACAAGAAGTTATATATTTAAATAAAAAAAAATTTTTAATCACTGGTATAGGTATAAATATAATAAAAAATCCATATATCAAAAATTATCCATCTACAAACTTGCAAGAAGTAACTAAAAAAAGTATTAGTAAAATAAATGTTGAAAATAAACTCAAACAACTTTTTGAAAAAAGTTTATCTAAATTATATAAAAATTAAAAAATGTATATTTTAGGTGATATAGGTAATACTGAAACTAAAGTTTGTATTGTTTCTAAAAAAAATAAAATTTTAAAAAAAATTACTTTTTTGTCTAAATCTGTTAATATTAAACAACTTAATGGTTTATTCAAAAAAAATAAAATTCAATTCAATAAAATAGAAAAAATATTATTTTGTAGTGTAGTACCCAGCACATTCAAAATAATTAAAAAATTTTTATCAAAAAAAATTAAAATAAAATGCTTAGAGGTAAAAAATTTAAACTTAAAATCGCTTATAAAAATTAAAGTTGATTATAAACAAGTAGGTTCAGATAGAATTAGCAATACCATCAGTGTTATGAATAATAAAAATAATTTTATTATTTTAGATTTTGGAACGGCAACGACTTTTGATGTTCTTGTTAAAGATACTTATTATGGAGGGATTATTGCCCCTGGTTTGAGATTGTCTCTGAACACATTATCTCATAAAGCATCTTTAATTCCAAAAATAGATCTTAAAAAGGTAAACAAGGTTATTGGTAAAAATACAATAAGTGCCGTTAGATCAGGCTTTTTTTGGGGTTATGCAGGTTTAATTGACAATATTATTAATTTAATTAAGAAGGAAACTCGAAAATCTTTCAAAGTAATTATTACCGGTGGATTTTCAAATTTATTTAAAAATTCAATTAAAACGAAAACAAGTCATAACCAAGATATTACAATTAAAGGTCTAATAAAAATTTTAAAATTAATTAAATAATATGAAAGATGAGCTATTATTTTGTCCTCTAGGTGGATCAGGTGAAATAGGTATGAACATGAATTTGTTTGGTTATGGACAGCCTAGTGATCATAAATGGATCATGGTTGACATAGGCGTAACTTTTGCAGATGATACTATACCTGGCGTAGATTTAATATACCCAGATCCAGGATTTATAGTTGATAGAAAAGATAATTTATTGGGGATTGTCGTAACCCATGCTCACGAAGACCATATCGGTGCAATTGCACATTTATGGCCAAAGCTTAAATGCAAAATATTTGCAACACCATTTACGGCACTTTTAATTAGAGAAAAATTTAAAGAGAAACAAATTGATATCGCAAATGATTTAAAAATAGTGGAATTGAACGGCAAAGTTTCATTAGATCCATTTGAAATTGAATATATAACTTTAACTCATTCCATATTAGAGCCAAATGGTTTAAGAATTCAAACTCCAGTAGGTTCTATCTTGCATACAGGTGATTGGAAAGTTGATCCAGATCCATTAGTTGGTGAAAAAACAAATGAGAAAAGATTAAAAGAGATTGGTGAAGAAGGTGTATTAGCAATGATTTGCGATTCTACTAATGTTATGAGTGCAGGTAAATCTGGATCTGAACTAGATGTCAGAAAAAGTATGCTAAGTATAATGTCTAGATTAAAAAAAAGAATAATTGTAACCTCTTTTGCATCTAATGTAGCTAGAATGGAAACAGTATTTTATTGTGCGGAGCAAACAGGTAGGCAAATTTCATTAGTTGGAAGATCAATGCATCGAATTTACAAAGCTGCAAGACAATGTGGGTATTTAAAAAATACTATCGAACCAATTGATGCTCGTGAAGCAAAAAATTTTTCAAGAGAAAAGATTGTATATTTGTGTACAGGAAGTCAGGGGGAACCAATGGGTGCAATGATGAGAATTTCTAGCTATATCCATCCTGATGTATTCATTGAAGAAGGTGATGCTGTAATATTTTCATCAAAAATTATTCCAGGAAATGAGAAAAAACTTTATAAACTTCATAATCAATTGGTTAAAGACGGTATAGAAGTAATTTCTGAAGAAAATGAATTTGTTCACGTTTCTGGTCACCCAAACAGAGAAGACTTAAAAGAAATGTATCAATGGATAAAACCTAAATGTGTAATACCCGTTCACGGTGAACATAGACACATGATTGAGCACATAAGTTTTGCTAAAGAAATGCAAGTTCCCCACCCAGTTCAAGTTGAAAATGGCGATATTGTTAAACTTTTTCCAGGAGATAAACCTGAAGTTTATGATAAAGCACCGAGTGGCAGATTATATTTAGATGGAAATATAAGTATTGATCCAGACTCGCAGTCAATAAAAGATAGAAAAAATTTAAGTGCAAATGGATACTTAGAGGTAACTATTATGATTACTCCAAAAGGTAATATTCATAATGATCCAATACTTTCATTTAGAGGTTTACCTATTGAGGATAAAGACGATTTCACATATGGATTGATTGAAGAGATTGAAATTATCTCGAGAACATTCAAGGTTGGAAGTAAACAACAAGAACATAATTTAATTGATGCATTAAAAATTGCTTGTAGAAAATTTTCAAAGGAGAGAACAGGAAAAAAACCCTTTACCAATATCAACTTGGTAAGAATTTAATGAGTTTAACTGGGTTAGCTATTATCTATATTATTATATGGTGGATAGTGTTCTTTGCTATTTTACCTATTGATGTAAATCGAACAAAGATTGTAAAAATTGATGGTGAAGATCCTGGATCCCCTGAAAATCCAAAAATGTTGAAAAAATTCTTATATTGCACAGGAATTACCTCTGTCATTTTCATTGTAATTTACCTATTAATTAAATTTGAATATTTAAATTTAAGAAATATGATCAATTAAAATGCTTTTATCAAATTCATTTATACCAATATTAAAAAATAATCCATCAGAGGCAAAAATTAAATCTCATCAATTAATGTTAAGAGTAGGTATGATAAAACAAGCGTCGGCAGGAATTTACTCATGGCTACCACTAGGTTTTAAAGTGATGAAAAAAATAGAGGAAATTGTCAGACAAGAGCAAAATAAAATTGGTGCTCAAGAAATACTAATGCCAACTATTCAAACAAGCGAAATTTGGAAAGAAAGTGGACGTTATGAAGACTATGGTGAGGAGATGCTTAGAATAACTGACCGCCAAAATAGAGAAATGTTATATGGCCCAACTAATGAAGAGCAAGTTACAGATATTTTTAGATCGTCAATAAAATCTTATAAATCCTTACCACAACTTATGTATCATATTCAGTGGAAGTTTAGAGATGAAATAAGACCAAGGTTTGGAATTATGCGTGGTCGAGAATTTTATATGAAAGACGCTTATTCATTTGATGTTTCTGATGAAGACGCTTTTTATTCATATAATAAATTTTTTCTTTCTTATTTAAAAACATTTAAAAAATTATCTTTAACAGCAATACCAATGGCTGCTGATACAGGACCTATTGGTGGAAATTTATCTCATGAATTTATAATCCTTGCCGATACGGGCGAAAGTAAAATTTTTACAGATAAAAGAATATTTGATTTAAATAGCGATGATACACAACTAGAAAGATCGTCATTAGAAAGTATGAGAAAAAATTATGAACAGTTTTATGCGGTGACTGATGAAAAGTTTAACAAAGAAGAGTTTGAAAAAATTGTTTCTAAAGAAAATCAGTTGATAACTAAAGGTATCGAAGTAGGTCATATATTTTATTTTGGTGATAAGTACTCAAAGCCGATGGGCGCGTCAGTTGATATACCGGGAGGGAAAAAAGATTTTGTCAAAATGGGCTCTTATGGAATTGGAGTATCAAGGCTTGTAGGTGCAATAATAGAGGCTAAATATGATGATAAAAATGAAGTCATGAAATGGCCATTGTCTGTTGCTCCTTATGATATTTCTATGATCCCTATGATAAATAAAAACGACATTTCTTCTTTAGATAAAGCTAAAAATATTAACAAAGAATTACTAAAAAATAATATTGATGCAATTATCGATGATACAGATGAAAATTTTTCATCAAAAATTAAAAAAATGAACTTAATTGGAGCTCCATATCAAATTATCATTGGAAAAAAAAGTGATGGTGATTTGATAGAGTTTAAGGAAATAGGTGGTGAAACTCAACATTTGCCATTAAATAAAATTATAGAAATTATAACTAAACAAAAAAATTCAATTTGATTTCTACTTTAGAAAAAGAAATTACTTTAAGATTTTTAAAAGCTAGAAAAAAAGATGGCTTTCTAAATGTTATATCAATTTTTTCTTTTATCGGAATAAGTCTTGGTGTTGCAGTTCTCATAATAGTGATGTCTGTGATGAATGGATTTCGTACAGAGTTGATTAGCAAAATTGTAGGCTTTAACTCACATATAACAGTAAAAACTTATGGAAAACCTATCAATGAAAAAAAAATAAATACAAAAAACTTAGAATTAATTTCAGAAAATATAATTTTTAGTAATTCAGGTGAAGCAATTATACTTAAAAATAATTCATCAAAAGGAATAGTTTTACGTGGATATAAAACAGAAGATTTTTCAAGTTTGGAAATTGTTAAAAATGATAAATTTAAAGGAAATAAAAAACAATTAAAAAAAAATTTTATATCTTTAGGTAATGAATTAAGTTTTTCTTTAGATATTAAAATAGGTGATGAATTAATATTAATGTCACCATCTGGGGTAGAGACAATAATTGGTAGTATGCCAAAACAAAAAACTTTTTTGGTAACGTCGATTTATAATAGTGGTTTAGCTGAATTTGATAACAATATTGCATTTATAAATTTAAGAACTCTTGAAGATTTTTTTGACTATAAATCAGATGATAGAAATTTAGAAATTTATCTAAAAAATCCAAATAAAATTGAAAAACAAAAATTTATTGTTCAAGAAATTTTTGATGAAGAATTTGTTTATAGTTGGTCAGATATGAATAGTTCTTTATTTTCAGCATTAAAAGTTGAACGTAATGTTATGTTTATTATATTGTCATTAATTATTATTGTTGCAGCTTTTAATATAATTTCTGGATTAACAATTTTAGTTAAAAATAAAACTAGAGATATTGCAATTTTAAAATCAATTGGTGTTTTAAATAAATCAATTATAAAAATATTTTTCCTAGTAGGTGTAATTATAGGAACATCCGCTACTATTTTTGGAGTTTTTTTAGGTGTAACTTTTTCTCTTTACATAGAAAACCTTAGACAGTTTTTAAGTTCAACATTTAATATAAGTTTATTTCCAGAGGAAATATATTTCTTAAGTAAGATGCCTTCAGATATAAATCCAACATCAATTTTTTTAATTTCAATTTGTTCAATACTAATAACAATTATAGTATCAATTTTTCCAGCCTTCAAAGCAGCTAAACTGGATCCAATTAAATCTTTAAAATATGAATAGTTTTCTCGAATTAAAAAAAATATCCAAAAGTTTTAAAACTGAAAAAACAGTAAAAGTGTTAAAAAATCTTTCTCAAAAATTTGATAAAGGTAAAAGCTATTCTATTATGGGACCCTCAGGATCTGGTAAATCAACTTTATTAAATATTATATCTTTGATTGATAGACCATCATCTGGATCAATTAACTTTAATAAAATTCAAGTAAATTCTGATGAATCAGAAAAAAATGATTTTTTTAGATCAAAAAAAATTGGAATTGTTTATCAACAAAATAATCTTCTTCCTGATTTTACAGCTTTAGAAAATATATATTTGGCCTCACTTGCAATTAATGACAATAAAGAATTAGCAATATCTAATGCAGAAAAATTACTAAAAAAAATTGGACTTTCTAGTAGGGCAGATCACTTTCCATCACAACTATCAGGTGGTGAGGCTCAAAGAGTTGCTATAGCAAGAGCTATTGTTAATAATCCAGAAATAATTTTAGCAGATGAGCCAACCGGAAGCTTAGATATAGAAACCGCGAAAGATGTTTTTGAGCTTTTAAATAAACAAAAAAAACCAGATAGACTTATTATATTTGCAACCCATAATAGATTTTTTGCCAATAAGGCAGATTGCCTATTGGAGATGATAGATGGTAGTATAAAATCATCTAATGCTTGAGTCTCGTTCTCAAAATTTTAATCATCTTAAAATTCATACACAATATTCTATATGTGAAGGTGCAACTAGAATTGATGATTTACAAGAATATTCAAAAAAAAATAAAATAAAGTCATTAGGTTTATGTGATACTTCAAATTTATGTGGTGCATTAGAATTTGCTGAAAAAATTTCAAAGTCTGGTACACAGCCAATAGTTGGTACTCAAATCAACTTTAAAATAAATGAAACAATTGGCCTACTTCCTCTATTTGCTTTAAATGAGTCTGGATATAAAAATATAATAGAACTGTCATCATCTTCTTATTTAGAAAATGATGAATTATCAGACCCACATGTAGGGTTTGAATTATTATTAAATAATTCTGATGGTGTTGCGATATTTTCAGGGACTGTATTTGGTTTGTTTGGTAAATTATTTGATAAAGGAAAATTTACTGAAATTAATGAGCTATATAGCAAAATTAAAAGTACCTTTGGTGACAGATTTTATTTAGAGATTCAAAGACATAATGATCAAAATGAAACTGGGTTTGAAAAATTTAATTTGAAAAAATCTTTGGATCTAGAAATACCTATTATTGCGACCAACGAAGTTTTTTATTTAAATAAAGATATGTATGAAGCACATGATGCTTTGATTTGCATTGGTAATAAAACATATGTAAATGAAAAAAATAGATTAAGATTAACTGACCAGCATTACCTAAAAACTAACATGGAGATGTCAGAATTATTTGCCGACTTACCAGAAGCTTTAGAAAATAATTATAATTTTCCTTTAAGATGTAATTATAGACCATTATTTTCTAACCCAATATTACCAAATATAAGTAGCAATAAAGACGGAAACGCAGACGAAATTTTGAAAAAAGATTCAATACAGGGATTGAAAGTTAAATTTAATAAAATCTTTAGTTTAAGTGATGATGAATTAGAAAATAATAATTCTTATAAGGAATATAAAAAAAGACTTAATCATGAACTTTCTATTATTATATCAATGAAATATTCTAGTTATTTCCTAATAGTTGCTGATTATATAAAGTGGGCTAAAAATAATGATATTCCCGTAGGACCCGGAAGAGGGTCGGGAGCTGGTTCTTTAGTAGCTTGGTGCCTATCAATTACTGATGTTGATCCAATAAAATTTAATCTAATTTTTGAAAGATTTTTAAATCCAGATAGAATTTCAATGCCAGATTTTGATATAGATTTTTGTGAGGATAAAAGAGATCAAGTATTTGAATATTTAACAACAAAATATAAAGACAGTGTAGCTCACATCATAACATTTGGTAAATTGAAAGCACGAATGGTAATAAGAGATGTAGGTAGAGTTTTGGGATTAGCTTATGGATTTGTTGACAGCATATCTAAGATGATACCATTCGATCCATCAAGACCACAAAATTTATCTCAGTGTATTGCTGGTGAGCCAAGATTACAAAAACTTATCAATGATGACCCTAGGGTAAAAAAACTTACTGATCTGTCACTTAAATTAGAAGGTCTAAATAGAAATGTTGCTACTCATGCAGCTGGTGTAGTAATAGCAGATAAAAAATTGACTGAAGTTGTTCCTTTGTACAAAGATGTTTCTGCAGATTTACTATTACCATCTACCCAATTTGATATGTATTCAGCTGAAAATGCTGGTTTGGTTAAATTCGACTTTTTGGGTTTAAAAACATTAACAGTTATAAATAATACTCAAAAACTTATCCAAAAAAAAAATAAAGAATTTTATATAGAAAATATTAATTATGAGGATCAAAAAGTTTTTGATCTAATGTCTACAGGTAACACGGTTGGTTTATTCCAAATTGAAAGTGCCGGTATGAGAGAAGCTTTAGTACAAATGAAACCCAACCATATTGAAGATATTATTGCTTTAGTTGCTTTATATAGACCTGGACCCATGAGTAATATACCTACTTATAATGATTGTAAACATGGAAAACAAAAACCAGATTATTTGCATCCACTTTTAGAAGATATTTTAAAACCAACTTACGGAGTAATTATTTATCAAGAACAAGTTATGCAAATAGCTCAAAAATTATCAGGATTCACAGCAGGACAAGCAGATCTTTTAAGAAGAGCAATGGGAAAAAAAAAACGAGCAGAACTTGAAAAACAAAAACAAGGATTTATAGCTGGAGCTGTTAAAAATGGAATAGCAAAAGATGTAGCTGCTGGAATTTTTTTAAAAATAGAGCCATTTGCCGAATATGGTTTTAATAAAAGTCATGCAGCTGCATATGCAATTATTTCTTATCAGACTGCATTTTTGAAAACATATTATCCAAAAGAATTTATTGCTGCTTCTATGACTATGGATATCTCAAATCAAAATAAATTAAGTGAGTTTTATGAAGAATTAAAAAGATTAAATATAGAAATTGTTCGTCCTGATATAAATGAATGTTTTGCAGACTTCAAAACAATTGATAATAAATTTTATTATGCTTTAGGTGGTATTAAAGCTGTGGGATATGAAGCAATATCAAATATAGTTAAAGAAAGAATATCGAATGGTAAATTTAAATCAATTCAAGATTTTATAAATAGAGTAAATCCAAAAGACATAAATAAACTTCAACTGGAGGGATTAGTTAAAGCGGGAGCCTTTGATAGTTTAAATGTTAATAGACAAGCATTGTTTAATTCTATACCAAGTTTAATAGCAAAAAACAAAAATATTTTTGACAATAAATCAGCTAATCAAATTGATTTGTTTTCTGAAGATGAAAAAATCCAAGATGAAATAGTTTTTAAAATTCAGGATTGGGAATTCGAAGAAAGACTATCAAAAGAATTTGAAGCTGTAGGTTTTTTCATATCAGATCATCCTTTAAATCAATTTACAGAAATTTTTAATGATTATAAGATTATTGACTATTCTAGTTTTGTTATAAATGAAAAATTAAAAGATACTAACATTGCTGCAACACTATTAAAAATTCAAGAGAGAAAGACATCAAAAGGAAATTCTTATGCTGTTTTGAAGCTGACAGACTTAAAAAGTGTTTTTGAGTTATTTATTTTTTCAGATATTTTAGAGCTAAATAGAAATATTTTGAAGGAGGGAAGCTCTTTATTTTTAACAATAGTTAAAAATATATCAAATGAAGAAAATAGACTTACAAGAATTAATGTTCAAAAAATAGCCTCTATCAAAGATGTATTTAATAGTCCTATCGATGAGGTATCTTTCGAAATTAAATCTCGAGATCAAATTAAAGAAATATCAAACATTTTAGAAAATGATGGAAATACAAATGTAAATATTAAATTTTTTACCGAAAACAATATTTTAAAGTTTAAATTAAAAAACCCACGAAAATTGGATAGAAAATCCCTGAAACAACTTAGAAATCAAAAAATTCAAGCAATTATTAGCTAAATAACTACTTGTTAATTTTAAAAAAAATTTGTAAATAAACCATAAATTAAATTAACACGCACACAGTTGTTGGTTTTATACCTCCGGTCCTTAATTGGAAATTACTGTGGTGGACTAACCGGGAATAAATATGAAAATACCTAACTTATCAATACAACAATTATTAGAAGCTGGAGTGCATCTTGGACACAAAACATTAAGATGGAATCCAAAAATGAAAAAATACATTTTTGGAAAAAGAGATTCAATACACATAATAGATTTAACACAAACACTCGAATTAACAAAAGTTGCTCTTGAAAAGATCTATAATACCATAGCTAATAATGGAAAAATATTATTTGTATCTACAAAAAAACAAGCCTCAGAGGCCATAGCTGAAGTTGCAAAAGAAACAGACCAATATTTTGTAAATTATAGATGGCTTGGTGGAATGCTTACTAATTGGGGGACGATTTCAAATTCAATAAAAAAATTAAAAAAGCTAGAATTGGATCTTGTCTCAGAAAATAGGGGATTTACAAAAAAAGAACTTTTAAAAATGAATGTGAAGAAAGATAAATTACAAAGATCGTTAGGGGGCATTTCTGAAATGAAAAAAGTTCCAGATTTAGTATTTGTAATTGATACTAATTATGAATCTTTAGCAATAGCAGAGTCCTCAAAACTTGGCATACCAATAATTGCAATTTTAGATAGCAATTCAAATCCTGATAATATTGACTTTCCAATTCCAGGCAATGATGATGCTAGAAGATCAATTGATTTATACTGTAATTTAATTAAAGAAACAATTAACAATGCTAAAAGCTTAACTCAAAAATCAACTAACCTAGTAGAAGAAAATAAGGAAAAAGCTGACATTGAAAATGATAAGACTAAAACAATTCAAGAACTTGATAGAGAAAAGTTGGAAAAAAAATTTTCAAAAAAAGAGAAAGAGAAGCTTAATTAATGAGTGATATTGAGAAAGTAAAAAAATTAAGAGAAGCAACTGGAGCAGGTTTTAAAGATTGTAATTTGGCCATTAAAGAGTCCAACGGAGATTTAGATAAAGCTATTGAAA
Organism: uncultured Pelagibacteraceae bacterium; assembly: GCA_902624045.1. Classification (GTDB taxonomy): domain Bacteria; phylum Pseudomonadota; class Alphaproteobacteria; order Pelagibacterales; family Pelagibacteraceae; genus Pelagibacter. The sequence continues at coordinate 73,646 of CACNVX010000001.1, forward strand.
TTTTAAGAGTAAAAGGGATTTCAAAAGCTTCAAAAAAAATGTCAAGAGATGCTAAAGAAGGTGTTGTTGTCATAAGTGGAGATGAAAATAAAAAATCAGTAATCGAGGTTAATTGCGAAACAGATTTTGTTGCTAAGAATGATGACTTTATAAATTTTGTAAAAGAATTAAGTGATTTAAATAATCAGAAAAATTCAAATCTCAATGAATTAAAAAGTGAAAAAATGAAAAATGGAAAAACAGTTGATGATAATTTAATAGCTCTTATAGCAAAAATTGGTGAAAAAATAACAATTGGTAAAGCTAAAACAATTGAAAATTTTGAGGGAATAAATAATTATTACCTTCATACAATTGTAAAAGACAATGTTGCTAAATTAGCTGTCATGGTTTCACTAGAAACTAAAGATAACTCTGATTTAGTAAAAAATTTTAGTAAGCAACTTTCAATGCATATTGCTGCCTCAAACCCTTTAGCATTAGAGTCTAGTGCTATAGATCAATCAATTATTGATAAAGAGCAAGAGCTTGTCACTGAAGAATTAAAAAATTCAGGAAAACCGGACGATATTGCAAAAAAAATTAGCTTGGGTAAGATGAATAAATTTAAAGAAGAGAACGCTCTTTTAACCCAAGCTTGGGTAATGGAACCTAAGAAAAAAGTTAAAGATGTTTTAGAGGAACTTTCTATTGCTGATTTAAAAATTAGAGAATTTTATAGAATAAAGATTGGAGAATAGATGTTTGATGAGAAGTCATACAGCCTTAAAATGGATAAAGCCATTGAGGTATTCTCAAAAGAATTATCCTCCTTAAGAACAGGTAGAGCTAATGCGGCTATGCTTGACTTGGTCAAAGTAGAAGTTTATGGACAGCAAATGCCAATTAATCAGATAGGTAGCATAACAACTCCCGAACCTAGAATGATAAACATCCAAGTTTGGGATGCTAATAACGTTCCATTGATTGATGCAGCAATTAAAAAGTCAGATTTAGGACTAAATCCACAAATAGATGGTCAGTTAGTCAGACTGCCAGTCCCTGAACTTAATGAGGAGAGAAGAACTGAACTCAAAAAGGTTATAAAATCAATTGGTGAAAAATGTAAAGTATCAATTAGAAATATTCGTAGAGAGGCAAATGAAGATTTAAAAAAATTATTAAAATCGAAAGAAATTGGAGAGGACGAAGAAAAAGCAGAAGAAAAAAAAGTTCAAACGATTACAGACCAACATATAAAATCTGTAGATGATAAAATATCTTTGAAAGAAAAAGAAATAATGACAATATGAATCCATTGAAACATGTAGCCATCATAATGGATGGTAATGGCAGATGGGGCTTAAAGTATAAAAATTCAAGAAACGAGGGTCATAGAGCAGGTTTAAAAACTGTAGAAAAAATAATCAAACAATCAATAAAAAATAAAATTAAATTTTTAACTTTATATGCTTTTTCAACAGAAAATTGGAAAAGACCTAAAAAAGAAGTAGAATTTTTATTTACTTTACTTGAAAATTTTTTGGAAAGCAAAATTGATGATTTAAATAAAAAAAATATAAGATTAAAAATAATTGGAACAAAAAATTTTACAAAAAAAATTAATAAACTGATAAAATTATCAGAAAAAAAAACATATAATAACAAAAGATTACAAATAAATCTTGCTTTAAATTACGGTTCAAAATCAGAAATAATAAATGCTTTTAAATTAATAAAAAAAGAAAACAAAAATATTAATATAAAAACATTAGATAAATACTTACAAACAAAAGATATACCTGATCCAGATATTTTAATAAGAACTGGAAATACAAAAAGATTAAGTAATTTTTTATTATGGCAAATTGCTTATACCGAAATTTTTTTTGAAAAAAAATTATGGCCTGCTTTTAATGAGGTTGATTACAATAAAATTATTAAGAATTATAAAAGAATTAAAAGAAATTTTGGTAATATATAATGAGAAGTAATTTTTCAAATAGATCTTTAACATCTATTATTTTATTAACAGTTCTATTTATTGGCTTATCATTCAACAAATTTATTTGGTTATATTTACTTATTGTAGCCTCAATAATTTGTTTTTATGAATTTTTCTATTTAATCAAAAAAAGATTTAAAAAAAAAAATAAAAAAATTTATTTGTATAATTTTTTTTCTCTAGTTTATTTATTGTTATTAATTTTTGTTGGTTATAATTTGTACGATTCTAGCTCAATTAGTTTAATTTTAATTTTATTGATTTGTATATTTTCTGATACAGGAGGTTATATAATTGGAAAATTAATTGGTGGAAAAAAATTAACAAAAATTAGTCCAAAAAAAACAATATCTGGAAGTATTGGATCTTTTGTTTTTTCTATATTCCCAATAATTATTTTATCTTTTTTTTTTGAGGAAAGTTATCAATCTGAAGATTTATCAATGATTGTATTTATATGTCTATTTTTATCATTAATATGCCAATTAGGAGACTTGTTTATCTCTTACTTTAAAAGACAAGCCAAAGTAAAAGATACCGGATCTTTATTACCAGGTCACGGTGGTTTGCTAGATCGAATTGATGGCATTATTTTTGTTTTACCTGCAGCTTATTTAATAGATAAATTGCTTTAATAATTATGAAAAAAAAAATTGCCATATTAGGCTCTACTGGTTCAATTGGAAAAGCAATATTAAATATTATTTTAAAAGATAAAAAAAATTTTGAAATAATACTTCTAAGTGCAAATAAAAATTATAAAGAATTAATTAAGCAAACAAAAAAATTTAAGGTTAAAAATGTTATTATCAATGACAAACACAGTTACATAAAATTTAAGAAAATTAATAAAGATAAAAAAATAAAAATTTTTACAAATTTTAACAATTTTAAAAATATTTTTAAAAAAAAAATAGATTACACAATGAGTTCAATTGTTGGTCTAAAAGGTTTAGAACCAACAATTAAAATTATTAAATTTACTAAAGTAATTGCCATAGCCAATAAAGAGTCGATCATATGTGCCTGGCATTTAATTGATAAAGAATTAAAAAAAAGAAAAACACGATTCATACCAGTTGACTCCGAACATTTTTCAATATGGTATGCAATAAAGAATAACAAAAATTTAAATATAGATAAAATATATTTGACTGCATCTGGAGGACCTCTACTAAATATTTCTAAAAAAAAATTTAACAATTTAAGGATTAACGAAATTACTAAACATCCAAATTGGCAAATGGGAAAAAAAATTAGCGTAGATTCGTCAACAATGATTAATAAAGTATTTGAAGTAATTGAAGCAAAAAAAATATTCAATATTGATTATTCTAAATTGAATATTTTAATACATCCTAAGTCGTATATACATGCGATAATTAAATTTAACGATGGTATGATAAAATTAATTGCTCATGATACTACAATGGAAATACCAATTTATAATACCGTATACGAAGATAATGTTAATAAATTTTTTAAATCAAATATAAATATAAAGAAATTAAATAAATTGGATTTAAGAAATGTAGATAAAAAAAAATTTCCATTAGTAAAAATTTTAAAAACTATGCCTAATTCAAATTCACTTTTTGAAACTGTACTAGTTTCAGCGAATGATGAATTGGTTAGACTTTTCTTAGGAAAAAAAATTAAATATAGTCAAATTATCTCCATTCTAAATCGTTTAATAAAAATGAAAGAGTTTATAAAACTTAAAAATATCGAACCAAAAAGTGTATCTCAAGTTGTAAAAATAAATGACTATGTACGATTTAAAATTAATTCTTTATATATTCAATAAATATGATTTTAAAAACAATTCAATTCTTATTTTTTTTAATTATTTTTAATTTAGGTTTAGTAAAATTTGTTAATGCAGAAATTTTAAAAGAATTTGAAGTTACAGGTAATCAAAGAATATCAACTGAAACAATTAAACTTTTCTCTGAAGTTTCAATAAATCAAAATTTAAATGATAACAGTCTCAATGAAATATTAAAAAAACTTTACAACACTGGGTTTTTTAAAAATATCAATATATCTTTTAAAGATAATAAACTTTCTCTCGTTGTTGAAGAAAATCCCATTATAGAGAATATAGAATATAAAGGTATAAAATCTAAAACTATTTTAAAACTTTTACTTGAAGATAAATTAATTAAAGAGAGAAATTCGTTTAACGAAATTAATTTAAAAAATGAAAAGGTTCGTTTAAACTTAATACTTAATGAATTAGGTTATGTTAACTCAAATGTAAAAATTTTAGTCTCAGAGAAAAAAAATAATTTAATTAAAATTACATTTGATTTTGAGTTGGGAAAAAAAGCTAAAATTAAAAAAATCACTTTTGTAGGTAACAAAGTATTTAAGGATAGAAAATTAAGAAGAGTAATTGCTAGTTCAGAATATAAATTTTGGAAAATAATTTCTGGAAAGAAGTTTTTAAATAAAAATTTAGTTGAACTTGATAAAAGACTATTAAAAAATTACTATAAAAATAATGGATATTATAATGTTAAAATAAATTCTTCATTTGCAAAATTAATTAATGAGAATGAATTTGAATTAATATTTAATATAAATTCTGGATCTAGGGTATATTTTGGAGATTTAAAATTGAATTTACCTAGAGATTTTGATGAAAAAAATTTTTCATCAATAAACAAATTGCTTAATAAAATAAAGGGAGAACCTTACTCAATTAATTCTATTGATAAAATTTTAGACGAAATTGATTATGTAACTACAATGGAACAATTTAAATTTATTAACGCAACAGTAACCGAGAATTTAAACAAAAATAAAATAAATTTAAACTTTTTTATTAAAGAGGGAGAAAAATTTTATATAGAAAAAATAAATATTTTTGGGAACAATGTTACATCTGAAAATGTTATACGTAATCAGTTAGAAGTTGATGAGGGAGACCCTTACAATGAACTTTTAACAAACAAATCTATAAATAATATTAAAAGTTTGAATTTTTTTAAGAAAGTTAACAAGGAAGTTACTGAAGGAAGTGATACAAACACAAAAATTATTAATATTTCAGTAGAGGAAAAGCCAACAGGTGAAATAAGTGCCTCTGCTGGTGTTGGTACTTCTGGGGGCTCAATTGGTTTTGGTATAAAAGAAAATAATTTTTTGGGTAGTGGAGTGTCGCTTGATAGTAATATTTCCTTAAATTCATCAACAATAAAAGGGAAATTTTCAGTAACTAATCCAAATTTTAACAACACTGATAAATCTGTTTATATTTCCGCTGAAGCCTTGGAAACTGATAACTCAAAGACTTTTGGTTATAAGACAAGTAAGACTGGTGTTAGTTTTGGGACAAATTTTGAGTATTTAAATGATTTTTATTTAGGGATTGGTACTTCAAACTTTTACGAAAAGATTGATACAAATAGTACTGCGTCTGCAAGACAACAAGCACAAGAAGGAAATTATTGGGATACATTTTTAAAATTAGATTTAAATTACGACAAAAGAAATCAGAAATTTCAAGCAAGTTCAGGTTTTAGATCATTTTATTCTGTAGATATACCATTAATTAGTGACACTAACACATTAAAAAATTTTTATAGTCATTCATATTATTTCAATTTATTCGAAAAAAATATTTCAAGTATTTCTCTCTATTTAGAAACAGCAAATTCTATTAAAAATAAGGATGTAAAGTTGTCAGAAAGAATTACAATACCATCAAAAAGGCTAAGAGGTTTTGAAGCGGGACGTGTAGGTCCTAAAGATGGAGATGATTATATTGGCGGAAATTATGCGTACTCCTTAAATTTTAGTTCAACTATTCCTCAAATTTTTGAGGAGTCTCAAAATGTTGATTTTTTATTTTTTGCAGATGCAGCAGATATCTGGGGTGTAGATTATGATTCATCCCTAGACAACAGTGAAATTAGAAGTTCAATTGGAATTGCTTTAGACTGGTTTAGCCCCATCGGACCAATGAATTTTTCTTTAGCGCATCCTATAACTAAAGCTGACGGTGACAAAACAGAGTCATTTAGATTTAATTTAGGAACAACATTCTAAAGCCAATGTTTAAATTAAAAAAATTAATCTTTTTTACAATTGTAATATTATTTTTAACAAATCATACTAATGCTGATACGAAAACTGCAATATTAGATTTAGATTATATTTTATCTAACACTAAAATAGGGAAAAATACATTTAAAGAACTAGAAAGAATTGAAAGTGAAAAAATTAGAGATCTTAAGTCAGAGGAAAAAAATTTAAAAAATCAAGAAAACAAAATATTAGCAAGTAAAAATATTATATCAAATGATGATTTAAATAAAAAAATTAAAGAATTTCAAGTTACAATAAGTAATTTTAATAAAATTAAAAATAGCGAAATTGAAAAATTAAAAAAAAAAAGAAGTGAAGAAATTCTAAAACTTTTAGGCTTGATTAATCCAATTATTCAAAAATACATGGAAGAAAACTCTATATCAATTATTCTAGATAAAAAAAATGTGTTTATAGCAAATAAAAATAATGACATAACTAAAAAACTAATTATGCTGATAGATGAAAATTTAAATTAATAATATCTAAATGTTTAAATTAACCAAACAAGAAATAATAAAATTATTACCTCATAGAGAGCCCATGTTATTAATAGATGAGCTGTATGATATAAAAAAATTGTCTTCTGCGACAGCGGTAGTAAATGTTAAAAAAAGCAGTTTTTATGTACAAGGTCATTTTCCAGATAATCCAGTAATGCCAGGTGTTTTAATTGTTGAGTCATTTGGTCAAGCTGCTGCTGCACTTACAGCACATGGACTAGATCAATCAACTTACAAAAATAAATTAGTTTTTTTAATGGGTGTTGAAAAAGCACGTTTTAGAAATCCAGTTATACCTGATTGTAAATTAATTTTAAAAATACAAGCTGTTCGTTCTCATGGAAGAGTTTGGAAATACAAAGGTGATGCTTTTGTAGATGATAAAAAAATGGCTGAGGCAGTATGGTCGGCTACGATTGTAGATAAGAAATAAATAGCAATAAATTTTGATAACTATTATTTAATTGCTTTGGTAAAAGCAATTATGAATAACCCTTTCTTTAGAAATCATGGTCCAATTTTAATTCACGAAATTTGTAAACTTTTTGAAATCAATATAGCTGGAATTAAAGAAAATCTTGAAGTTGTTGATATTAAAGATTTACAAAGTTCAAAAGATAAAGATATAACTTTTTTTCATTCAAAAAAATACAAAGATTTAGTCAAAACGACAAAAGCATCTTATTGCATTACCAATGAGTCTTTAAAAAATGAATTACCAAAAAATTGTATTCCTTTAGTAGTTGAAAATGTTTTATTGTCTGTTTCAAAATTAACAGCTAAATTTTATCCAGACTCTATAAATGATGATTATGATGATACTGCAACCAATATTGATGAAACAAAATTTAAAGAAAAAGTAAGATATGGAAAAAATGTTTTAATAGGTGCTAATGTATCAATAGGATCAAATTGTTATATTGGTCATAATTCTATAATCGAAAAGAATGTTACAATTGGAAATAATTGTTCTATTGGGTCTAATACAATAATAAGAAATACAATAATAAAAAATGACGTTAAAATTTTAGATAATTGTGTGATCGGTAAACATGGATTTGGTTTTTTCCCCAATAATACTAAAAATTTAAGATATCCACATATTGGTGTAGTTTTAATAGAGGATAGCTGTGAAATTGGGTGTGGATCTACGATTGACAGAGGATCAATGTCTAGCACAATTATTGGACGAAATACTTATTTGGACAATCAAATCCATATAGCTCATAATGTTAGAATTGGAGAAAATTCTATTATTGCTGGTCAGGTAGGAATTGCAGGTAGTACACTAATAGGTAGCAATGTTAAAATTGGTGGTCAAGCAGGAATTTCAGGTCATCTAAAGATAGGAAATAATGTTGAAATAGGTGGAGGTTCTGGCGTAATTAAAAATATCCCTGATAACACAAAAGTTATGGGATATCCTGCAAAAAATATAAGAGAATTTTTAAGAGAAAAATAAATGATACATAAAACTGCTATAATAGATGCTAAAGCTAAAATATCAGATAATGTTAAAATTGGACCTTATTCAATTATTGGTCCTAATGTTGAAATAGGTGAAGGCACAGTAGTACAATCACACGTCAATATAACTGGTGAAACAAAAATTGGATTGAATAATAAAATTTATCCTTTTGCTTCTATTGGAAATGATCCTCAGGATTTAAAATTTAAAGGAGAAGAAACAAAATTAGAGATAGGCGATAATAATAAAATAAGGGAGTATGTTACTATTAATCCTGGTACCAAAGGAGGTGGCGGAGTAACAAAAGTTGGTAACAACTGCTTGTTCATGGTTTCTGCTCATATTGCTCATGATTGTTTAGTAGGTGATAATGTAATATTGGCAAACAATGTTCCATTGGGTGGACATGCGCATGTAGATGATAATGCTATTATCGGTGGCAATTCAGCAGTACAACAATTTACTAGAGTTGGTAAATTTGCCATGATAGGTGGCATGTGTGGTGTTGTTAGAGATGTTATACCTTATGGTATAGCCCATGGAAATAGAAGCATATTACAGGGTTTAAATTTGATAGGTCTGAGGAGAAAAAATATTCCTAATAAAGAAATTATGAATCTTAATGATGCGTACAAAGAAATATTTAAAAATGAAAATTTAACAGAAAATTTAAATAATTTATCAAATGATTTAAAAGAAAATAAACTTGTTATGGAAGTTGTTAATTTTATAGAAAAGGATAAAAAAAGACCAATTTGTACACCTTTTTCTAAGTAAAATGATTGGATTGTTTTTAGGTGATACAGATTTTTCTGAATTAGTTCTTAAAAAAGTTAAGAAGCTAAAGAAAAAGTATTTTATTATTGATTTTTCTAAGAACAACAAATTCAAAACAGATAAAAATACACATAAAATAAGTATTGGAAAATTTGGAGAAATAATAAAGTTAATTAAAGAAAAAAAATCAAAGAAAGTTTTATTTGCTGGCAAAATAGCTAAACCAAATTTTTCATCCTTAAAATTAGATTTAAAAGGCATTTATTATATGCCAAGTGTAATTAGAGCTTCTAAACAAGGAGATGCTGCTATAATTAAATCTATAATTAAAATTTTAGCAAGTGAAGGAATTAAAGTAATTAGCTCTATATTCTTTAATCCAGAACTTTCATTGAAAAAAGGAAATTATTCAAGAGTAAAACCCTCTAAACAAGACATTATCTCTATAAAAAAAGGTAAAGCCTACTTTAATAAATTAAACAATTTAGATCATATACAAGCATTAGTTGTTGCAGACAGCAAAATTATTGCAAGTGAAGATAAAGAGGGTACAAAAAAAATGCTTTCTAAATTGAAGAAAAATTCAAATGGAATTTTGATTAAATTACCTAAAATAAAACAGGATCTAAGAATGGATTTACCAACAATTGGACTTCAAACTTTAAAGGATATTAAAAAGTACGGTTTAAGAGGCATTGTATTGAAATCAAAAAAAAACATTTTTTTAGATAAAAAAGAAGTAATTAATTTTGCTAACAAAAATAAGATTTTTATCAATATTATATGAAAAAAATTTTTATACTTACAGGCGAACCTTCAGGAGATAAACTTGCCTCTACAGTTATATCAAGTTTAAAATTAGAAAATAGTGAAATCGAATATTTATCTGTTGGAGGAAGTCATCTAAAGAATTTAGGAATTAATACTATATTTGATTTAAAAGAAATTACATACCTTGGTTTTACAAGCGTTTTATTTAATATTTTTAAAATAAGAGCAAAAATCAATACAACTGTTGATGAAATCATAAAATTTAATCCTGATATTTTATTTACTGTAGATAGTCCCGATTTTACTCTGAGAGTTGCTGAAAGAGTTAAAAAAATTAACCAGAATATTAAAATAATTCATTATGTTGCACCTCAGGTTTGGGTATGGCGAAAAAATAGAGTTAAAAAAATTAAAAAATTTATTGATCATATACTTTTATTATTTAATTTTGAAAAGAAATATTTTGATGAAGAAAATATTAAGAATACATTTGTCGGTCACCCACTTATTGAAAACAAAAAAATTAATAAAACAATTATTGATAGTATAATACCTAAAGATAAAAAAATAATATCTTTATTCCCAGGTAGTAGGACATCAGAAACAAATGTTTTACTTCCTATATTAATCAATTTTATAAAAATTATGAATAAGAAGCATGATGGCTATTTTTTTTATTTTCATGCTACAGAGGAAAATAAAAATTTTATTTTAGACAAAATTAAGCAATCTAATATTAATAATTTAGATGTTGTATCTGAAGAGAATATAAAACTTAAAATTTTGTCGAACTCTATTTTTGCCGTTTCAAAATCTGGGACCGTATCATTACAAATTTGTAATTTAAATATTCCATCTATTATAATTTATAAGCTAAGTTTTATCAATTTTATGATTTTTAAAATGTTAGTTAATGTAAAATTTGCAAATATTATTAATATAATTAATGAACGTGAAGTTATTCCTGAATTATTACAAAATGAATGTAATGCTAATGAGATATATAAATCTGTAATTTATTTTTTAAACAATCCTGAATTAATTCAAAAACAATTAAGTGATTGTTCTAGGACTTTAGATGGTATTAGATCCAAAACCTCATCTGCTTATGAAGCAAGTTCAGTTTTACTTAAGTATCTCTCTTAATCTTTTATCAACATCACTTTTTCCTAAAGATATAATTATATCATATAACCCAGGTCCAAACTTGGATCCAGTTAAGGCTACTCTCAATGGTTGACCCACACCTTTAAAATTTGTTTCATTGTTTTTAATTAAATCATTCACAATTGGTTCTAGATTATCTCTAGTCAAAGTTCCTAGTGATTTAATTTCTTTTTGAAACACACTTATAATTTTTTTTGATTTATCATCTATTAAATTTAAATCATCTTTATTAAATTCTACTTCATCCATAATGATATATTTTGAATTATTATATATATCTTCCAAAGTTTTTGCTTTGTTTTTTAAAAAAGATAATGAGGATTTTATTTTTACTTCTTTTTCAGGTTTAATTTTTTTTTTATAAATTTCACAGAATTTTACAAGATTTTTGTAAAGATCATTTTCATTAATAGTTTTTATATAGTGTTCATTCATTGATAAAATACGGCTTATATCTAATTTTGAAGGCGATTTTCCTATACCCTCTAAATTAAAAAATTTGATACTCTCATCTAAAGTGAATATTTCCTTATCTTTATATGACCATCCTAGTCTAAGTAAATAATTTCTCAAAGCCTCTGGAATTATTCCAATTTTTGAATAATCATCAAGAGTGGATGCGTTATCTCTTTTTGAAAGCTTTTTTCCCTCAATAGTGTGGATTAACGGTATATGAGCAAATTGAGGAACTTCCCACCCCATTGCTAAATAAATTTGTATTTGTTTGAAAGTATTAATTTTATGATCATCTCCTCTAATTATATGTGTCATTCCCATTTGATGATCGTCCACAGTAGCAGATAAATTGTATGTAGGAGTCCCATCATTCCTTAGGATTATAAAATCTTCAACTAAATTACTTTCAATTTCAACATTACCTTGCACTAAATCTTTAAAAAACGAATTTCCTTCTATTTTACTTTTAAACCTAATTACTGGTTTTACATTTTTTGGAGCATTTTTTTCATCTTCGTCTCTCCATTTTCTGTTATAGATATAAGGCATTTTAAGTTGCTTAGCCCTTTGCTTTTGTTCCTCAATCTCTTCTGTTGAGCAATAGCATTTATAAGCATGACCATTTTTTAATAGTTCACTAGCTACTCTTATATGATCATCTATTTTTGAAGATTGAATATATTCATCTCCATCATGCTCTATTCCAATCCATTCTAATGATTTGATAATCTGTATTTTGTGCTCTTCTTTTGATCTTTCTTTATCTGTATCTTCAATTCTTAAATGAAAAGTTCCATTTTTATTTTTAGAATAAAGCCAATTAAACAGGGCAGTACGTACTCCACCAATGTGAAGAGCCCCAGTAGGAGAGGGTGCAAAACGTGTTGCTACTTTTGACATCAATGATGTTTAGACTATTTTTTTAAAAGTTTCTATATAAAGATACTAAAACTCCTTGAACTTTTACTCTATCTGGTCCAAATATTTTAGTTTCATAGTTTCTATTTGCACTTTCAAGTGCTACAACTTTACCTTTTTTACGAATTCTTTTTAACATTGCTTCATGTTCATCTATCAATGCAACTACAATTTTGCCATTGTCTGCTGTATCGGTTCTTTTAATAATTACAGTATCACCTTCGTGTATTCCAGCTTCAATCATAGAGTCACCTTGAACTTTCAAGCCAAAATAGTCACCATTTTTTTCTAAATTATTTGGCAGAGGAATTCTTGAAACTTCATTTTGAATTGCTTCAACAGGTGTACCTGCAGCAATTTTACCAAGTACTGGAACTTCAATTTCATCCGAATTTGTTTGATTATCATCTAATCCACCTTTTATTACGCTAGGCGAGAAGCTATTATAAATATCGTTTGCCGAAGCTGTTTCAGGTAATTTAATAACTTCTAAGGCTCTTGCTTTATGGGCCAACCTTTTAATAAATCCTCTTTCCTCTAAGGCGCTTATTAATCTGTGGATTCCTGATTTTGACTTTAGGTTAAGTGATTGTTTCATTTCTTCGTAAGAAGGAGATACACCTGAGCTTCTCAACTTCTTGTTGATAAATAAAAGTAAGTTTTTTTGTTTTTTAGTTAGCATAAGAACAAATATCGTACAAACAATGTTCTATAAAAGTTCTTTTAAATTAACAATAGCAAAGAAAGTAAGCAAAATAGGGATTTATTTGTTTATAAAACAGAGAAAATTGAATTTTTATCTAAATTTTTCAAAAGTGATTCACCTATCAAAAAAGTTTGAATTGATGTTTTATTATTAAGTTCTAGTAGTTCGTCTTTATTTTTTATTCCACTTTCAGATATTATAGGACCTCTATGATTTTTTACAACATCGTAAATATCGTAAGTTGTATTTATATCAGTTTTAAGTGTTTTTAAATTTCTATTGTTTATTCCAATTAATGCTTCTTTAAATTTTAAGGCTTTTTCTGCTTCATTTACTGTGTGAACTTCAACTATAACTGACATATTATATTTTAAGGCTTCATCATATAATTCAATTGCAAGATCTTCTGAAACCCCAGCTAAAATAATAAGAACAGCATCAGCACCATAACTTTTTGCAAGAGGTATTTGAAATTTATCTACAAAAAAATCTTTACACAAAACAGGTAAGTTAATTTTATCTTTAATTTTACTTATATGAATCAAATTACCTAAAAAAAATTCTTCCTCAGTTAAGACTGAAAGGCAAGTTGCATTATTATTTAAATAAATTTGAGCAATATCTACTGGGTTGTAATTATCAATTATTATACCTGCCGATGGGCTCGCTTTTTTAATTTCCGCGATAATTGAGGTCTTATTATTTTTTATATTTTTTTCAATTTTTTCTTTAAAATCGATATATGTACTATTTTCAATAATTAGCTTGTCTAAAGTTTTAACATCTAAAGATTTTTTTAGTTTGTCAACTTTCTCAATTTTTTTTTGGATTATATTTTTAAGAATATTCTCAGCCATTTTGTATTTTTTCTATATGTAAAAAAGTTTTCCCTGATAGGATAAATTCCCTTGCTTGATTATAAGCTTCAGAAAATTCAGAAAATTTTTCCCCAACTATTAAACCTGCAGCAGCATTTAAACAAACCGCTTTTGAAAAGTCATTGTCTTCACCTTTAAATATTTCAATCATCTTTTTAGCATTAAATTTTGCGTCGTTACCAACTAAGTTCTTAAAATTATCTGCTTTAACACCTAAAGAATGTGGATCTATTTTAATTTCAGAAATTTTACCATTTTTTAATTGTATAACATCTGTTTTTGCATATGGTGATATTTCATCTAATCCATCTTCACTATTGACTATCCAAGCAAATTTCAAATTTAAATTTTTGAGTCCTTCTGCAAAAATTTTTAATAATTTTTTATCAAAAACACCAACGACCTGTCTGTTAACCAAAGCTGGATTACTTAAAGGACCAATCATATTAAAGATTGTTCTTTTTCCAATTTTTTTTCGAGCAGGTCCAACAAATCTCATTGCACTATGATAATTAGGTGCGAACATAAACCCAAAATTATTTGTATTAATTTCTTTTTCAATATCATGTGGCTCTAAATCAATTTTAATTTTCAAAGCTTCCAAAACATCACCAGATCCACACTTTGAGGAAACAGCCTTATTTCCATGTTTAGCTACTTTAGTACCCATACTTGCTAAAAGGAGCGCAGAAGCTGTTGAAATATTAAGTGTATTCATGCCATCACCACCTGTTCCACAAGTATCAATACAATCGTAAACTTTTACTCTCTTTGATTTTTCCCTTAAAACCAAAACACCACCAGCTATTTCGTCAGAAACTTCTCCTTTTTCAGACAAAAGTATTAAAAAGTTAAAAATTTCTTCCTCACTGGCATTTCCAGTCATTAAAATTTCAAAAGCTATTTTGCTCTCTTCAAAAGTTAAATCTTGTTTATTTTTAAGTTTTTCTAAAATTTGATCCATAAATTTAACAATTTATAAAGTTTTTTAATATTTTCATCCCAAATTTGGTCTTAATACTCTCAGGATGGAATTGCACACCATGAATATTAAATTTTTTGTGCTGAACACCCATTATAACTCTATCCTCCGTTTCTGCAGTAATCTCTAGTTCTTTTGATAGTGTTTTTTTGTCAATTACCAAACTATGATATCTTGTTGCTTGGATTGTATTTGGAAGATTTCTAAGAATACCAATATTTTTGCATTTTATTTTACTAGTTTTTCCATGCATTAGTTTTTTAGCTTGGATAATTTTTGATCCGAAAACTTGCCCAATTATTTGATGACCTAGACAAACTCCTAAAAATGGCATTTCTTTATATAAAGATTTTAAAATATTAATACAGTTTCCAGATTGATTAGGATTACCTGGGCCAGGTGAAATTACAATTTTGTCGTATCTCTTCCTTTTTATTTCTTTTGAGTTAATTTTATCATTTCTAATAACATCAACTTTAGCGTTTAATGACGATATATAGTGATACAAATTAAAAGTAAAACTGTCGTAATTATCAATTAATAGTATTTTCATTATCTTAAAGCATTAATTAAAGCTTTAGCTTTATTTACTGTTTCCTCGTATTCATTTTTAGGTTTACTATCTGCAACTATACCTGCACCAGCCTGAACATAGAATTTTTTATTTTTTGCAACGGCTGTTCTTAAAGCTATACAAGTGTCAAATTCACCATTTGCAGAAAAATATCCAATTCCACCTGCGTAAACTTTTCTTTTTGAAGTCTCTAATTCATCTATAATTTCCATAGCTCTAATTTTTGGAGCTCCAGAAACAGTTCCCGCAGGAAAACCTGCTAACAAAGATTTAAACTTTGAGAATTTCTTATTATATTCTCCGATTACATTTGAAACTATATGCATGACATGAGAATATCTTTCAATCATAAAGCTTTCTGTCACCTTTACAGTATTTATCTTTGATACTTTACCAGCATCATTTCTACCTAAATCAAGAAGCATCAAGTGTTCCGAAAGTTCTTTTTTATCTTTAAGAAGGTCTTTTTCATAAAACAGATCTTCCTTTTTAGTTTTGCCGCGTGGCCTTGTTCCAGCAATGGGCCTTACAGTAATTATATTATCCCTAAGTCTTACTAAAATTTCAGGGCTTGCACCGATTATTTGAAAATCATTAAAATTAAAAAAAAACATAAATGGAGAGGGGTTAGTCACTCTAAGTTTTTTATAAATATCCAAAGGTCTTTTCGTTAATTTTGCTTCAAATCTCTGGCTTAAAACAACTTGAAAAATATCACCTAATTTAATGTATTTTTTTGCTTTGTTAACCATTGTAAGAAATCTATTTTTTGAAGTATTTGATTTTACATTTATATTATCTAATTTCTGAATTGTATTTTTTTCAATATTTTTTATTGATGATTGAATTTGTAATTTAAATAATTCAGACCTTATTTTATCAAACTTATTTTTATAATTTATAATTTTTTCATCTTTAAAAACATTTGAAATAAAAAAAATTTCTTTTTTTAAATTGTCGTGAATTACTAGTGTTCTTGGGCGTAAAAGTCTAACATCAGGTAGATTAAGATCATTTTTACAATTATTAGGTATCTTTTCTACATATCTAATAGAGTCGTATGAAAAATAACCAGAAATTAATGAACAAATTTTAGGTAAATTTTTTGGTGTATCAAATTGAAAATCTTCTATAATTTTTTCAATTAAATTTTTAGGCTTATCCTTTAGTTTTTTTTTTCTATTTTTTTGAATTAAATATGAGTTATTGTTATTAAATTCCCAAATTTTATCAGGGTTTTTACCAAAGATTGTATATCTACCTTTTATTTTACCTTTTTCTACAGACTCAAATATAAAACTATTTTTTTCCTCTAGGAAATTATCTATTAAATTTAATACTTCTTCATCATTTTTTACTTTTTTTGAAGTGTATATAATTTGATTTTTTTTGCTTCTGTGTCGAAACTTAAAATCATTGAAGCTTCGATTAATTATCATTTGAAATAATTTTTAACTCTGTCAATAGTTTTTTGATTTAACTGAACTTGATATTTACTAGTTAACAATTGATCATAAGCAGCTAAAATACTTTTTCTTGTATTGGTAAATTCATTTTGTACAAAATTTTTATAATCTTCATCTTCTTTGTTAAATTGATTTTTATTAGAACCAATTATTTTTACTAAATAAATTTTATTTTCACTACTATTAACCAAAGCAAACGAGTTTATGGGTAGGGCGAAAAGCATTTTTATTGAGTTAATTTCAAAAAGTTTATTGTCATTAACAGATTTTATAGAGTCGTATTTTGCACCATTGCCAACTAATTCATTAAATTTATTGTTATCAAATTTTTTATCCTGTATTTCTTGAAAAATTTTTCTATTAAAATCAAACTTTCCTTTTTGGTATACCAATTCCCTTACTTCAGAATTTGTTTTATCATCATTCAAATTTGGAGCTCTATCGTATTCTTTTTCGATATTATAAAGTAAAAAATTATCTCCACTTTCAATTAAATCTATCTTTGTTGATTTTTTTGAAAAAATTAAACTCTCATTTTGCTGTTCATTACCATCAAGACTAAATTCATTTACCTCAATAACATTAATATCTAAATCTTCTATTAGAGAATCAAACGAATTACCCTGAGAGATGTTGTTTTCAATTTTGTCTATTTTGTCAAAGAATTCTTGATTAAATTCCTCTACACCAATTAAATTTTTTGGATTTAAGATTACATATTTAAAGTCAATATATTCTCTTTTTAATTGATCTTTATTTTCTTCTATAAATTTTTGAATATCAGCCTGAGTATAATCGTCTTTAGTTTTATATAGATTTTCCATATCAAAATATTCGATTTCCAAAGTTTTGTTATTTTCCTCGAATTTTTTATCTATTAAAAATCTTGGTGTAATTGTTCCTGCTCCAATAAAATCAAACAGATGTTTCTGTAGTTCTCTATTCTTTAATTTTATTTCAAACATTTGAGCAGAAATATTATTTGAAAGCAAAAATTTTTCGTACTTAATTCTCTGAAAAACACCACTTTCATCTTGAAAGTTTTTATTTTCCTTAATTGTCTTCAAAATTGTTTTTTCATTAATTGAAATATTAAAATCTTTAACTTCTAAATCAATTAGTGTTGTTGATATTAATCCTGATAAAAGTTCTTCGATAATATTGTTGTCAAGGTTATTTCTAATTGCATCTGCTGAAATCCCACTTTCATTTACATAATCCATAAAATCTTGTGTAGTTATATTAGTCTTATTTATTTTTGCTATATTGTTTTGATTGTTAGTACTAAATCCTCCTCCAAAACCTCCAAAGCCAAATGCGATAATAATTATTACAATTAAAACCAAACCTCCGAATTGTTTCCAGCCTAAGTTTTTAAGTTTTTCAATCATAACGTTATAAATTTATTGATCTGTAAAAAACAAATCTATAGATTAAAAAGTCAATTATGACAAATAAATATATATATTTTGTAGCTAATTGGAAAATGTTTGGTGATTTAAAAACTCTAAATTCACTTGATAAGGTAATAAAGTTTTCAAAAACCAGTAAAAAAAATAAGTTTAGAATAATTTATTGTCCCCCTAGCACTCTAATTCGACCTTTATCAAAACGACTAAAAAAAACTAAAATAGAAATAGGTGCTCAAAATTGTCATCAAAGCTATGACTTTGGAGCAAACACAGGCCAGATAAATTCTAAAATGCTTAAAAGTGTGGGTGCAAAATATGTCATTATTGGTCACTCAGAAAATAGACAATTAGGAGAGGATGATAAATTGATCAATTTAAAAATTAAAAGTGCATTAAAAGCTGGTTTAAAAATTATTTTCTGTATTGGTGAAACATTAAGAGAAAAAAGAAATAAAAAAACTAATCAAGTCTTAGCAAAACAAATAAAAAATGGATTAAGTTCAATAAATAATAAATCAAAAATATTTATAGCCTATGAACCTGTGTGGTCGATAGGATCTGGTTTAATCCCAAAATCTGAAGATCTAAAAAATTCAATTGCTTTCATAAAAAGTAAATTTGGTAAAAAATCCCCAAAAATTTTGTATGGCGGATCTGTAAATGGTAACAACATAGACAAATTAAAAATTATTACTGGCATAAATGGTTTTTTAGTAGGTAGTGCCTCACAAAATTCAAAGAAATTTATTGATATAATTAAAAAATCCATTAATTAGACCCACATGGAAACATTATTACTTGTAATTAACATAATACTTGCTGTTATTCTGGTTTTATTAGTTTTATTACAAAAATCAGAAGGCGGAGCATTAGGTATTGGCGTCTCGCAGGAAAATTTTATGTTATCTAGATCAGCAGGCAGCTTTATGACAAAAGCTACTGCAATTATAGCCACACTTTTTATTATTTGCAGTTTAGCTCTTACAATTATTTCAAGATCAGAACTTACCCCTACAGGCTCAGTATTGGATACTATTGAGGAAAAAACTGAAGATACACCTTCAATTCCAGAAAATAATTAATTAATCCTTTTCAATTCTTTTTTTATTCGCTATAAGATACTTCCATGGCGCGATATATATTCGTAACTGGCGGCGTGGTTTCATCTTTAGGCAAAGGTCTCTCTTCAGCATCCCTAGCATATTTATTACAATCAAGAGGTTATAAAGTTCGTTTAAGAAAATTAGATCCCTATCTAAATGTTGATCCAGGAACAATGAGCCCATTCCAGCATGGTGAAGTATATGTAACCGATGATGGAGCTGAAACAGATTTAGATCTCGGTCATTATGAGAGGTTTTCTGGAGTAACAGCTAAAAAATCAGACAATATTACTACAGGTAAAATTTATAATGATGTTCTAAAAAAAGAACGAAAAGGGGAATATTTAGGCAAAACAGTTCAAGTCATCCCTCATATAACTGATCGGATTAAACAGTTTATAAAAAATGATTCATCCAAAGAAGATTTTGTAATTTGTGAAATTGGTGGAATAGTGGGGGATATTGAGAGTTTACCATTTGTAGAAGCAATAAGACAATTTGCAAACGACGTTAGTAAAAAGAATGCATTATTCATTCACTTAACATTAGTGCCATACTTGAAAGCATCTGATGAAATAAAAACTAAGCCAACTCAACATTCAGTTAAAGAATTAAGAAGCATTGGTATACAGCCAGATATAATAATTTGTAGATCTGAAAGACCTATACCCTTAGATCATAGAAAGAAAATTTCATTGTTTTGTAATGTAGATATTAAAAATGTAATTGAAACAGTTGATGTTAAAACTATTTATGAAGCACCGATTAGTTTTTTTAATCAAAAATTAGATATTCAAGTTTTAAATTATTTTAAATTAAGATCAAAAAAACCTGCAAATTTGAAACCTTGGAAAAAAATTACAAAAGTTATCTTACAAAATAAAAAACAAGTTAATATAGCAATAATTGGTAAGTATGTAGAACTAAAAGATGCATACAAATCTTTGGATGAAGCACTTACTCATGGAGGTATTAATAATAATATTAAAGTTAACTTAGTAAGAATTGACTCAGAAAAATTAAAAGTTTCTGAGATTAAGAAAAAACTTAATAATATTTCAGGAATTTTAATTCCAGGTGGATTTGGCAAAAGAGGAACAGATGGTAAAATCGAATCTATAAAATATGCTAGAAAGAATAAAATCCCTTTTTTTGGTATTTGTTACGGAATGCAAATGGCAATAATTGAATTTGCTAGAAACCAATTAAATTTAAAAAAAGCAACATCAAGTGAATTCAATAAGAAAGGTTTGCCTATTATAGGTCTTATCAATGAGTGGACAAAAAATGGTATAAAAATGAAAGGCACTGATAAAAATCTAGGTGGTACGATGAGACTTGGTTCTTATGATGCAAAATTAAAGGAAAATTCAAAAATAAGAAAAATTTACAAAGCAAGATTAATAAAAGAAAGACATCGACATAGATATGAAGTTAACATTGCCTTCAAAGACAAATTTGAAAAAAAAGGTATGATTTTTTCAGGATTATCACCAGATAATAAGCTTCCAGAGATTATAGAGTTAAAAAATCATCCTTGGTTTATAGGTGTTCAATTTCATCCAGAATTTAAATCTAGACCTTTGGCACCTCATCCTTTATTCTCATCATTTATCAAGGCAGCAAAAAATCATAAATGAGTAGCATTAAAGTAAATTGTGGAAATATAGAAATTTCAAATGATAATAAAATTTGTGTTATTGCCGGGCCCTGCCAACTTGAAAGTGAACAACACGCAATGGAAATGGCAGGAAAAATTCAAGAAATAACTAAAAAATTGGGACTTGGGTTTATTTATAAAACCTCATTTGATAAAGCTAATAGAACCAGTTTGAAAGGGAAAAGAGGCGCAGGTCTTGAAGCATCATTGCCAGTTTTTGATAAAATTAAAAAAGAATTCAATGTTTCAATTTTGACTGATATTCATAATGCTGAACAATGTTCTAGAGTAGCAAAACATGTTGATATAATTCAGATACCAGCTTTCTTATGTAGACAAACAGATTTACTAATTGCTGCAGCAAAAACAAATAAAATTATTAATGTTAAAAAGGGTCAGTTCTTAGCACCATGGGACATGGTTAATGTAACAAAAAAAATTTCAGAATCCGGAAATCAAAATATTTTAGTAACTGAAAGAGGAGCGAGCTTTGGTTACAATACTTTAGTATCTGACATGAGATCTATACCTATTATGGCAAAGAATGGTTATCCTGTAATTTTTGATGCAACACATTCAGTACAACAACCAGGCGGACATGGCGATTCTTCTGGTGGACAAAGAGAATTTGTAGAATACTTATCAAGAGCAGCAGTAGCTGTTGGTGTTGCAGGAGTATTTATTGAAACCCATCAAGATCCAGACAATGCACCTTCTGATGGACCAAACATGGTACCATTGAATAAATTAGAGAATCTATTAAAACAATTAAAGGATATAGATAATCTGATTAAAAAATAGTGAGCAAAATTTTAAAAGTAAAAGCACGTCAAGTATTTGACAGCAGAGGAAATCCAACTATAGAGGCAGAAGTTTACATCAAAAATAATAGTGCATCTGCTATTTGTCCATCAGGTGCTTCCACTGGAACTTTTGAAGCTTTTGAAAAAAGAGATAAGAGTAATAAACGTTATTTAGGAAAAAGTGTTTTAAATGCAGTTAATTTAGTTAACACAAAAATTTCTAAAACACTAAAAGGACAAAGTATTCACAACCAAGAAAGAATTGATGCGTTGCTAATCAATCTCGATGGTACTAGACAAAAAACTAAGTTGGGTGCTAATTCGATGTTGGCTGTTTCTATGGCTGTTAAAAAACTTTCAGCTAAAGCAAAAAAAAAGCCTTTATATAAAACTTTTTTCAAAAAAAATAATTTTCATTTACCATATCCATTAATGAATATTATTAATGGTGGAGCCCACGCAAATAATGGTCTTAGAATTCAAGAATTTATGATCAGACCAGATTGTGCAAAAAGTTTTTCTGAAGCTATGAGAATTTGTTTTATAGTCATTAAAAACTTAAGAAAATTGATTAAAGATAAAGGTCTATCAACATCTGTAGGAGATGAAGGTGGATTTGCCCCAATGATTAACAGTAATAATCAAGCACTTGATTTGATTGTCACTGCAATTAAAAAATCTGGATTTATTAATGGTAAAGATGTTTCAATTTGTTTAGATGTGGCTGCTAATGAATTATTTAAAAAAAATAAATATTCAGTGCATTCAAAAAGTTATATTTCAGTAGAAAAAACCATTAAGGAATATAAAAAGATAATAAAAAAATATAAAATCAAATCTATTGAAGATCCCTTTGCAGAAAATGACTGGTTAGCGTGGAACAAATTAATGAAATCAACTAAAAAGGTTCAAATTGTTGGAGATGATTTGTATGTAACAAATCTTGAAAGATTAAAAAAAGGATTCTTGAACATTTCATCAAATTCTATTTTAATAAAGCTAAATCAAATTGGCACTGTTTCAGAGACAATCGATGTAATTAAATTTGCTCAAACTATTGGTTATAAAACTATTATTTCTCATAGATCTGGTGATAGTGAAGACACATTTATTGCTGATTTAGCAGTAGGAACTAACTCAAATCAAATTAAAACAGGATCGTTAGCTAGATCTGAAAGGGTTGCAAAATATAATCAATTGATACGTATAGAGGAAGAGCTTGGAAAAAAAGCCAAGATGAATAAAATCGATTAATGCTTCGATTAATAAAAAGAAACTATTATCTATTAATATCTCTTTTTCTAATTTTATATTTTAGTTTTAATTTAATGTCTGGTGAAAGGGGTCTTTTTTCATACATAGATAAGAAAGAGATTTTGTCTGACTTGAAAAATCAAGAATTATCCTTAACTAGTAGTATAAAAGATATTAATCGTAAAAATTCATTATTAAGTAACAATCTAGATTTGGACTTTATAGAAATTTTAATTAGAGAACGGTTCTTATTTGGAAAAGAAAATGAAACAATTTATATTATAAAAAAGAATGAAAACTAAAGTTAGGCATCCTGAAAAAGTAAATAAACCTATAAACCCAATTAAAAAAAAACCTGATTGGATAAGATCAAAATTATCAAACAGTAGGGAGTTTTTTTTAACCAAAACAGTAGTCAATCAAAACAATTTAGTAACTGTTTGTCAGGAAGCTAATTGTCCAAACATAACTGAATGTTGGAGCAAGAGACATGCAACATTTATGATTATGGGAGATACGTGTACAAGAGCGTGTGCTTTTTGTGACGTAAAGACAGGTAAACCTGAAAGTTTAGATCCATTTGAACCCTATAAAATTTCTAATGCTGTAAAAAAATTAAATCTAAAACATGTTGTTATTACTTCAGTAGATAGAGATGATCTTGATGATGGTGGATCAAATCATTTTTATAAAGTAATCGAAGCTACACGTAAAAGAAATCCGAAAACTTCTATTGAGGTTTTAACACCAGATTTCCTAAGAAAAGGTGAAGCATATAAAAAACTTCTAGAGGCTGACTTAGATGTTTTCAACCATAACATTGAGACTGTCCCACGTCTTTATCTGAAAGTAAGACCTGGTGCGAGATATTTTGGATCTTTAGAGCTTTTAAAAAATGTAAAAAAATTTAATAAAAAAGTATTTACAAAATCTGGGTTAATGGTTGGTCTTGGTGAAGAGAAAGATGAATTAATTCAAGTAATGGATGATTTGAGATCGGCAGAGGTAGACTTTTTAACTATAGGTCAATATTTGCAACCTTCACCTAAGCATCATCCATTGAGCAGGTATTATCATCCAGATGAATTTAAAGATTTAGAAAATATTGCTAAAACCAAAGGCTTCTTATTAGTTTCATCTTCACCATTAACCAGGTCATCATATCATGCGGACGAAGATTTTGCTAAATTACAAAAAAATAGATTAGAATTAATCAATGCCCAAAGCTTCAGTTAAGAGATTAATTGAATGTAAAAAAGATCAACTTGTTGATTTAGTACTTGATATTGAAAAATATCCAGAATTTGTTCCATTTTGTTTGGCATCACATGTTTACGAGAGAAACAATAAGGGAGATCATACATTCATAATTGCTGATCTTACAATTGGCAAAGGTCCTTTTAAAGACACTTATAAAAGTGATGTTAGATTTGATAAAGAGAAAAGTATTATAAATGTAACAAATATTGGCGGCCCATTAAACCATCTTAAAAATAATTGGAAATTTGTAGAATCTGACAACAGCACTGAAATTTTGTTTGATATAGACTTTGAAATTGAAAATAAATTTCTTAATCTAGTAATGACAAAGTCTTTTCAGTATGGACTTAATAAAATAGCAGATGCATTTCAAGAAAGAGCTCAGAAATTGTATCAATTTAATAAAAGTTAAATAAAGGAAATTTATGAAAAATGTAGAAAAAAAAAGGCACTTGGCTAAAACTATAACATGGAGAATTATAGCTAGTGCAGATACTTTTTTAATAGCATGGTTAATCACAGGTCAATTTGATTGGGCTGGAGCAATTGCTGGATTTGAAGTGATAACAAAAATGTTCTTATATTATTTCCACGAGCGGGCATGGTATAAATTTAGTAAATTTGGAGTAAGTAGAAAATAAATTAATATTAATGTATCTTTAGGTTTTCAATAATCTGATCATGTATCAAAGCATTACTTGCCAAAATATCTGAGTTTTTTATTGTCCAACTTTTACCATTTGGTTGAGTTATTTTGCCTCCAGCTTCTTTAACTATAAGCACACCAGAACACATATCCCATAAATTTAAATTTCTTTGCCAAAAAGCATCAGTTTTACCGGATGCTACTAAAGTTAAATCAATTGCGGCTGATCCTGTGCACCTAAAGCCAGAACATTTTTTTGCTATATTATCTATCTCAGATAAATAATTTTTATATCCTCGATTAGCATGTGGTATTGTCGCTCCAATTAAGCAGTTATCAATAAAATTTTTTTTTGATACCATTATTTTCTTGTCATTACACCAAGAACCTTTACCTTTAGATGCAAAGTAAAACTCATTTGAAATTGGATTAAATATAATTCCATCAGTAATTTCATTTTTATAAATTCTGCCAATCACTATTCCAAGAGCAGGTAACCCGTGAATAAAGTTTGTAGTTCCATCAATTGGATCAATAACTATAGTCTCGTCATTACCTTTTAATGGATCAGACTCCTCAGTAATATATGAAGAGTTTGGAAAATGTTTTTTTAATATTTTAATTAGAATATTTTCAGTTTCCAAATCCGTTGAGGTAACAAAGTCGCCCAAATCTTTTGACTGAACCTTTGCCTCTGAAATTTTTCCAAACTCTTTAATAATTAATTTACCTGCTTCCCTAGCAGCATCTTCAAATATTTCTACTATTTCAGATTTTTTAGACATAAAAAAAAATACAATTTATAGTTTAAATTAAAATAATCAAAACATGTAGATTTAATTAGATAATTTAGAATAATTACAATTAACTTGTATACAACCTTTTATCTAGATAATATTTTTTATTATGACGTTAACTGATGGAGGAAAAATGACTAAAACTAAAATTATTAGTTTAATTACTTCTTTCTTTTTTGGGCTTACTTTATTGTTTCAGCCAGTCGTTTCATTTGCAATGACTTTAGATGAATTGATTGCAGCCGCTCAAAAAGAGGGTGAAGTAAACACATATTGGCATTCAAGTCGTATGGGCAAAAAAGTTGCAGCAGCTTTTGAAGCTAAATATGGAATTAAAGTAAATGCAACAAAAATGAAAGATTCTGAAATGACAGAGAGAATTGTTAGAGAGGTTTCTTCAGGAAATGTAATTGTTGATCTAGTTGGATACGATGATGGACCTTTTTTGGATACAGTTTTAACTCCAAAAGGAATGGTAGAAAATTACGTACCACCCTATCTTGCGAAAGACATACCCGCTGACAGTCAGAAACCATTGATTTACTTATGGCAACCATTTGTAATAGGTTATAATTCTGAAACATACGGAGCAAGTTGTCCAATAAAATCATTGTGGCAATTAACTGAAAAAGATTGGTCAGGAAGATTTCATATGTGGGATCCACGTATAGCCTCTTCTATGCTTCAAATGTTTTCAGCAATGGAAGATAGATCTGACGAATTAGCTGCTTCGTATAAAAAACACTATGGTAAAGATCTTAAAGTTTCAGAAGCAAATGCTGGATTAGAGTTTGTTAAAAGATTAGCTCAAAATAATCCTGTTTTGTATAATGAAGATTATGAAATTGCTGTAGCTGTTGGAACAAAAGGTCAAAGTAAAGCTCCTATAGGAATTTATTCTTTAGGTAGACATAGAGAAAATGCTAAAAAAAATCTAGCATTAGCTTTGTGCGAGGTAGAACCATTTAAGGGTTTAAATCAACCAACATATATGCAGATCGTAAAAGGTGCTCCTCATCCAAATGCAGCAAGATTACTTGCTTATTATGTCCTTACTCAGGAAGGCGCAAATCCTTGGGTTGGTGTAGTTGGGGCATATTCCTCAAATTCTTCTCTCGGATCAAGTCCAGATAACCCGTATCCTACAGCAGAAGCGTGGAAAGGTACTTTATTAGTATCTAATAATACCAACGTTGCTAAACGTAGAGCGGATCTAATGGATTTTTGGATAAAACATAGTAAATAGTAAGTTAACTATAAATTAAGGCGGTGTAATTTACATCGCCTTAAAAAAAAGAGGTTAAAGTGTTTAGTTCAAATTCCACTAGTCAGAATACCCTTATTGTAAGTCTTAAGATTAAATTATCAAAATTGTTGCTTCAACCTACATTTTTAATTGGAATTGTGCTTGTGATAATATTGTCTTACCTAGTTATTGCTCCAATAGTTTCAATTTTTTCAAATTCAGTATCTTTAACAATGATGGATGCAATGCTGTCCGGTGGAAAAGATGGTGAATTTACATATAAATATATTGATAGAGTTTTTACTTCTTCTATTAGCGAAAAGATTTTTTGGATACCTTTAAAGAATTCTATAACAGTCTCTTTTTTTGCAACATTAATCGCATTAACCTTAGGTTTAATTTTAGCATCTCTAGTCACTAGCACTAATATTTTAGGAAGAAAATACTTAGGATTTCTTTTAATAATTCCTTACATGTTGCCATCTCAAGCTATGGCAACTGCATGGCTAACAATGTTTAAAAATAGAAAAATTAGCGGGCCCCAGGGAATGCTTGAGTCATTTGGAATTACACCTCCAGACTGGCTAGCTTACGGTCCATTACCAATTTCAATATGTATGGCTTTAAGCTATTTTCCATTTGCATTTCTTCTTTTTTCAAGTGCACTTAGTAAAATTGATATTCAATTAGAGGAAGTTGCCTCAACTTTTGGAGCTAAAACTAAAGCAATATGGTCAAAAATTATTTTACCACTTTTGATACCTACAACCATGTCAGTTTTATTGTTAACAGTTGCAAGGACTCTGGGGACTTTTGCAACTCCATATATCCTAGGCACACCAGCGAAATATACTTTACTTTCAACTTCATTGTATTCAAGTGTAAGGTCTAATGACTCAGGTGTTGTTGCTGTTATAGCAATTGTATTAAGTCTAATTGGTCTGATGTTACTTTTAGTTGATATTTGGGTCGTGAGAAAATGGCAGAGATTTGTCACAGTAGGAGGCAAGGGAATTAAACGACAACCATCTAAATTAGGTGTCTTTAGAATGCCAACTACTATTTTTGCTTGGATAATTTTTTTAATAGCTGCATTGGGACCATTTATAGTTTTAGCCTTATCCACTTTGATGAGAGAACCAGGTAATTTTGCTTTTTCAAATTTTGGGTTAGCATATTGGACAGGTGTAAATGTTCCTGGAATGGATCAACCCGGTATTTTTACTAGCCCAGAAGTAATAACAGCTCTTAAAAATAGCTTTTTAATCGCTGGATCTGCAGCATTAATTTGTGGAATTTTAGGTTTATTAATTGGTTATGCAGTTGTACGTTTACCAGGAACTTTAATTTCAGGTTTTTTGAGACAAATATCTTTTCTACCATATTTAATGCCAGGTTTAGCTTTTGCTGCAGCTTATTTATCTCTCTTTGCTGTTTCTAGAGGGCCTATACCAGCATTGTACGGATCAATGAGCCTATTAATTCTTGTGATGGTAGTTACATATCTACCTTATGCTTCAAGATCAGGTATTTCTGCTATGATGCAAGTTGGTCCTGAACCTGAGGAAGCAGGTATGGTTTTGGGTGCTGGTTTTTGGAGAAGAATAACAACAATACTGGCTCCATTACAAAAATCTGCATTAATCATTGCTATAATTCTTCCATTTATAACTGGAATGAAAGAATTAAGTTTAGTTGTAATGCTCGTTACGCCAGGAACAGAATTATTAACAACTCAATCAATAAGATTTTTAGATTTTGGCTACACACAACTTGCAAACGCAACTATATTAATTATTGGAGTGGTTGTAATGATTTCTGTTTTAATTTTAAATAGAGTAACAAAAACAAATCTTGCTTCAGGTCTAGGAGGATAAATGTCTGAAATAAAACTAAAATCGATTATTAAAAATTTTGGTGGAAACTCAATTGCTGTAGACAATCTATCGGAAACTTTTCCAGCTGGAGAATTCGTTTGTTTACTAGGTCCTTCTGGATGTGGAAAAACAACTACTTTAAGAATGATTGCAGGTTTAGAAACACCTGATAGTGGTGAAATATTTTATGGAGATAAAACTTTCTTTTCTTCAAAAACTGGAGAATTAATTAAAACTGAAAACAGAAACCTTGGACTAATGTTTCAAAGTTATGCCTTATGGCCACACATGACAGTTTATAAAAATATTATTTTTGGGTTAGAAATGCAGAAAAAATCTCTAGAAGAAAAAGAAAAGAGATATTTAGAGCTAGAAAAACTTTTTCATCTCGAAAATTTTAGAGATCGATATCCATCAGAACTATCTGGAGGACAACAACAGCGTGTTGCGTTAGCAAGAATGCTCGCAATAAAACCAAGTTTATTATTACTCGATGAACCTTTGTCAAATCTTGATTCAAATTTACGTCTTGAAATGAGATCAGAACTTAAAAGGCTTCATCACAACTTAGGATGTACTATAATTTTTGTTACTCACGACCAAATGGAGGCTATGACCTTAGCAACATCAATTGCAGTAATGAATGACGGTAAAATAGAACAAATTGATAAACCAATGGAGATTTATAATAATCCAAAATCTTTATTTGTTGCAAAATTTGTTGGAAGCCCACAAATGAATATTGTTAATTCAAAGAAAGATGAAAAATTAGCTACTTGTCTTTCAAAAAAAATTAATATTGAAAAAGAAAAGGTAAAAAATTTTGGTATAAGACCTGAAACAATGAAAATGGTCAAACAGGATGATGGTGATATCAATGGAACTATTGAAACTATCCAACCAACTGGTGCAGATTGGATAGTTGGTGTAAATGTTTATGGCAAATCTTTGTTTTTAATTAGTTCAGACCCACCTATAGGCAAAGAGAACGATACAGTAGGAATTTTTTTTAAACCTGAAGACTGTCATTCTTTCGATAATAATGATTTAAGAATTATAAAAAATTAAATCAAATTTATAACTGTTTTAATTACCTCTTTTACTGTTAATTTTTGAATAGAATTTCGGTTTTTAGATTTAAATTTTTTTTCTTTAATAAGTAAAGTTTTACCTTTTTTAAATCCAATATAAACAAGACCAACAGGTTTTTCTTTTGATCCACCGCCTGGTCCAGCTATTCCAGTTATTGATAAATTGATTTTACTCTTTGAAATTTTAGATAAATTTTGAACCATTGCTTTGCAACACTCATGACTTACAGCACCATATTTATTAATAATATTTTTATTAATCTTTAATATCTTTGTTTTTGCTTCATTAGAGTAAGTTGTAAGACCCATTTTAAAGTACTTGGATGAGTTAGCTAATTTAGTAAAATTATGGGCTAACAATCCTCCCGTACAAGATTCCGCAACAGATATTGTTAATTTTTTCTTAATTAATTTTTTATGAAGTAATTCAATACTCATTAAAATTTTAAACAAAGTAAATATATTAGTATCATAGAATATAATCCTGCAATTATATCGTCCATAATTATTCCAAAATAGTTCTTGTAGTTTTTATCAAAATAATTAACTGGAAACGGTTTTAAGATGTCAAAAAATCTAAAAAATATAAAAGACAAAATGTAATAAACCTCAATAGAAACACTTACATGATTAGCTTGGTTTAAATACAGCAATAATATTAAAGGCATTGATTGACCTAAAACCTCGTCGATTACAATTTGTCGTGGATCCTTATTTTTAAATTCAGACTCTGAATCTTTTACTGCATAAAAAGAGTAGAAAAATAAAATAATAAAAAAAATTATTGAAAATTTTAGATCAGTATATCCAACTATTTCATAAGCAATGTAAATAAAAATAGTAGTTACAGCTGAAGTAACTGTACCAGGTATTTTAGTTAAATATCCATAACCGAAGAATGTAGACACTAAGACATTTATTTTCTTCATTTTGATATTGAGCAAATAACTTCACAAGCTATTGCTTTTTCCTTTCCAATTAATCCGAGTTTCTCTACTGTTTTACCTTTTAAGTTAATTAATTCTTTATCTATATTTAACAAACTTGATAAAGATCTTATTATTTTATCTCTATACTTTGAAACTTTTGGTTGTTCACATATTAAATTAATATCTAAATTATTTATGTACAATTGATTATTATCTAATATCTCAACTATTGGTTTAAGCATATTGGGTGATCTAATATTTTTATACTTTTTTTGATTATCAGGGAAATAGGTACCGATATCTTTTTTTCTAATGGCTCCTAGTATTGAGTCTATTATCGAATGAATAATCACATCACCGTCTGAATGTCCTTTAAGTCCTGAGTGAAAAGGTATTTTTATTCCACCTAAATAAAGTTTTTTATTTTTAACTAATCTATGAATATCGAATCCTATACCAAAAAATATTTTATCATCTTTAATATCCTCTTTATATGTAATTTTATTATTTAAATGTTCTCCTTTTATAAATTTTATTTTTAAATTATTTTCTATAAACATTGATGCTTCATCAGTAACATTGCTTTTTTGCTTAATTGATAATTCAAATAAATCCTTGAATTTAAAAGCCTGAGGTGTTTGTGTTAAAAATGAATTATTACGGTTTAAATTAAATAGTTGATTTTTTATTTTATATTTTATTGAATCTTTAGAATTTATCACAGGAATAACTGCCTTATTTTTTTTAAGTGATATAATTAAATTATTTAAAAGCTTAATGCTAAAATTAGGTCTTGCTGCATCATGTATTAATACATTGATTGGTTTTAATTTTTTAATATATTTTAACGCTATTAATGATGAATCAGATCTTTCTTTTCCACCTTTTATTATAGAAACTTTTTTATGAAACTTTTCTTTAATTAATTTTTGGTTATTTACTACTAATATAATTTTCTTGAAAAGTTTTGATTTAATAGCTTTTTCTATAGAATGTTTAAAAACAGCCTTGTTTTTATAAATATTAAATTGTTTTGGTTTATTTGAATTAAATCTTTTGCTTTGTCCTGATGCTAGTATTATAAAATAATTATTCATTTTAATTGGTAATTTATATTCAAATGATCGATTTTATTAAAAAAAATATATATTTAATAATATTATTTATTATCACATTATCGATAGGTTTTTTAACGTTTTTAACTTTTTTAGACAAAGGTTTGATAAAACTATCAGATCAAAATTTACAAATTTTGTTAGTTCTTAATATTTGCCTCTTATTTGCTCTCTTTATTTTCATTTTTTTTGAAATTAAGCGAGCAATAAAGAACGATATTGATAAAGATGGTCTAAAATCAAACAAAAAATATATAACCTATTTTGGTTTATTCACTCTAATACCCTCAGTTTTAATCTCGATATTTTCTTTATTTTTATTTTCATTCGCGCTTGAAAAATATTTTGATAAAAAAGTTACTACAGTAGTCAATAATTCTTATGAACTTGCAAGAAATTATGTTGAAGAGATAAAAAATAAAATTCAATCTGATATTGTTTTGATAGCATTTGATACGAATAAAAGTAAAAAGTTTTTAAATGATAATGAAAAAGAATATAAAAGATTTTTAGATACCCAAAAAATAATTAGAAATGTTGACGAAATCCACGTTATAGATATTAATAAAAAACTGTTGTTCACAACATTAAAAGATGATCAGCCATATATACCACCTGTGGATAGAGCTTTAAACCTTGTTCTTGACGATGATAGACCTTTAAAAATAATAAATGCACCTGAAAATATTTCAGCTGCGATAATGAGATTACAAAATTTTAATGATAGATTTTTGTATGTTGTTAAATATTTAGATAAGGATATATCAAAATATTTAACCGAATCTCAAGAGGCAATTAATTTTTATTATACTGTTCAAGAAAAAAGCACTGGAATTAAAATATCATTTGCAATTATTTATATAATAGTAGTTAGTGTACTTTTATTCGTATCAATATCTATAGCTATTAGATTCTCATCAAGGTTTTTTAGATCTATTAATAATTTAATTTTTGCATCCACATCGATAGGACAAGGAAATTTTGATGCAAAAGTTCCTGAGGTTAAGACCGATAAAGATTTGGAAGCTCTAAACAAAAATTTTAATTTAATGATTGATAGATTAAAAAGCCAACAAGAAAAATTAATAATTAATGAGAGGCATGAGGCTTGGGGAAACTTAGCAAGAAAGCTTGCTCATGAAATTAAAAATCCACTTACACCAATTCAATTAACAATTGATAGATTGAAAAATAAATATGCAAAACAACTAAATGTAAATAATTCTGAAAATTTTAAAGAGAATCTTAAAATTATAAATAATCAAATTAAAG
This sequence comes from uncultured Pelagibacteraceae bacterium, assembly GCA_902624045.1. Lineage (GTDB taxonomy): Bacteria > Pseudomonadota > Alphaproteobacteria > Pelagibacterales > Pelagibacteraceae > Pelagibacter. Next base: position 106,856 of record CACNVX010000001.1, read on the forward strand.
TTATTGAGAAGTTAGTCAACGAATTTTCAGATTTTGCAAGAATGCCAAAACCAATATTTAGAAAAAATAATTTGGTAAACATAATTAATGAAAATATAAATTTGTTAAAAGAATTAGATAATTCTATAAAAATATATTTTAAAAAAAGCTCTGATGAAATTTTATTAGAAAGTGATAAAGAACAAATAAGTAGGGTTTTTTTAAATTTGATTAAAAATTCTATAGAAAGTATTAATCAAAGAAGTCAAAATAACAGTAGTTTCAACAAAAAAATTGGTATTGAACTTACCCAATATGATAACCACATAACCTCTATTATAACAGACAATGGTGTTGGATTTGGTAATTTAAAATCAAATATTAAAGAAATTTTAAATCCTTATTTTACAACAAAAAAAAATGGAACAGGATTGGGTTTATCAATTGTAAATAAAATTGTTAATGATCACAATGGAAATATTGAATTTATTCCATCTAAAGATGGAGCAAAAATAAAAATTAATTTTTATATAATAAAATGAGTGCAGAAATTTTAATCGTTGATGATAATGCTGATATAAGAAATATAATAAAAGAACTCATTATAGATGCTGGTTACAAAACACGTGTTGCTGCTAATTATAAACAAGCTTTATCTGAGATAGACAAAAAATTACCCGATGTAGCTATTTTTGATGTTAAATTAGACAAAGGAGATAACGATGGTATTGAACTTCTTTCACACATAAAAACTAAAAATATCGATATTCCTGTAATAATAATATCAGGTCATGCTAATATAGAAATGGCTGTAAAATCTTTACAACACGGTGCATTTGAATTTATAGAAAAACCATTTGATCAAGAAAGATTACTCAACTTTGTTAAAAGAGCAGTTGAGAATTTTAACTTAAAAAAACAAAATAAAGAATATGAAAGTAAATTGTTTTCTTCTTACGAATTAATCGGTAGCAGCAAAAATATTGTAAATATCATTGATCAAATTAACAAAATTTCAATTACCGAAAGCAGAGTGTTTATAAGTGGTCCTTCTGGATCAGGAAAAGAACTAGTTGCTAGAAAAATACATAAATCTTCTAATAGAAATAAAAAACCTTTTGTAGTACTAAATGGAGCTCTATTAGATTTTAATAAATATGAATTAGAATTATTTGGAGAAGAAAAAGAAAATGGTTCTATTTCATACGGTGCTCTTGAAAAAGCAAATAATGGAACTCTTTTGATTGATCAAATTTCAGAAATTCCGTTGGATATTCAATCTAAAATTTTAAGAGTTTTAACTGATCAAAAATTTAAAAGAGTTAATGGAAGTAATGATATTATTGTAGATGTTAGATTAATTTGTTCATCTAGCAAAGATTTAAAAAAAGAAATAGAAATTGGTAACTTTAGAGAAGATCTATTTCATAGAATAAATGTTTTTGAAATTAATATTGAGCCATTAAATCAAAGAATTTCAGATATTCCTCTTTTAATAAAATATTTTTCAAAAAAAATTTCAGAAAATTATAATATAAAAGAATTAGAAATAGATGAAAACAATAGCTATATTTTAAATCATAATTGGCATGGAAATGTAAGGGAATTAAGAAATCTAATTGAAAGAATAGCAATATTACAACCTGATACTAAAGATAAAATTTCAAACATTATTAAGGAATCCCTAAAAAACCTTAATTTCGATGATCAAATTGCTGAAAATAGCCTATCTGTGCCATTAAAAGAGGCTAGAGAAAAATTTGAAAAAGAGTATTTAACTATTCAATTGAAAAAATTTAATGGAAATATTTCTAAAACAGCAAACTTTGTTGGCATGGAAAGAAGTGCTTTGCATAGAAAATTAAAAGGCCTAGGTATAAAAGAATTTAATTAAATGAATATAATCATATGTGGCGCTGGTAGAGTGGGTTTTACTATAGCTAAACAATTAAGCGAACAGGGGCACTCAATTACTGTTATAGACCCATCTAGTGAGGATATTCAAAAAATTGATGATGCATTAGATGTAAAAGCAATTGTTGGTAAAGGTACGTATCCTTCTATTCTTGAAAAAGCAAATGCTGCTGAAACAGATATGATTATTGCAGTAACTCGAAACGATGAAATTAATATGGTTATCTGTCAGATAGCTTTTTCAATTTTTAATATTCAAAAAAAAATAGCCAGAATAAGATCTCAAGATTATTTGAACCCAAAATTTACTAGGGTTTATAATAAAGAAAATCTACCAATAGATGTTATTATTTCTCCCGAAATTGAAATTGCTAAATCTATTCAAAGAAAGCTTGAAGCACCTGGAGCATTAGATAATGTTCCTTTTGCTGAAAACAAAATAAGGTTATTAGAAATTTTAATCAATGAAAATTGTAATTTAATAAATATTAAACTTAACAATTTAACAAAAAAATATCCTAATTTAGATGCAAATGTAATTGGCATTATAAGAGATGAAAAATTTTTTATACCAAAGAAAAATGATGATATTAAAAAAGATGACAAAATTTATGTTATTATTAACTCTTCTCAAATGTTAGAAACTTTAGAAGCATTTGGTCATAATGAAAAAGTTTCTAATAAAATTTTGATAGTGGGGGGTGGTAATATTGGCTTTAATTTAGCCAAAAATCTTGAAGAAAGACAAGATGCTGTTCGTGTAAAAATTATTGAAAAAAATAAAGAAAGAGCAGAATTTCTTGCAAATGAATTAAACAATTCAATAGTTATTAATGGAGATGCACTCGATGAAGAAGTTTTAGTTGAAGCAAATTTAGAGGAAGCTGAAACTGTTCTTGCTTTAACAAATGACGATGAAGATAATTTAATGGTAAGTGTATTAGTAGAAAAGTTTGCAAAAGATGAAAAAGATATAAGTGATAAAAGAACTATGGCACTGATTAATAAACCTAATTATTCATTGTTGCAAAACTCTCTAAAAATTGATGATTTAATTGATCCTAGAATGAATACAGTTTCAAGTATTTTAAAACATGTTCATAAAGGCACTATTGAGACAGCATACACAATTATGAACGGTGAATATGAAGTCATAGAAGCTGAAATCATTGAAACATCTGAATTGATAAATAGAGAATTAAAAAATTCTGACTTGCCAGAGGAAATAAGAATTGGAGCAGTACTAAGAGAAAAAAAAATAATAATACCAAGATCAAATTTTGTATTCCAGAAAGACGATAAAGTCGTTTTTCTTGCAAAAAAGGACACTATTTCAATAGTTGAAAATATATTTAGAATTAGTTCTATCTAATAAATGTCATTATTTAGAGTAAAATATTTAAGTTTTTTTTTTATATTAATTTCTTTTTTATCTTTTTTTAATATTCTTTATTCTTATTACTTTAATCTTTATTTAAATCTTAACACTTATTATTATAGTTTGATAGTATCAGCATTCATAGGATTAATATTTTATAAAATTAAACTTAAAGATAGTAAACCGACAATATTTGAAAAAATTTTGACTATTTTGTTAGGTTATATTTTTATGCCATTAGTTTTGTCAATTCCATTATACTTGAGCATATATAATTTAACTTTTTTAAATGCTTATTTTGAGTCTGTTTCAGGATTTACATCCACTGGTTTCACTATATTTGATAACATAAAGCATATTGATCAAGGCCTTATCTTATGGAGGTCATCAATACAATGGATAGGAGGATTATATTTTTTATATTCTATAATATATCTAATAGATATTTATGATGAAAGTTTGAAAAAATCTTTAACAAACTTTTTATCTTTCAATTCCTCTGAGATTTTAAAACAGACTGTAAAAATATTTTTATTATATTCTGGATTAACAATGATAATTTTTATTTTTTTAAATATTTTTGGAGTTAGAACATTTAACTCCTTAAATTTAGCTATGACAATAATATCTTCAGGAGGTTTTTTACCAGTAAATGACCTTTCTAAAATTTTAATTCATAATTCACAGATAATTGTTTTTTCAATTTTAATGTTAATATCATTTTTTAGTATATTTTTTATTTATAATTTAGTCTTCTTCAGAAATAAAAATTTAAATTTTTTTTATGAAGATATACATCTGTTTATTTATTTTTTATTCGTTTTAAGTATTTTTTTTGTTTTTTTTAGTTATGATAATAATTTTACCTACAATTTATTTTCATTAGTGAGTAGCATTTCTAATATCGGTATTTCTTTAAATATAGACCAAAATAATTTAAGTTTCGTATATTTAATATTAGTAATTTTAGGCGGTTCTTTTTTTTCAACTAGCTCTGGAATAAAATTTTTAAAAATATATTCTTTAACAAAATATTCAATTAATCAAATTCTGTCATTTAGTAAACCTAAAAATGTATTTATGAACAAACTTGTTTTTTCTAAAATTAACTTTGACACAAAAGACATAAATAAATATTTTTTAACAGTTTTGATTTTTATTATATCACTTTTTGTATTAACAATGTTTTTATCGTTAAATAATATACAATTTGAATATGCATTTAAATTAGCTGTGTTAACTTTGATGAATACAGTTAATTCTTCAGCATATGGAATTTCTGAATTTAATTTTGAAAACATTAATTTTTTATCCAAATATTTTCTTATTATTTTTATGATTATTGGTAGAGTTGAGCTTTTATCTTTATTGTTAATCGCAAAAAAATTTCTTTTTAAATATTAATTTGGTATTATAAGTATTATTAAATATATTTGCGCCCTTAGCTCAGCTGGATAGAGCATCGGTTTTCTAAACCGAGGGTCGTAGGTTCGAATCCTTCAGGGCGCGCCATTACTGACTTTTTCACACCATAAATATTTGAAATATCGCTTGACTAGAATTTATATAAATTAACTTTTAACATTATTTTATCTTGAAGAGTAATTTCTTACATGTTTAAATTGAAAATATTCAAAAGTAATTTTGAATTATTTGTTAACAAATAAAATAACATAAAGGAAGAATAATGTTTAAATACGTAAAACAATTAACTTCTTTAGTCGCTATGGTTGCGGTGTTGTTTACTTTTACAACAGAAACTATGGCTGCTAAAAAATCTAAAACACTTAAAAACACTCAAAAGAAGGGTTTTGTAAGATGTGGAGTATCTCAAGGTCTTCCAGGATTTTCTAATGCTGATGCAGCAGGAAATTGGACTGGTATTGACGTTGACGTATGTAGAGCAGTAGCTGCTGCAGTACTAGGTGATGCAAACAAAGTTAAGTTTACACCATTAAGTGCTAAAGAAAGGTTTACAGCTTTAACTTCTGGTGAGATTGATATCTTATCAAGAAACACAACTTGGACTCTTTCTAGAGATGCTGATATCGGACTTACTTTCGTTGGAGTAAACTTCTACGATGGTCAAGGTTTCATGGTTAGAAAAAGTTCTGGTATAACTTCAACAAGCCAATTTAAAGATGGTATCTCAGCTTGTACAAACATTGGTACAACAACTGAGTTAAATATGAGAGACTTCTTTAATTCTAAAGGAATTTCTTATGAGCCAGTTGCATTTGAAAAAGCTGATGAAGTCGTAGCTGCATATGATGCTGGTAGATGTGATACTTACACTACTGATAAATCAGGTTTAGCTGCACAAAGAACAAAAATGTCTAACCCAGATGAGCATATCGTATTACCTGAAACTGTTTCTAAAGAACCTTTAGGACCAGTTGTTAGACAGGGTGACTCAGTGTGGGAAGACATCGTAAGATGGTCTTTAAATGCTATGATTGAAGCGGAAGAGTACGGAATTACTTCTGCTAATGCAGACTCAATGAAAACTTCAGATAACCCAGCTGTTAAAAGATTAGTTGGTGCTGAAGGTGAATTAGGTGCTGCTTTTGGTCTAGACAATGAGTGGAGTTTAAGAATTATTAAGCAAGTTGGTAACTATGGAGAAAGCTATAAAAGAAATATAGCTGACACTGGGATTTTACCTGACAGAGGTCCAAATGAATTATGGACTAAAGGTGGAATTCTTTATGTACCACCTGCAAGATAATTGCACATTTAACTAATTAAAAAGGGCTAGATTTTTCTAGCCCTTTTTTTTATAAGCGTTCAGATGGACTTAAAATTACAAAAAATCATTCCCCAATTAATTACTGTTTTAGTTGTAGTACTAGTTTTTGGATTTTTTACATATAACGCACAAATCAATATGGAAAATAGAGGTATTGATTTTGGTTATGGGTTTCTTTCTCAGGAGTCTTCATTTGACGTTCAGTTTTCTCTAATTGAATACGATGGATCGCATTCTTACTTTCGTGCATATTTAGTAGGTTTACTCAATACTATTTTAGTTTCTGTAATTGGAATTATTTTTGCAACTATTCTTGGTGTAATAGTCGGTGTAGCAAGACTGTCTCCAAACTATTTAATAAATCAGTTTGCCGCTTTTTATGTAGAGTTTTTTAGAAATATACCGCTACTTTTACAAATATTTTTTTGGTATTTTGCTGCTTTAAGAGCACTACCATTACCTCAGGACGCGGATGCAATCTTAGGTGTTTTTTATTTAACAATAAAAGGTTTATATGTGCCAGCGTTTATTTGGGAAAATCTAAATGTGTTTTTATATTCATTAATTGCAGCAATTGTAGCGATTGTTGTAATAAGAATTCATGCTCGAAAGGTTCAGGAAACACAAGGAAAACAGCTACCAGTCTTTTGGATTGCAATAGGTTTAATTTTTATTTTGCCTTTATTAAGCTTTTTAATAGGAGGCGTTAGCCTATCTTTTGAAATACCAAAATTAAAACAATTAGCAACAACCTCATTTATCTACGAAGGTGGAGTAAGCTTACCTCCAGAGTTAATAGCTTTAACTTTGTCATTAGCGCTGTACACAGCAACTTTTATAGCTGAGTGTGTTAGAGCTGGAATTCAAGGAGTTGGAAAAGGTCAAAAAGAAGCTGCTGCATCTATTGGTTTAAACCCTAACCAAGTTTTAAAGTTGGTTGTGATGCCACAGGCTTTAAGAATTATTATTCCACCAACAACCAATCAATATTTAAATCTAACTAAGAATTCATCTCTAGCAGCTGCTATTGCTTACCCTGATTTAGTATTAGTTTTTGCTGGTACAGCGCTTATGCAAACTGGTAAAGCTATTGAAATTGTATCTATTACAATGCTTACATATTTAAGTTTAAGTATTTCAATTTCTATTTTAATGAATTGGTATAATAAAAAAATTGCTATTAAGGAAAAATAAATGTCAAAAATTAATTTTTTAAAACCAGACAAAGATAACTTGACTACCTTTTTATACATTGGTTCATTTTTATTTGTTATTAGTGTTATAGATGTTTTTCTCAATTCATTTTTTAGTTTAAATATAACAGGATTTCTACCTTCATCTTTAAGTTTTATAGTTCCAATTATATTAGGATTTATAGGATTATATTTTATCAGAATTGAGCATAGTGGTTATAAGTTTTTAGACCAAGTAAATAAAAATATAAATACGAATAATTTTAATGCAATTTTATCGTTATTAATCATTTTTATAATTATTAAAGCAACTCCCCCAATTTTAAGTTGGTTTGTAGTTGACGCAAGTTTTGCTGGAGATAGTAAAGATGTTTGTTCTGGCACAGGAGCTTGTTGGACTTATATAAAAGTCTGGTTTAGAAGATTTATGTATGGAATGTATCCTAATGCTGAGCAATGGAGAATAAATTTATCTTTTATTGCGTTAGCTCTTTTAGGTTCTGTTGGATATTTTGCGACAGAAAAGTATAAAAAATATTTAACTTTATACTACGTTATAATTTATCCTTTTATTGCATTTTTATTTATTTTCTTTTTTATATCAGGTGGTCCTATTTTTTTTGATTTCTCTTATGGAATAATTGCAGCAGTAATTTCTATAATTGTTGGTTTTTTTATTCCAAGTAAATTTAAATTTTATTATTTTATATTTGTACCTATTACTTTGTATATAGTTTTGAAATATTTTGTTTTTTATGAGGAATTGATTGAACTAGGTAAATTAGATGGATTAAACTGGGTTGAGACTGGAGCTTGGGGTGGATTATCATTAACATTTATAATTTCTTTTTTCTGTTTAATTTTCTGTTTTCCTATTGGAATGGCTTTTGCTTTAGGTAGAAGATCAGATTTTCCATTAATAAGATATATATCGATTGGTTTTATTGAGTTTTGGAGAGGTGTTCCATTAATTACAGTTTTATTTATGTCTGCAGTGATGTTTCCAATGTTTTTGCCTGCAGATTTTTTTATAGATAAATTAGTCAGATGCATAATAGCTATTTCATTATTTGAAGCTGCTTATGTTGCAGAAGTTATTAGAGGTGGTTTACAAGCGTTACCACGTGGTCAATATGAGGCTGCAAAATCACTTGGAATGGGTTATTGGCGAATGCATATATTTGTAATTTTGCCTCAAGCTTTAAAACTTGTAATTCCAGGTATTGCTAATACATTTTTGGCTTTAGTAAAAGATACACCTTTAATATTTGTGGTTGGTTTATTAGAAATAGTAGGAATGTTAAATTTAGCAAAAACCAATCCTAAATGGTTAGGATTTGCAATGGAAGGCTACGTATTTGCTGCAATAATTTTCTGGATTATTTGTTATGCAATGAGTAAGTATAGCTATAATCTAGAACAGAAATATAAAACAGAACGATAAATTATGTCAGACAGTATTATTCAAATAAAAAATATGAATAAATGGTTTGGTGATTTTCAAGTTTTAAAAGACATTAATCTAGAAGTGAAAGCAAAAGAAAAAATTGTTGTTTGTGGGCCTTCAGGATCTGGCAAATCCACATTAATTAGATGTATAAATAGATTAGAGGAACATCAACAAGGAGATATTATCGTTGATGGAAACACTTTGACGGAAGATACAAAAAATATTGAAAAAATTAGAGCGGAAGTTGGTATGGTATTTCAACAGTTTAACTTATTTCCACATTTATCAATTGTAGATAATTGCACACTCGCACCTATTTGGGTAAAGAAAATGCCAAAAAAAGAAGCAGAAGAATTAGCTTTAAAACATTTGGAAAGAGTTCAAATACTTGATCAAGCACAAAAATTTCCAGGTCAATTGTCAGGTGGTCAACAACAAAGGGTCGCTATAGCTAGAGCACTTTGTATGGAGCCGAAAATAATGTTATTTGATGAACCTACATCAGCTTTAGATCCAGAGATGATTAAAGAAGTTTTAGACGTAATGGTAGATTTGGCAAATCAAGGAATGACAATGATAGTTGTAACGCATGAGATGGGATTTGCTAAAGAAGTAGCTGATGAAGTTATTTTTATGGATGAAGGAATGATTGTTGAAAGAGCCGAAACTAAAGAGTTTTTTGCTAACCCTAAGAGCGATAGGACTAAGCTCTTTTTAAGTCAAATATTATAAAAATATATAATAATTTAGAGAAATTCTAAATTACACGAACCAAATATGTTTCTTTTGCATTCAACTAATGCTTGACAATGTTTGGGTTTTTCTAAATTTCTTATAAAAAATAATAAATTTTTCTATTGCAGTAACATTAATAAATATGTTCAATAGTATTTTAAAATTTAATTAAGAGGGGTCTTAATGGAAGATAATTTCAACAAACACTTAGGCAATAAGCTTAAGCTAAGAAGATTAGCTTTGGGTTTGACGCAGACTAAAGTGGCGAAAGCTATAAACGTTACATTTCAACAAATACAAAAATATGAAAAAGGTACGAATGGTGTAAGTTCAATTAGATTACTACAACTTTCTAATTACTTGAAAGTACCAATTAATTATTTTTTTGAAGATTTTTCAGAATACTTAGTAAATTTAGAAAAATCACAAGAAGGTCACATGAATGTTAATTATAATTTTTTAGTAAAATTATATTCAGAACTTAATGCTGATCAAAAACTGAAATTAAATAAATCTTTACAAATATCAGGATCCAATATTTCAAAAGCAGTTTAAAATTAATTTGTCTCTGACCCCATATTAATTTTTTTATAACTATTTGATTTTTCTTGGCTCCTCGGGCAGGACTCGAACCTGCGACCAATTGATTAACAGTCAACTGCTCTACCAACTGAGCTACCGAGGAATGTAAAAAACCAACTTACTTTTTTTTAAAACTAAAACAAGATTTTTTTTGGAGGCAACGCCCGGAATCGAACCGGGATACAAGGATTTGCAATCCTCTGCGTAACCATTCCGCCACGTTGCCATCTTATTTTTAGCTAATAGCTACAGATGCCTTTTTATAATAAATTTTTTCTATTAGTCTATTAAATAACGATCCAAATTGATTATTGTTAATTTAGATTATTAAATTATAAACTTTAAAATCAATGAGTAACGATAAATATATACATTCTGATGTAGAAAATAGAATTTATTCTTATTGGGAAAAAAATGGTCTTTTTAAACCTAAAGAAAATTCAAAAAAATTCTCAATTGTAATTCCCCCACCAAACGTAACCGGTAGCTTACACATGGGTCATGCTCTCAATAATTCTATCCAAGATTTATTAGTTCGCTATCATAGGATGAATAATTTTGAAACTTTATGGCAACCAGGTACAGACCATGCAGGAATTGCTACTCAGGCCTTAGTAGAGAAAAAATTAAGCTCTGAAAAAATTGATAAAAATGTAATTGGTAGAGAAAAATTTATTGAAAAAGTTTGGGAGTGGAAAGAGCAATATGGAGATATCATAATTAACCAATTAAAAAAACTTGGTTGCTCTTGTGATTGGTCAAGAAATGCCTTCACTATGGATGAGAATTTATCCAAATCAGTAATTAAGGTTTTTGTAGATCTTTATAAAAAAGGACTGATCTATAAAGATAAGAAATTAGTTAATTGGGATACAGTTTTAAAAACAGCTATTTCAGATCTAGAAGTAGATCAAAGAGAAGTAAATTCTAAAATTTATTACATTAGATACCCAATAGATGGGACTGAAGAATTCATTACAATTGCAACAACAAGGCCTGAAACAATGCTCGGTGATACAGCTATTGCCGTTAATCCTAAAGACGAAAGATTTAAATCCTTTGTTGGAAAAACCGCAACCATACCTATTGTTGAAAGAAAAATAAAAATCATTGAAGATGATTATGCTGATCCTGAGCAAGGAACAGGTGCATTAAAAATTACACCAGCGCATGATTTTAATGACTATGATGTTGGTCAAAGAAACAATCTTGAAATAATTAATATTTTTACCGAAGCGGGTAAAATAAATGAAAATGCTCCAAAAAATTATGTAGGTCTTGATAGGTTTGAAGCAAGAAAAAGAATTTTAAAAGAACTAAAAGAAAAAGAATTTTTTGTAAAAGAAGAAAATATTAAAAACAAAGTTCCTTACGGAGATAGATCTAATTCAATAATTGAACCTTTCTTAACAGAACAATGGTTTGCAGATGCTGGTAAATTGTCTATTAAAGCTAAAGAAGTTGTTAACTCAAAAAAAACTAATTTCTTTCCTGAGAATTGGTCAAAGACTTATTTCCAATGGATGGATAACATTGAGCCATGGTGTATTTCAAGACAACTTTGGTGGGGACATCAAATACCTGCATGGTATGGTCCTGATAAAAAAATTTTTGTTGCAGAAAATGAAGATGATGCAAAACAACAAGCTAAAAAACATTATGGTAAAGATGTTGAATTAAATCGTGATCCAGATGTTTTAGATACCTGGTTCTCATCTGGCTTATGGCCTTTTGCAACACTTGGATGGCCAGATGATAGTAAATTTGTGGATAAATTTTATCCAACATCAGTATTAGTTACAGGTTTTGATATTATATTTTTTTGGGTTGCCAGAATGATTATGTTTGGTACAGAATTTTTAAATAAAGAACCATTTAAAGATATTTATGTTCATGCACTAGTTAGAGATGAGAAAGGACAGAAAATGTCTAAATCAAAAGGTAATGTAATTGATCCTTTAGATTTAATTGAAAAATATAGTGCAGATGCACTTAGATTTACATTACTTTCAATGGCATCACCAGGTACAGATGTTAAACTTTCTGAAGACAGAGTTAAGGGTTATAGAAATTTTTTAAACAAATTATGGAATGCTAATAATTTTTTAATCACCAATGAATGTGATTTTAAAGATATAGATCAAGTTCCAAATTTAAATATAAATATCAATAAATGGATATATTCAGAACTTGTTGAAACTAAAGATAAGATAGAAAAAAATCTTGAAGATTATAGATTTGATGAAGCAGCTAAAAACGCTTATCAATTTGCGTGGCATTCTTATTGTGATTGGTATCTAGAACTATCTAAAACAATACTTTTTTCAGATGATGAAAAAGCTAAAGCAGAGGTTAAAAAGGTATCATCATTTGTGTTCAAACAAATTTTGATTTTGCTACATCCCTTTATTCCTTTTGTTACAGAAGAAATTTGGCTTAAAAACAAATTTGATAATGACGGTAATGATTATTTGATGCTTAAAAATTGGTTATCAGGTGAAATAAATAAGGATAGTACTATTGAACAGGTCGAGAATATCATTAACATTATTTCAGAGATTAGATCATTTAAAAATGAACTAAATGTAAGCCCAGGCTCATTTATTGATGTATCAATAAGTAATATTAATAAAAATCAGAAAGAATTTATAAATACAAATGAAATAATTCTTAAAAGACTTGGCAGAATAAATAGCATATCGGATAAAGATTTAGATAAACCAGCTGCTACAATGGTTGTTTCTGGTGATTTGTTTAAGATTTATTTTGATAAAGATGTTGATTTAAAATTAATTAAAGAAAATTTAACAAATAAACAAAGTAAATTAGAGCAAGAGATGAATAAAATTTCTCAAAGATTAGAGAATAAAAGTTTTGTAGATCGAGCTCCAAAAGAGATTGTTGAACAAGAAAAAAATAATTATAATAATTTAAAGAATGATATTGAGAAAATATCATTAACAATTAAGGGTATATAATGGCTAAATTTAACAAAAAGAAACTTCCAAGCAGACATACATCATTAGGAGCAGACAGAGCACCGCATAGATCTTTTTATTATGCCATGGGAGAAACCGAGAAAGATGTTGCAAAACCATTTATTGGCGTGGTTTCTACATGGAATGAAGCAGCCCCATGTAATATTGCGCTTATGAGACAAGCTCAATCAGTTAAAAAAGGTGTTAGAGCTTATGGTGGAACCCCAAGAGAATTTTGTACAATTACCGTCACTGATGGTATTGCGATGGGTCATGAAGGGATGAAGTCTTCATTGATATCTAGAGAAGTAATAGCAGACTCAGCTGAACTTACAGTTAGAGGCCATTGTTATGATGCATTAGTTGGTATAGCTGGGTGTGATAAATCTTTACCAGGTCTAATGATGTCGATGGTTAGATTAAATGTACCAAGTGTATTTATATATGGTGGATCAATTTTACCAGGAAGATACAAAGGTAAAGACGTGACTGTAGTAGATGTGTTCGAAGCTGTTGGAAAACATTCTTCTGGTCAAATGTCAGCTGCAGAACTTAGAAAATTAGAATTAATTGCTTGTCCAAGTGCGGGTGCGTGTGGAGGACAATTTACAGCAAACACAATGGCATGTGTATCTGAAGCTATTGGACTAGCACTTCCTTATTCAGCAGGAACACCTGCTCCATATGAAGAAAGAGATAAATACGCAAAAGCTAGCGGTAAAATGGTTATGAACCTTTTAAAAAAAGGAATTAAACCAAGAGATATTGTTACAAAAAAAGCTTTAGAAAATGCTGCAACAGTTGTTGCTGCAACTGGTGGATCTACAAATGCAGGTTTACATTTACCAGCTATTGCAAATGAAGCAGGAATTAAATTTGATTTAATGGATGTTGCTAAAATTTTTAAAAGAACACCTTATCTTGCAGATTTAAAACCAGGTGGAAAATATGTTGCTAAAGATATGTGGTTAGCAGGCGGTGTTCCAATGTTATTAAAAACTTTATATGAAGGTGGATATATTCATGGTGATTGCATGACTGTAACTGGAAAAACTATGAAGGAAAATTTAAAAAGTATTAAATTTAATCCAAAACAAAAAGTAATGAGATCTTATAAAAATCCATTATCACCAACAGGAGGTGTGGTTGGGTTAAAAGGGAACTTAGCTCCAGAAGGTGCAATTGTTAAAGTTGCTGGACTTAAAAAATTACAATTTACTGGAAAAGCAAGATGCTTTGATAATGAGGAAAGTGCAATGAAAGCAGTTCAAAGCAGAAAATATAATGATGGTGATGTAATTATAATTAGATATGAAGGACCAGTTGGAGGTCCAGGTATGAGAGAAATGTTATCAACAACTGGTGCAATTTATGGACAGGGAAAAGGGGAGAAAGTAGCCCTTATAACTGATGGTAGGTTCTCAGGAGCCACAAGAGGCTTTTGCGTCGGTCACGTGGGCCCTGAAGCCGCTCTAGGGGGTCCTATAGGCCTTTTACGTACAGGAGATATCATTGATATCGATGCTAAAAAAGGAACTATCAACGTAAGGCTTTCTAAAAAAGAAATGGCTACAAGAAGAAGAAAATGGAAAGCTAGAAAATCAGATTTTGGATCTGGTACTTTATGGAAATATGCACAAACAGTTGGACCTGCATATTTAGGAGCACCAACGCACCCAGGTAAGAAAAAAGAAGTCAAGGATTATTCAGAAATTTAATGAAAATTCGTCCAGTAATTTTGTGTGGAGGCGCTGGAACTCGACTTTGGCCAAATTCTAAAAATCATCAAGCAAAACAGTTTATTGATTTTGGTAATTGGACTTTGCTTGGTAAAACACTTGATAGAACAAAAGCATCAATTTACGACTCTCCAATCGTCAGCACCAATAAAAAATACTTAAACAAAGTAAAACAGTATTTAAGAAAAAACAAAATAAACAAATATAAAATTGTTGTAGAACCAGCTAAAAGAAATACTGCACCAGCAATATTAAGCACTGCTTTAATTAAAGATATTCCAGATAATCAGCCCTTAATGTTTTTTACAGCAGATCATTTGATTGAAAAGATGAATATTTTTAATAAGGCGATAAATAAAAATAAATTAAACCTTAACGAAGAAAATATATTTGTTTTTGGAATTAAACCTAAATCTCCAACGAGTGATTATGGTTATTTTTTAACAAAAAAAATTAAAGGTAATATCAATAAAGTAACAAGATTTATTGAAAAACCAAAAGAGGCTAAAGCTAAACAAATTATAAAGAAAAAAGGTTATTGGAATTCAGGAATGTTTTATCTTAGAAAAGATTCTATAATTAATAACTTTAAAAAATATCAGCCTAAAACTTACAGAAATTGTTTAAATGCAGTTAATAAAGCAAAACACAAAGCTAACACATATTACTTAAATAAAGCTTCATTTATAAAAGCTACTGCTAAATCTTTTGATTATGCAATTCTAGAAAAAACCAAACAAATTAACGCTATCAAACTAGATATACCTTGGTCAGATCTTGGTAGTTGGAAAGAAATTCTGAAAATGTATGACAAAAATAAAAACAAATATATTAAGAAAAAAAACGTGTATTACCGTCCATGGGGTAGATATACTAATTTATTTGAAGGAAAAGAATTTTTAATAAAAGAACTATACGTAAAACCAAAAGGCATTTTAAGTTTACAAAAACACCATCACCGAGCGGAACATTGGTTAGTGACCCAAGGCAATGCTAAAATAACTCTTAATAAAGATATTATAATTAAAAAACCTGGTGAACATATATTCATTCCGTTAGAGGCAATCCACAGAGTTCAAAATCCAGGAAAAAAACCTGTTAAAATTGTCGAAGCTCAAATTGGATCAATTTTAAAAGAAAGCGATATTGTACGATATCAGGATGTATATGGCCGTGTTAAATAATATAACACGACCATAAAGATTTATTTAAAACCAATTATTTGGAATAATTATGTAGTGGATCGCTAAAACGATACCCACTGAAACACTTAATCCAAAAATCATTTTAAGAAAGTCTTTACCAATTAATGGGAAGACATACTTAAATTTATAATCTTTATTCATTGTAGATATTGCTAGTTCTCTGCCACATAATAACCCAACGAATACCCATGTAGTTGACATTGGTAAGTCATTAAGTTCTTTGAAGTAGAATAATACAGCAGCATAAATTACGTTTATAATTGTTGCCGATCTTGCATATCTCGTTCCTGTTTTTTCAAGAACAACTTTTTGAATTGGCCCACCTTGAATGTAGAAAATGTAAAATAACAAAGAAGTAAAGTATGCCATTACAATTAAAAGCAATGTTAAGTCTAATTGTCTAGGCAGATATACTGCAATATTAGCTACATCGTGAGATAACCAAACCCACCATAACCAACCTGAGGAAACCCAAACAGCATTTCTCCAAAAGCTTCTCCATTTGTCATCTACTTCGTCAAATTTTTCGTTAATAAATTTTGATACTGCTATCCAAGCTATATAAGCAACCATTGCTGCTAATCCATAACCTACAACGCTTTTTAACAACATTTTTTCTAACACAACTGTTGAAGCAAATGCTGAAAGAACTAAAAAGGTTGTTGATACTGGTATTCCAATTCTTGTTAATAACAACAGTATCACAGGTGCTACTGCATGATACCATTGAATCTCTTGATAAGGTATTCTATTTAATCTTCCGTAAGAAATATCACCATCATACGCATACCATCCCCAAGCTAATGCAAAAATCATAACAGCAGATGCTGATCCAGCTAGTATGTACCATTTAAACCATTTCTTTTTTGAGGCTATAAAGGTACCAAGTGTTTGAATTGAGTCATTAGCGATTACGCTATATCCAGCTAGGGCAAACCCTATAACTGTGTATACTAAAGTCATATCCATTTTTTCTCCTATATATTATTGTTTTCGGTTCCGTCTCATGACTTGAGAAAGTAAATATTCATTAAAGGTAAAAAATTCTACGATTAAATTTATTTATTTGAGAATCAAAGAGAAGATTCATCAATATTTAGTCTAAGTTAAAGAGAAGTCTATAAGTGAATTATTTTATTTTGATAATCTTAAGTGGATTCGTCTTCATTATAATATTTTAAATTTATGTAAATTAAATTTTAATATAATTTACATATATAAGTTGTGTTATTTATAGATAATTTTAAGAATATACGCTGCTAAAATTAATCCAATAAATTCAGCTAAAATATAGGTTGGTGTATTAAGATAATTAATTCCAGTAAAAGAATCAGTAAATGTTCTAGCTATAGATACAGCTGGATTTGCAAAAGATGTTGAAGAAGTAAACCAATAACCTGCAGAAATATATGTTGCTACGCTAATCGCTACTATCGTTTTTCCATCCTTTAAAGTTGCAAAAATAACAAATATCAGACCAAAGGTAGCAATAATTTCTGAAAAAAATATATGCAATCCATCTCTATTTTTAGTTGATAACTCTAAAAGAGCGTGTTCAAAAAAAACATTAGCTAACATTACTCCAAATAAACAACCAGATATTTGTGCAGGAATATAATATTTTAAAAGATCACTTTTAATTTTTTTTCTAAAAAACATTGCTAAACTTACAAAAGGATTAAAATGAGCTCCTGAAATATCAGCAAAGGCTGTAATTAAAACAAATAATCCAGCTCCAGTAGCAATTGTATTAGCTAAAAGTTTAATACCATCATCATTTGTTAGATTTTCTGCCATTATACCAGAACCAACGATGATCATTACAAGAAAACAACTTCCTAAAAATTCTCCAATAAGTATGTTTTTTTTAATTTTCATTTTCTAATAAAATTTCTATTTTTTTACTTATTATATCGTAAGTCTCACTAATAATTTCGTTTATCTGTTTTTCATTTGAATTTTGAAATTTTGATACAGGATCTTCAATATCCCAATGAATAATTTGGTTATTATTTGGCCATACAGGGCAAACTTCTTTATTTGCGTTATTACACACTGTTATTACATGATCTATATTAAATTTCTTATTTAAAAATATATCAAAATTTTTTGAATAACAATTTTCAAGATTAAAATTTTTTATTTTAGTAAGATATAATTTGATATTTTCATTAATTTTTACTGTTGGATTGCTTCCAGCACTATAAGCTTTAAATTTATTTGAATATTCGTTGTTTATAATACTTTCAGCTATTATGCTTCTAGCTGAGTTACCTGTACAAACAAATAAGATATTTTTCATTAGAAAATAATTTTATAAATTCCAATTACAAACAATGGTATTTGTAATCCAAAGTTAGTTAATATAGCCTTATCTTTTGATAAAAATCCTGCAATAGTCCAACCCACAACTCCTAATCCGTGAAAGTAAATATTGACAGGGTAGATATTTAAATTAGTTAACAATATACCTGTTAAAACAAGAGCTGTACTAATCCATTTTAGATATTTTTTAATAAACATAGTCTCCTCTATATGTAATTTTTGTTACGAATTTATTACAATTATAGAGGAAACTAAAATTTAATTTTTATTCCTTTAAATTAGCAGCCTTTGAAAGATGCAGACATATTTCTAATTAAATTGAAATATAGATCTTTACCTGGGTCTAATGTAGCTCCTAGTGGATCTAGTACTCCAGTTTTAATCTTCATATCTTTTGCTACTGCCTTGATAATATCAGGATTAAATTGAGGCTCAGAGAATACACAAGCTACTTTATCATGCTCGATAATTTTTCTAATTTCAGCAAGTTGTTCAGCTCCAGGCATTACATCTGTATTAACAGTAAATGCACCTAACACTTTAACATTAAATCTTTCCTCAAAATATTGATAAGCATCATGGAATACAATTGAAGAAACACTGCTACTTAAATCAGTCATAACATCAATTGTAAGTTTATCGATTTCTTGCAAAGCTTTAGCTAAATTACTTTTGTATTTAGCTTCATTTTTTGGATCATTTTCAACTAGGTGTTCAGCCATCTCATTTAACATAGCTTTTGCATTAATTGGGTCTAACCAAATGTGTGGATCAAATTCACCATGTGCATGTCCATCATGATCGTCATGTCCGTGATCGTCATGATCATCTTCTTTTTTACCATGATCGTCATGATCGTGTTCGTGATCATCCTCTTTTTTCCCATGGTCATCATGGTCATGATCATCTTCTTTTTTCCCATGGTCATCATGGTCATGATCATCTTCTTTTTTACCATGATCGTCATGTCCGTGATCGTCATGATCATGTTCATCAAAAATATTTCTTTCTCTAAATTTTAATACCTGTAATCCTTTAGTTTCCATTAATTCAATTTTTTCTGCTTTCTTAGCAATTGAACTTAATGGTTTTTCTAGAAAATTCTCTAAATCTTCACCAACCCAGAATATTAGATCTGCATTTTGAAGCATTTTTGCATGAGAAGGTTTCATCGCAAATCCGTGTGGAGATGCATATCCATCAACTATTAGATCAGGTTTAGCAATACCGTCCATTAAATAACTAGCTAATGAATGAATTGGTTTAATAGATGCAACTACTTTTATTTCAGCGTTTGCTGGTGTAAAGAATGTTAAAATTGATAATATTGAGAATATAAGTGGTATTTTTTTAATATTTTTCATAATAAGTAATTTAATTTGTTGTTATAATATAACAGTATGTAATAATATAACATTTATAAGTCAAGCAATTAATGAGTTTAGAAAATAGTACATTAGTAAAATTAAATAACGCCGGTTTTAAACAAAATAATAAATGGCTAGTAGAAGGTGTTTCATTAACTGTTGAAAAAGGAAAAATCGTTACCCTTATTGGACCTAATGGTTCTGGAAAAAGTACTACAGCAAAGATTGCTTTAGGAATTTACAAAAACATAGAAGGATCTGTAGAAAAATATACTAACAAAGTTGGTTACGTACCTCAAAAAATCTCAATTGATTGGACATTACCATTAAGAGTATATGATTTTATGCTTTTAACAGAAGATATAAAAGATGAAGCAATTGATGAAGCTCTTACGCTTACAGGTGTTATGCATCTTAAAAATAAAAATCTAGGTAATTTATCAGGAGGTGAATTTCAGAGAGTTTTAATAGCTAGAGCTATTTCTAAAAAACCTGAATTATTAGTCTTGGATGAACCTGTTCAAGGCGTAGATTACACAGGAGAGATTGCATTATATGAACTTATTAAAAAAATTTCAGATACTTTAAATTGTGGAATATTATTAATTTCTCACGATCTACATACAGTCATGACTGCAACGGATCATGTTGTTTGTTTAAATGGACACGTATGTTGCTCCGGAACACCAATGGATGTTGCAAGAAATAACGAGTATAAAACGTTATTTGGGGAACAAGCTTCTCAAATTTTAACAGTTTATGAACATAAGCATGACCACGTTCATTCTGATGAAGGTCAAATAAAAAAAAATTAATATGTTAGATGATTTTTTTGTTAGAGCGTTAATTGCTGGTATTGGTGTTGCTTTAGTAACAGGACCACTTGGATGTTTTGTTGTTTGGAGAAGATTATCTTATTTTGGTGATACTTTATCACATTCGGCTTTATTAGGAGTGACGATTGCTTACTCGTTTGAACTTAATATTGCACTTTCTGTGTTTATAATTTCATCTGTAATTGCACTTATATTAATACAACTACAAAAAAAAACTAATTTACCAGGAGATGCTTTGCTTGGTTTATTAGCTCATTCTTCATTAGCAGTTGGATTAGTAGTAATTGGATTTCTAACTTTTATCCGTTTTGATATTATGGGGCTTTTATTTGGAGATATCTTAGCCGTAACAACAAATGACATATTTGTTATATGGACTGGTGGAGCAGTAATTTTAATAGTTCTCAAATTAATTTGGAAACCATTGTTTGCATCGACAGTTAATTACGAATTAGCTGAGGCTGAGGGATTAAATCCTGATAGAGCAAAAGCAATATTTACTATTCTCATGGCTGCTGTAATAGCCATATCAATTAAAATGGTTGGATTATTATTAATTACTGGAATGTTAATTATACCTGCTGCAATGGCTAGAAACATATCAGATAGCCCTCAAAAGATGGTTTTATTTTCTGTTATTGGCGGTCTTTTATCTGTTTTATTAGGGCTCTTTTCTTCATTAGAATTTAATACATCATCTGGGCCTTCAATAATAATGGCTGCTTTAGTATTATTTATATTGTCTTTACTTAATATTAAACAATCGATTAAATTGAAAAACTGATTACTAATTGATAAGAATTTAAAAATGCAAAAAGAACATAACCTTTCCAAAAATCAAAAAATTATTTTTGATCTTATTGATAAATCTGGTGGTCCTATGAAAGCTTATTCAATTCTTTTTAATGTTCAAAAAAAAGGTATCAAAGCTCCATTACAAGTTTATAGAGCGTTAGATAAGCTAGTTGAAATTGGAAAAATTCATAAGATCGAAAGTAGAAATGCTTTTATAGCTTGTCAAAATTCTAGCTGTCAGGTATCAAAAGCTACAGCATTTTCAATTTGTGAAAGTTGTGAAAATGTATCCGAAATAAGTAATTCAAAACTTTCAAAATATTTATCTAATTTTTCAGACAGTTCAGGTATGAAGTATAGCAAATATAATTTAGAATTTTTTGGATTATGTAAGAAATGTAAATCAAAATAATGAGTACAGTTTCATTAACTTTAGACAATATATTTGAATTAGCAAAAAAAACTCTTTTAGCTAATGGTTGTGATGATGAAACTGCATCAATTTTATCAGATTTAATTAGAAATGCAGAAAGAGATGGTTCTGTATCACATGGTCTATTTAGATTACCAGCATATGTGACAGGACTTAAAAGTGGAAAGATTAATGGAAAGGGGAAACCTGAAGTAAAAAAAATATCTTCATCCGTAATTAAAGTGGAAGGAAATAATTGTTTAGCACCTGTTGTTTTAAATAAAGGATTGCCTGAATTAGCAATGGCTGCAAAAGAAAATGGTGTTGCAGTATTAGCAATAAATAATTCACATCACATGGCTGCTATGTGGCCTGAAACAGAAAAGTTAGCAGATGAGGGTTTGGTAGCATTTGCATGTACATCTTACAAGCCCGCTGTAGCACCTGCTGGTGCTATAAAACCATTATTTGGAACAAACCCAATTTCATTTGCTTGGCCACGTCCAGGCAAAACACCAGTTGTTTATGATATGGCAACAGCCTCAATGGCAATGGGAGAAGTTCAAGTTGCTAAAAGAGAAGGGCACAAAGTTCCACTTGGAACGGGGTTAACTAAAGATGGTAAAGAAACAACTGATCCCGGGGAAATAGCTGACGGTGGAGTTTTATTACCTTTCGGTGGTTACAAGGGATCTGCAATTGCAATGATGGTAGAATTATTAGCAGGAGCACTAGTTGGAGATAATTTTAGTTTTGAAACTGCTGCTAAAGATAATAATGATGGTGGTCCTCCAAGTGGTGGTGAATTCATACTAGCCATTAATCCAGATAAAACATCAGGTACTAATTGGCAAAAACATGCAGAAGAATTTTTTGGAAAAATGAAATCAATGGGCGAAGTAAGATTACCTGGAGAAAGACGTCATAAGAATAGAAAGGATACTGGCCCAAGAAATATTAACGAAGAATTAGTAAATAAAATTAAATCTTTAAGCTAAATTAATCTCAATAGGTGTGTGATCAGAGGGCTTTTCTCTACCACGTGGATCTTTATTAATATTAATATCTTTAATTTGATCAATTATTGAGTTTGATACTAAAAAATGATCAATACGCATTCCATTATTTTTTTGCCAAGCACCTCTCATGTAATCCCAAAATGTATATCCTTCTTTATCTTCATGAAAATGCCTGTAGACATCATTAAAACCAAGATTAATCATTTCTCTAAATTTTTTTCTTATTTCAAGTCTGTATAAAGCATCGTTTTCAAAACTTTTAACATTGTAAACATCCTCAGCTGAAGGGATTATATTAAAATCACCTGCTAAAATAATATTTGAATTTTTTTTAGATAAAGTTTTTAATTGTTTTATTAATTGATCAAGCCATTTTTTTTTATAATCATATTTTTCTGTATCAACTGGATTACCATTTGGCGTATAAATATTAATCAATTGTATATTTTTTTTCTTATATTCAAATTCTGCTGAAATTATTCTTGATTGTTTTAACTTATCCTTAATAAAATCCGTATTGATATTTTTTAATTTATTTTTTGAGATGATCGCTACACCATTATAACTTTTTTGACCAAAAACATGACTTTCATAGTCCATTGATGAAAAATCATCATATGGAAAATTAACATCTTCAGTTTTGATTTCCTGCATCATTAAAATATCTGGCTTATATTTCAATAAATAGCTTTTAATATTTTCAATTCTTGCTCGTACCGAGTTTACATTCCAAGATGAAATGAGCATTAAAGTGAGAAAGAAACTCCACAACCACACGAAGATTTGGTTTGTGGATTAGATATTTTGAATTGTTCACCTATAAGTTCAGAAACATAATCAACCTCAGATCCTTTAAGTAAATCAGCCGAAGTTTTATCAATTAAAATATTTTGATAATTTAAATCATCATCTTGCTTTGAATTATCAAAAGTAAATTCATATTGAAAACCAGAGCATCCACCACCTTTTATAGCGATTCTAAAGAATGATCCTTTATCTTTTTTTGATAACAAATTGTCTATTTGTTTTAACGCTTTATCTGTAAATTTAATTTCTTTAATCATGTTTCAACACTGATAATACTAATATAATACTTAATTATTTAAATTAAAGGATGAAAAAAGACACTTTGTTGGGCGTATTTAAAAGTAAGGGAAGACTTAATAAAGAGGCCAATTCTAAATATAGATCTCCTTTTCAACGTGACAGAGATCGTATAATTCATAGCGCATCATTTAGAAGATTAAAGCATAAAACCCAGGTATTTGTTAACACAGAAGGGGATCATTTTAGAACAAGGATTACTCACTCAATTGAAGTTGCTCAAATAGCAAGATCGATTGCCAAGTACCTAAAATTAAATGAAGATTTGGCTGAAACTTTAAGTCTTGCTCATGACTTAGGACATACTCCATTTGGTCATGCTGGTGAGGACGCTTTAGATGAGTGCATGCAAGATTATGGTGGTTTTGATCATAATCTTCAAACACTCAGAATCGTCATGTTTTTAGAAAACAAATATTTCAAATTTGCTGGACTTAATTTAACCCTTGAAACATTAGAAGGACTTTTAAAACATAATGGACCAGTAGACGATATAAACATGATCAATAAACTAATAGGTTTAAAAGTTTTCAAAAATCAAATTAAATTTAATA
The DNA here is from genome assembly GCA_902624045.1 of uncultured Pelagibacteraceae bacterium. GTDB lineage: Bacteria > Pseudomonadota > Alphaproteobacteria > Pelagibacterales > Pelagibacteraceae > Pelagibacter. The sequence continues at coordinate 131,170 of CACNVX010000001.1, forward strand.
CTTATCCCTCACTAGAAGCACAAATATCAGCTATATCTGACGACATTGCTTATAATAATCACGACATTCAAGATGGAATAAAAGCCAACTTATTTAAATTAGAGGAATTAGTTGAAATAGATTTTTTTAAAAATATTTATCAAAAATATAAAAATAAAATTAATAAAAAAAATTATAAAATTGCTATTTATCAAATTATTAGAGACTCGATAGATATTATGATTAGAGATTTATTAAGTAATACAGAAAAAAATATTAAAAAATTAAAAATTAAGTCATTAAAAGATGTATCAAAATCAAGTCAATTAACAGTCTCATTTTCAGATAAAATAGAAAATTCAGAACAAGAAATTAGATCTTTTTTAAGACATAAGATGTACAATAACAAATCAGTTCTATACAAGAATCAAAGAGGAAAAATGATAATTAAGAAATTATTTAAAATAATTAAATCAAATCCAAGAAAATTTCTTACTAAAGAGCATTTGACTAAAGACAAATATAGAGCTATTTCAGATTTTATATCAGGTATGACAGATAGATATGCAATTAACCTTTATAACGATAATAAATGAATATTTTTGAAATATATTTAGATAAAATTAAATCTATTATTGTTGAATTAAATAAAAAAAATCAACTTGTTATTCCAGAAAATTTTAACGGTATTAATGCTGAGATACCACCCCCAAAATTTGATTGTGATATTTCAACAAATGTTGCAATGGTTTTATCAAAACTAAATAAAACTTCTCCAATACAATTAGCTGAAAAACTTGTACCTGAAATTAAAAATAGTGACAATCAAATAGAAAATATATCTATTGCCAAACCTGGTTTCATTAATATTAAATTTAAACCTTCTTTTTGGTCAAACTTTATCAAAGAAATTATTGATAACGCTGAAAAATTTGGAATTAATGAGAAAGAGAAAAAAAATAATTACTTAGTTGAATTCGTATCAGCCAACCCAACAGGACCTTTGCATGTTGGTCACTGTAGAGGAGCTATTTTAGGTGATGTCATATCCAATGTGTTAATATTTAATAAGCACAAGGTTACAAAAGAGTATTATGTAAATGATTATGGTAATCAAATCATAAATTTTACAAAATCTGTATATTTTAGGATTAGAGAGGTGAAATTTAATGAAACATTCCCTCAGGATAATCCTGATTTATATCCAGGAGATTACCTAATTGATTTTGCGAAAAATATAGTTTTAGATAATTCAGATCTAAATTTTGAAAATTATGATCAAATAAGCGATAAGTTAACAGCTTCATCTATTGATCAGGCTCTTCTTTTAATTAAAAAAAACCTTGAGAGCCTAGGAATTGATCATGATAATTTTGTTAGTGAAAAAAGCATTGTTTCAAACAACGAAGTTGAGAGTGTAATAAAATTTTTAGAAAAAAATAAATTTGTATATAAAGGAAAAATTAAAGCTCCAGCTGGAGAAGACGATAAAAACTGGGTAGAACGAGAACAATTACTTTTTAAATCTACTGATTTTGGTGATGATAAAGATAGAGCATTGCAAAAATCAGATGGAGCATGGACTTATTTTGCAAGCGATGTTGCTTATCATAAAAACAAAGTTGACCGTAAATTTGATTATTTAATAAATATTCTTGGTGCAGACCATGCTGGTTATATCAAAAGAATTTCATCCTCAGTTGAAGCTTTGTCAGGAAAAAAAGATAAATTGATCTGCAAAATTAGTCAGCTTGTAAAATTAATCAAAGATAACAAACCATTTAAGATGTCTAAAAGAAAAGGTGATTATATAACAGTTGATGATTTAATTAAAGAAGTAGGAAAAGATGCAACTAGATTTATCATGCTTAACAGAAGTAGTGATGTTGAGCTAGATTTTGATTTTGATGCAGTAAAAGAAAAATCAAAAGATAATCCACTATATTACGTTCAATATTGTTATGCAAGAATTTCTTCTGTCTTTAGACATGTGGGTAAAGATTTAAATTCAAAAATTGAATTGAATGATTTTACTTTTGAATATTCAAACGATGAGATTAAAATTTTAAAAAAGATTTCACAATGGCCAAAATGTATTGATGCTGCAAGTTCAAAACTAGAACCACATAGAATTCCTATTTATTTATATGAATTGGCATCAGAATTTCACTCATATTGGAATCTTGGAAAACAAAATCCAGAAAAAAGATTTATTAATGATCAAAAAGTAGTTTCACCGGATAAATTAATTTTTTTAAAGGCAATATCTAATGTTGTAAAATCTGGAATGGATATAGTTGGTGTAGATACACCAAATAAAATGTAATGCTAAAAGAAATTAAGTATTTAATCTTTATTCTTGTAATTTCTTCATTTATTTTTTTGACTGGTAGATATTATTTTTCAGATGAAAATAAAAAAAAATCATACAGATCTTATAAAAATAATGACGAAAAAATTAAAATATATTCAAAAAACTTACCTATTTTGGAAAACGATACACAAAATATAATAGAATATGTCAAACAAACAAATAAAAAAAAGAAAAAAAAGTTTAATTTTTGGAAACTCTTAGAGAATGATTAAGAATAGAAGAGCCTTTATTGTTGGCTTAAAATCATCAAAATTATCAAGTAAAGAAATTATCTTTTTAAAGAAATATAGGCCATGGGGTATTATTTTATTTTCAAGAAATATAAACTCAATTAAACAAACTAAAAAATTAACCGATAGAATAAAAAAGATTTTTAAAGACAAGAAATACCCAATATTAATTGATCAAGAAGGTGGAAGGGTAAATCGATTAAGCAAAGTCGTTTCGTTTGATAATATGACCTCAGAATATTTTGGTAATTTATTCACTAAAGATAAGAAAAAATTTAATATTATTTATAAATTGTTTGTTGATAAAACATCCTATTTACTCAAATCGATTGGTGTAAATATAAATACTGTTCCTGTGTTAGATTTACGAGTTAAAGGAGCTAGTAATATTATTGGCAATAGGTCTTTTTCTAAAAATAATAAAATCATCTCTAAAATAGGGGATATTTGTATTAATTCTTTTCATCAAAACTCGATTGGAACTGTGATTAAACATATACCTGGGCATGGATTGGCAAAAGTGGATAGTCATAAATTTACCCCTGTAGTTACGAAAAATATTAATTATTTAAATAAAAATGACTTTTTTCCATTCAAAAAAAAACATAGTTATTTCGCAATGACAGCACATGTAATATATCGAAGTATAGATAAGTTAAATACCGCTACACACTCAAAAAAAATTATAAATTTAATAAGAAAGAAAATTGGCTTTAAAAACATTTTGATTTCAGATGATTTATCAATGAGGAGTTTAAAAGATAATTTAAAAACTAATACAATCAAAACATTTAGTGCAGGTTGTAATCTTGCTCTTCATTGTAATGGTATATTATCAGAAATGAAGGTGGTTGGTGATAATTCACCTATCGTTAATAACTTTATTATTAAAAAAACATCGCAATTTTATAAAATTTTAAGTTAATATCTAAACATGTCTATCTCTGATTCTGCATTATTTAATGTCGATATAAGTAATTACAATGGTCCTTTAGATGTACTATTAGATTTGGCCAAAGCTCAAAAAGTAGATCTTGAAGAGATATCAATTACAAAGTTAGCAGATCAATTTCATGATTATATTACTAATGAAAAAAATTTAAATTTAGAAATAGCCTCTGAATATTTATTAATGGCGACTTGGTTGGCATACTTAAAATCTAAATTACTACTTCCAGGTACTCCAGAAGAAGAATTTAAAGTTCAAGAAGTTGCTGAAAAATTAAAATTACAACTCAAAAAATTAGAATTAATAAGATTACTTTCTGAACAAATGCTTAAAAGAAAACGATTAGGAAGAGAAATTCGATCGAGAGGAATGAAAGGAAATATAAGATCTATTTACAGCGCAGAATATAATTTAAGTTTATTTGAACTTCTTAAGTCTTATTCAACATTTATTATGACCAAAGATTTTCAAAAAATGAATATTCCTAAATTACCAGTATTTACTGCAGAAGATGGAATTAAAACAATTAGAGAATTTTTTGGAAAATTAATTGATTGGAAAAAACTAGATGATTTAATACCTAAAAATTTCAAAAGTGATTCAAAATATAAAAGAACCGGAAAAGCAGGAATATTCGCTGGTTCGTTAGAATTAGTTAAAGAAGGAAACCTAACTATTAAACAAGATAAATTGTTTGACGATATTTATGTAAAAGAAAACAATGATTAAAAAAGAAAAAATTTCAAAGAATAATATTTTAAAATTTCCAACTAAATTAACTGATTTGGAAAAAGAAATTGAAGCAGTAATTTTTGCTGCTGCTGAGCCATTAGATGTTGATACAATTGAAAGCAAAATTACAAAAAAAGGAAATATTTCTAAATCACTAGATAAGTTACAGCAAGAATATTCTAAACGAGGAATTAATCTAGTTTGTATTAAAGAAAAGTGGTCCTTTAGAACTTCTCCTAACTTGTCAAACATCATGTCACAAGAAAGGACAGTTGAAAAAAAACTGTCCAGAGCTGCAGTTGAGACTTTGGCTATAATTGTATATCATCAGCCTGTTACAAGGGCAGAGATTGAAGAAATAAGAGGTGTTGCTTTTGGTACAAATACTCTTGAAATATTGATGGAACTAAATTGGGTGAAGCCAAGTGGTCGTAAAGATCTGCCAGGTAGACCCATACAATATGTTTCAACAGACGATTTTTTAAGTCATTTTAATCTACAAAAATTATCAGATTTACCTACAGTTGACGAACTTGGTGCGGCTGGTCTTATTGATAGATCTAGTGTTGATAATGCGATTTTTGGAACTGGTAAATTTTACAAAGAAAAACAAGAAGAAAAAAAAGAGGATATCTATTCTAATATAGATGAGATGTTAAATAGTACTCTTGATGCAGAAGAGAAAGATTAGCAAAAAAGTAACTTTTAAATTAATCGTAAAAAGGTTATAAGTTTTTATGAGCATAGGAATTTGGCAAATTGCAATCGTAGTTATATTAGTAGTCTTATTATTTGGACGAGGAAAAATTTCTAGTCTAATGGGAGATGTAGCCAAGGGAATTAAAAGTTTTAAAAAAGGGATGGCGTCAGACGTAACTGACGATACAGAGCCGAAAAATATTTCCGACGAAAATAAAGACTCAGAAAATAAAGATTAAATCACATGCCTACTATAGGTTGGTTTGAGATATTAATAGTAGTTGGTATTGCAATTGTTGTGCTTGGTCCAAAAGATTTTCCAATAATGTTAAAAAAAGCTGGTTCTTGGATTGGCACAGCTAAAAGATATGTAAGCAGTATTCAAAATGAAGTTTCTAATTTAGAAATTGATGAAGAGAAAATTGATAATGAAATAAAAAAAGAAACTAAAAAAGATGAGCAATGAGGAAAATGAAGGTGGATTTGTTAGCCATCTAACAGAATTAAGAAAAAGATTGATACATAGTTTTGTATTTCTAATATTCTTTTTTATTATTTGCTATATATTTGCAGAACATATTTATGGATTTCTAGTTGATCCATTTGCTCAAGCTGTAAAAGATGATGGATCCGATAGAAGGCTTATTTTTACGGCGTTACAAGAAACTTTTTTAACGTATATTAAGGTATCTTTTTTCACTGCATTTTTTGTGACTTGTCCATTTATTCTCACGCAAATATGGAAATTTATTGCGCCAGGTTTATACAAACATGAAAAGATTGCTATACTCCCATATCTTGTATTGACACCCATTCTTTTCTTTTTAGGAGGTATGCTTGTTTACTATTTAATAATGCCTTTGGCTATTAAATTCTTTTTATCATTCGAAAGCACAGGAATGTCAACAAGTCTTCCAATTCAATTAGAAGCAAAAGTAAATGAATACTTGTCACTTGTTATGAAGTTAATTTTTGCGTTTGGAATCAGTTTTCAACTACCAATAGTTTTAAGTTTGTTAGCAAGAATAGGTATTGTTGATAGTCAATTTCTAAAAGATAGAAGAAAGTATGTTGTTGTAATTATATTTGCTACCGCCGCATTGCTAACACCGCCAGATCCAATTACTCAAATAGGTTTAGCTATACCATTATTAATTTTATATGAATTATCAATATTTTCAGTAAAATTTATAGAGAACAAAAATTTAGAAAAAACTGATGCATAATATCAAAGAAATAAGAAAAGATTTTTCAAAATTTGAAAAAGCTCTCAAAAATCGTTCAATTGAGGTTGATTTTAATAATTTACAAAAACTTGATGAATTAAATAGAAATTTAATTCAAAAAAAAGAAAATCTAGAAAAAGAAAAAAAAGATATTTCAAAATCTAAAGATGAACGTTTTTTTAAAAAATCTAAAGAAATTTCTTTGGAATTAGAAAAAATTTCTGAACATCAAAAAAATACTAAAAGCGAATTGGATAGTATTTTGTCAAATATACCAAATATACCTCACCAAGATGTTCCAAATGGAAAAGATGAAAATGACAATTTGGAAGTTTTAAAAGCAGGAAATGTTCCTGAATTTGATTTTAAACCCAAATCTCATTATGAACTTGGTGAAAATTTAGCCATGCTTGATTTTGATCTTGCAACGAGGACAACAGGATCAAGATTTGTATTTGTAAAAAAAGACTTAGCATTACTGGAAAGAGCCTTATCTAATTTTATGTTAGATACTCATATTACTCAAAATGGTTATCAAGAAATTTCACCTCCATTAATTGCTTCTGAAAATACAATGTATGGAACTGGTCAATTACCAAAATTTGAAAATGATCAATTTGAAATAAAACTTGAAGAAGGATCTGATAGAAAATTTTTAATTCCAACTGCTGAAGTAATATTAACTAATATTATTAAAGATAAAATTATTGATCAAAAAGATTTACCAATGAGATTTGTTGCCTCAACTCCATGTTTTAGAAAAGAAGCAGGCAGTTATGGAAAAGATACAAAGGGGATGATTAGACAGCATCAATTTTATAAAGTTGAAATGGTTAGTATTGTTGAAAAAGAAAATTGCCTAGAGGAATTAGAGCGTATGACAAATTGTGCAACTGGTATACTAGACAAGTTAGAATTGCCATACAGAAAAGTTATTTTATGTTCAGGTGATATGGGTTTTAGTGCTGAAAAAACATACGATATTGAAGTTTGGTTACCTTCAGAAAATAGGTATCGAGAAATATCATCATGCTCATCTTGTTCTACATTCCAAGCTCAAAGGATGAAATCAAGATATAAAAATAAAAATAATGAAACTGTTTTTGCAGGAACATTAAATGGTAGCGGTTTAGCCGTGGGTAGAACATTAATTGCTGTATTAGAAAACTATCAACAAAAAGATGGCACAATTATTATTCCGAAGATACTGCGACCCTATATGAATAATTTGGAATTGATTTCATCTAAATAAAGTTGTTTTAATTACGTAGATAGTATAAATATTCACATAATTTATAAGGAGATTTATGGAAGGTTCAGGAATAGGACAATTTATACCGCTAATTTTAATTTTTGTTATTTTTTATTTTTTCTTAATAAGACCACAACAAAAAAAAGTTAAAGAGCACAAAGCAATGGTTGAAAGTCTTAAAAGAGGTGACAAGGTGGTTACTTCCGGAGGTATCACAGGTAGAGTTGAAAGACTTATAGACAATGATAAAGTTGAAGTAGAAATTGCTGAAAACGTAAAAGTTGAGATAGTTAAATCAACTGGTATTCAAAGTCTCATAAATACAAATACTCAAGAAGTTAAAAAATAATTAATTTTAGTTAAGTGCTTTATTTCTCTAAGTTAAGAATTTTATTTATAACATTTTTTTCTATTCTATTTGTCTTAATTGCTTCATCAAATCTTTTTAAATTTGATGATAGTTTTTTTGATAAAAAAATTAATTTAGGATTAGATCTTCAGGGAGGATCATATCTTTTACTAGAGATTGATAATGATCCAGTTATTGAACAAAAATTACAAAATCTTACATCAACAATTAGAAATTATTTCAAAGAAAAAAATATTAAAATCAACAATATAAAAATAGAAAATCAAAATATTTTTTTTAATGTATTGGATGACAAAAAACAATCTGTATTAGACGTATTTCAAGATGAAAACAGTGACCTTAATCCATATTATCCAAGATTTAAATCACATCAATTAGAAATTGAAGACACAGGATTAAATCTTGAAGTTAAATTTTCTAGACAAGGGTTAATTAAACTTAAAACCTCATCACAAGATCAGGCTATAGAAATTGTTAGAAGAAGAGTTGATGAGGTAGGGACTAATGAGCCCAACATACTAAAAAGAGGAAATAACCGTATTTTAGTAGAACTTCCTGGCCTAGATGACCCAATGAGAATTAAATCATTACTTGGTAAAACTGCAAATCTTACTTTTAGATTTGTGACTAACGATGAAAATGATCGTTTTGGTATTGAAAAATTAAAATTTGAAAATGGTGCAGAAGTAGCAACAGTAAGTAAAAGAATCATAATTAGTGGAGAGAATTTACTTGATGCTCAGCCAAAAATGGATACGCAGACTAATCAGACAATTGTTTCATTTACTTTAGATAGAGTTGGAGCAAAAAGATTTGGTAAAGCAACTTCAACTGGAATTGGAAAACAATTAGCAATTGTGTTAGATGAAAAAATCATTAGTGCACCAGTAGTTAGAGATACGATTGCTAGTGGATCTGGTCAGATAAGTGGAGGATTTACTTTTCAATCCGCAACAGATTTAGCTTTATTGTTAAGATCCGGAGCATTACCAGCTCCATTAGAAATAATTGAAGAAAGAACTGTAGGACCTGATCTTGGACAAGACTCAATTAATGCTGGTATGATTGCATTAGCAATAGGTTTTATGTTGGTCATAATTTTCATGTTTGTTAAATATAAAATTTTTGGATTAATCACTAACTTAACACTTATAGTAAACTTATTTATATTATTAGGTGTTTTGACCTTATTCGAAGCCACTTTAACTTTACCAGGCATAGCAGGAATTATTTTAACCGTAGGTATGGCGGTAGATGCAAATGTACTAATTTTTGAAAGAATCAAAGAAGAATTAAAGGATGAAACTAACAATATCTTAGCTTTTGATAGCGGTTACACAAAATCTAGAACAGCAATATTAGACGCTAATATTACAACTTTAATAGCTGCAATTATTTTATTTTTTATGGGTTCAGGTCCTGTAAAAGGTTTTGCAGTTACTTTAGGTGTTGGAATATTTACAACATTGTTCTCTGTTTATTTTATTGCAAGATTATTCACTAGTATTTATGTCTCTAAAAATAAGAATAAAGAAAATTTAATCCAATGATAGCATTTAATAAATACTATAATCATTTTAATTTACTATCTTCAGTTTTGATTATTATCTCATTGATTTTACTTATTTTTAAAGGGCTAAATTTTGGTATAGATTTTAAAGGAGGAACTTTAATTGAATTAAGAGCGACAGATAGTAAAATAAATGTATCATCACTAAGAGATAAATTTAACCAAATGGATCTTGGGGACATTTCTGTTAAAAAATTTGGAAATGAGAGCGATTTTTTAATTAAATTTGAAAATAAAGACAACAAAAAAAATATAATAAAAGAAATAAAAATAAATTTAGATAAATCTTTTGGAAATAATTATGATTTTAGGAGAGTTGAGAACGTTGGTCCAAAAGTAAGTGCGGAATTACTTAAATCAGGTATTATTGCAATTTCTTTATCTTTAGCTTTGATGCTAGTTTATATTTGGATAAGATTTGAGTGGCAGTTCAGTTTAGGAGCAATTTTGGCGCTATTCCATGATGTAATATTAACTTTAGGTATATTTTCACTATTTAGTTTAGAAATAAATTTATCAATAATTGCAGCTGTATTAACAATAGTAGGTTACTCAATGAATGACACGGTTGTAATATTTGATCGTGTTAGAGAAAATTTAAGGAAATATTCCGACATTAAAATATTTGAATTAACAAATATTTCTATTAATGAAACTCTATCAAGGACTATTATAACATCTGCAACTACTTTGTTAGCATTATTAGCAATCTATTTTTTTGGCGGAGAGATATTAAAAGGTTTTTCTCTAGCAATGATACTTGGTGTTGTATTTGGAACTTATTCTTCTATCTATATTGCAAATACTGTTTTGGTTAGATTGAGAGTTTCTCAAAAAACTGTATTAAGAGATGATGATCAAAAATAAAAGAAATAATTAAAAATAAAAATTACATTATAATATTCTTATCATATTATAATTTTTTATGTACAAAAAACTTTGGCATCCACCAGATAGAATAAAAAAAAATTCAAATCTATTTAAATTTGAAAAGTTCATATCTAAAAGATTTTCTAAAAATTTTAATAATGACTATGAAAAAATTCATGAATGGTCGGTTAAAAATTCAGGTCAATTCTGGAATAATGTTTGGGATTTTACAAATGTAAAAGGTAAAAAAAATAAAACCAAGTTTAAAAAATCACAAAAATTTTATAAAAATATTTTTTTACCAAATTCCAAATTAAATTTTTGCGAAAACTTACTGTCGCAAAACAACAGGAAAAAGGCATTAACTTTTATTAGTGAAAACGGATTTAGAGAAGTAAGAACATGGTATGATTTAAACAAAAATGTAAAAAATATTTCTAATTATTTAAAAAAATTAAATATAAAACCAAAAGATCGAGTCGCGGCTTATATGCCAAATATACCTGAAACGGTTGAAGCTTTCTTGGGCACAGTAGCAATTGGTGCTATATGGTCATCTTGCTCTCCAGATTTTGGAACAAATGGTGTTGTAGAGAGATTTTCCCAAATAAGACCAAAAATTTTATTCGTTACTAATAAATATTTTTATAATGGAAAAAATATAAATATTTTAAAAAGATTACCAGAAATAATTAAAAAAATACCCTCCATAAAACATATTATTATATCTAAATATCCAGGCCAAACTAATATTAGAAAATTTCCAAAATATAAAAATACAATTACTCACAATTGGAAAAATATTTATAAAAGAAAAAATTTTTATTTAAATTTCAAACAATTTAATTTTGAACATGATTTAGCAATTTTGTACTCAAGTGGTACCACGGGTAAGCCAAAATGTATTTGTCACAAAGCTGGTGGTGTATTGTTGCAACATTTAAAGGAGCATCAGCTTCACTGTGATATTAAAGAAAACGATAACGTTTTTTATTTTACAACTTGTGGATGGATGATGTGGAATTGGTTAATTTCAGTTTTAGCGTCGAAAGCCTCAATTGTATTATTTGATGGTTTTCCTATGTATAAAAGAAAAGATCTTCTTTTACGCATTGCAAAAAAAGAAAATATAACTTTATTCGGTGTAAGTGCTAAATATATTGACGAGTTAAGAAAAACAAAAAAAAATTATAAAAAAATTCACAATTTAAAAAAATTAAGAACAATTTGTTCAACTGGGTCGCCCTTATCAGAAGAGAGTTTTAATTATGTTTACAAAAATATAAAAAGCAATGTTCACTTAGCTTCTATATCAGGTGGTACCGATATTGTATCTTGTTTTGTTTTAGGAAATTTATATCAATCAGTATATTCAGGTGAAATTCAATGCAAAGGTTTAGGCATGGATGTTCGAGTTTTTAATGAAAAAGGAAAATCAATTTTAAATAAAAAGGGTGAACTTGTGTGTATAAATCCTTTTCCATCAATGCCAAACAAATTTTGGAAAGATGCCAAAGATAAAAAATTCAAAAAAGCATACTTTAATAAGTTTAAAAATATTTGGCACCATGGTGATTATGCAAAAATAACAAATAATAATGGCTTTATAATATTTGGAAGATCAGACACAACGTTAAACCCTGGTGGTGTCAGACTGGGTACCGCTGAAATTTATTCTGAGGTTGAGAAATTTAAGGAAATTAAAGAGTCATTAGCTGTGGGTCAATCTTGGGATAATGATATCAGAATTATTTTGTTTATTATTTTGAATCCAAAATATCAATTAACAAACAATGTAGTAAATAGAATAAAGTTACAAATTAAAAAAAATGTATCACCTAGACATGTACCCAATAAAATAATTCAAATAAATGATATTCCAAGAACTAAAAGTGGTAAAATTGTTGAATTAGCTGTTAAAAATACAATTGAGGGAATAGGAATAAAAAACAAAGAAGCTTTATCTAATCCCCAATCTTTAAATCAATTTAAAAATATTAAAGAATTAAAATATTAGTATTAAAAAAAATTTAAATATTAGATCAATAAAGGTTTTAAAAATTGACCAGTATAACTGTCTTTATTCCTACAAATATCTTCAGGTTTACCTTCTGCAACTATATTTCCACCTTTTACACCCCCGTCTGGACCCATGTCTACGATATAATCAGCTGTCTTAATAACATCTAGGTTATGTTCTATAACTACAACTGTATTTCCAAGTTTTACAAATGTATGAAGAATTTCTAATAATTTTTTAATATCATGTTGATGTAATCCTGTTGTCGGTTCATCCAAAATATACATTGTTCTTCCCGTAGATCTCTTTGAAAGTTCTTTAGCTAGCTTTATTCTCTGAGCTTCACCTCCAGATAGTGTGGTTGCTTGTTGACCAATTTTTATATAACCTAAACCAACTTTTTTAAGTGTTAATAATTTTGTTTTTATACTTGAAATATTTTCAAAATATTCACATCCTTCATCAACAGACATATTTAGAACGTCTGCTATACTTTTTCCTTTAAACTTAATTTCTAAAGTTTCTCTATTATATCTTGTTCCTTTACATTCATCACACTGAATATAAACATCGGGTAAAAAGTGCATTTCGTAGGTAATAACGCCGTCACCTTCACAAGCTTCACATCGTCCACCTTTCACATTAAATGAAAATCGACCTGGTTTATAACCTCTTGTTTTTGACTCAGGTAAACTTGTAAACCAATCTCTAATAGGACCAAAAGCACCGGTATAAGTTGCTGGATTTGATCTCGGTGTTCTTCCAATAGGTGATTGATCAATATCTATAATTTTATCGATCAATTCTACACCTTTATAAGCTTTAAAAGATTTTGGAGCCTTTCTTGCTTTATTATTTAATGTTAAATTTAATGCATGGAATAAAGTTTGTAATATTAAGGTTGACTTACCGCTACCTGAAACACCTGTTACACAAGTAAATGTTCCAGTTGGAATTTTAAGATTAACATTGTTTAAATTATTTCCACTAGCTCCATTGATTTCAACATATCTTCCATTTTTTGCAATACGTCTTGTTTTAGGAATATCAATTTTTTTTTTATTTGCAAGGTACTGGCCTGTAATACTGTTTTTATCTTTTTTTATTTCTTCATATGATCCTTGAGATGTTACTGTCCCACCATTGCTTCCTGCCTCTGGACCTAAATCAATTATGTGGTCTGCATTTTCCATTGTTTCTGTATCATGTTCAACAACTATAACTGTATTTCCAAGATCTCTTAGTCTTTTTAATGCATTTATAAGTTTAACATTATCTTTTTGATGAAGTCCTATTGAAGGTTCATCTAAAACATAAAGTACTCCTGTTAAACCTGATCCAATTTGAGATGCTAATCTAATTCTTTGTGCCTCACCGCCAGACAAAGTCCCAGACTCTCTGGATAATGTAAGGTAATCTAAACCAACATTAAGAAGAAAATTTAATCTTTCATTAATTTCTTTTAAAACATGCTCAGCAATCTTAAATTGTCTTTTATCAAGGTTTTTTTCCAAATTTCTAAACCATTCAGCAGCATCTAAAATTGATTTTTTTGACACTTCACTGATATTTAAATTATTTATTTTTACACACAATGCCTCTTCTTTAAGTCTATCACCATTGCACGACTCACAAGCTGTATCTGATTGATATTCTGCTATAGCTTCTCTTTTCCATTCACTATCAGACTCTAAAAATCTTCTCTCTAGATTATTTATTACTCCTTCAAATGTTTTTTTGTAAGAATATTTTTCATAACCATCATCATAATTAAATTTTATTTCATCTTCATCAGATCCGTAAAGAATTATATCTTTAATTTTTTTTGGTAATTTTTTCCATTTTTCATCTAATGAAAAATTATAATGTTTAGCTAAAGACGATAAAGTTTGAGCGTAATAAAGAGTTGTAGACTTTGACCATGGTTCGATGGCACCATCTGCTAAACTTTTTCTCTCATCTGGTACAACTAAATTTGGATCAACATTTAATTTTATACCAATACCTTCACATTCTTCACATGCACCATAAGGACTATTAAATGAAAATAATCTTGGTTCAATTTCTTCAATTGTAAAACCACTTTCAGGACAAGCAAATTTAGTTGAATAAATTAATTTTTCAATCTTTCTATATTTTTGAGGCAGTGTTTCGTCTTCATATTCAACAAAAACTAAACCATTTGATAAATTCACGGCTGTCTCTACACTTTCAGCTAATCTATTACCAAGTTTTGAATTTAAAACTATTCTATCTACAAGAACAGAAATGTCATGTTTAAGCTTTTTATCTAACGTTGGTGATTTTTCAATATCGTATAAAACATTATCAATTTTAATTTTTCTAAATCCTCTTCTTTTATAACTTAAAATATCTTTTTTGTACTCTCCTTTACGTCCTCTTACTACTGGTGCATAAATATATATTGTAGATTTTTTTGGTAGATTTTTTATTAAATCAACAATTTGTGTAATTGTTTGTGATGTAATTGGTTTACCTGTAAAAGGAGAATAAGGAATGCCTGCTCTTGCATACAAAACTCTCATATAATCATAAATTTCAGTAACAGTAGCTACAGTTGATCTTGGATTTTTTGATGTATTTTTTTGCTCTATAGCAATAGCTGGACTTAATCCTTCAATTAAATCAACGTTAGGCTTCTTCATTTTATCTAAGAACTGCCTAGCATAAGCAGATAGACTTTCGACATATCTCCTTTGACCTTCAGCATAAATAGTGTCAAACGCGAGTGATGATTTTCCCGAACCAGAAAGACCTGTTATGACTATAAATTTATCTTTTGGTATTTCAACAGTAACATTCTTCAAATTGTGTTCTTTAGCGCCCTTAATAACTATCTTTTTCATCATAATTTTAGTTGCTTTGAGTTAATAAAATTAATATTCAGAGAAATTGTGATATAAATCTAATTAACTAATTTAACAAATATTAAATATTATGGCTGGAAGTTTAAATAAAGTATTATTAATTGGTCGTTTGGGCGCAGATCCTGAAATAAAGCAAATGGTAAATGGAAAGAATGTAGCTAGATTAAGTTTAGCAACAAGCCAATCCTGGAAAGACAAAAATACAGGCGAAAAAAAAGAAAAAACTGAATGGCACCGTGTAGTTGTATTTAATGAAGGACTTGTAAATGTTGTTCAGCAATATTTAAAAAAAGGAGCTCAAATTTATGTCGAAGGGCAGCTAACTACTAGAAAATGGAGAGACGAACAATCTGGGCAAGATAAATATTCAACTGAAATTGTCATACAAGGATTTAACTCATCACTTACAATGTTGGGTGGTGGAAACTCTAGTGGAGGTATTCAAAATGATACAAGTCAAGACGCTAGTATTGAGAATACATCGCAAGTTTCAGACATGGATGATGAAATTCCCTTTTAATTAATATGCAAAAAACCGAAGAGATAAATAATAAAAATATAAAATTAATATCAATGCATGATGAGATGAGCTCATCATATTTATCTTATGCGATGAGTGTAATCGTTAGTCGTGCTCTTCCTGATGTGAGAGATGGTCTAAAACCAGTTCACAGAAGAATTTTATATGCAATGCATAAAGGAGGATATGACTGGTCAAAACAATTTAGAAAATCAGCAAGGATAGTTGGAGATGTAATCGGTAAATATCACCCTCACGGTGATCAATCTGTCTATGATGCTTTAGTTAGAATGGTTCAAGATTTTTCTATGAGTTTACCATTAGTTCAGGGACAAGGAAATTTTGGATCAATTGATGGTGACCCAGCTGCAGCAATGAGATACACAGAAACACGTTTATCAAAAGTTTCACAATATTTAATTGATGATATTGAAAAAAATACAATCTCTTTTAAAAGTAATTATGATGAAACAGAAAAAGAACCAAGTGTTTTACCTGCACAATTCCCAAATTTATTAGTTAACGGAGCTGGAGGAATTGCTGTTGGTATGGCAACAAGTATTCCCCCTCATAATCTTGGTGAGATAATAGATGGAACATTAGCCTTGATAGAGAATAAAGACATTAAAATTAAAGAATTGATGAAACATATACCGGGGCCAGATTTTCCCACTGGTGGAGTTGTCATTGGAAAAGATATTATTAAACAAGGTTATAATAGTGGTAGAGGATCATTTAAAATTAGAGGAGAAATATCTATTGAGCAACAAAAAAATGGGCGGGAAAGACTTGTTATAACTTCAATTCCTTATCAAGTAAATAAATCTGTATTAAATGAAAGAATAGCTCAACTAGTCAGAGAGAAAAAAATTGAGGGAATAAGAGATATTAGAGACGAATCTAACAGAGAAGGTATAAGGGTTGCAATTGATTTGAGAAATGGCATAGAGCCTGAAACGATTAAGAGACAATTATATAAAAATACTCAAATTGAAAGTTCATTTGGATTTAATACATTAGCTATTGTTGAGGGAAAACCAAAAACATGTACTTTAAAAGAGTTTTTATCTAACTTTTTAAGTTTTAGAGAAGATGTTGTAATTAAAAAAACAAAATTTGACCTTATAAAAGCTGAGGAGCGTGCTCATGTATTGATAGGACTATCTGTAGCAGTTGAAAATTTGGATAAGGTTATCAAAATTATTAGATCATCTAAAACCCCAGAAGATGCCAAATCACATATTTTAAAAACTAAATGGAAAATTAATAAATCTCAAAAATTAATTTCCTTAGTAGAGGGAAAAAAGGGAAAAAATCTTTATTCATTATCTGAGCTACAAGTTTTGGCTATTTTAGAGTTAAGACTGCAAAAATTGACTGCGTTGGGAATTAATGAAATAGAAGTTGAAATAAAAAAACTAGCAGAATTGATAACAAAATATAAAAAAATAATCTCATCAAAAAAAGAACTTTTAAAAGTAATTAGTCAAGAACTTAAAAATATAAAAGAAAAATTTGCAGTTCCAAGAAGGACCAAAATTATAGATGCAGTTTTAAACTACGACATTGAAGAGACTATTCAAAAACAATCCGTAATAATAACAGTTACGCTACAAGGATATATCAAACGAGGTTCATTAGATGGCGTTAAAAAACAAAAAAGAGGCGGAAAGGGTAAATCAGGCATTACAACTAGAGATCAAGATTCTGTAATACAAACTTTATCCGTAAATACCCACACTTCTGTACTTTTCTTTTCTACAGAAGGTTTAGTCTATAAAATAAAAGCTTGGAAAATCCCAGAGGGGTCTTCTTCATCAAAAGGAAAATCTCTATTTAATATTTTACCTTTAAAAAGTCATCAATCAATTAGTTCAATTATGCCAATGCCTGAAGATGAAACAGACTTAAAAAATTATCAAATAATTTTTTCTACTGCGCAGGGTAAAGTTAGAAAAAACAGTTTGGAAGATTTTTCATCAATTAATGCTTCAGGGAAAATAGCAATGAAATTAGATAATAATGATAAAATTGTAGGTGTTAAAATCTGTAAAGATGATCAAGACGTTATTTTAAGCACAAAATTTGGTAAATGTATTAGGTTCGAGGTAAAAAAATTGAGAGTTTTTAAAGGTAGATCTTCAAAAGGAATAAAAGGTATTGAATTAGGAACAAATGATCAAATTGTATCATTGTCTGTAATTGATAATTATAAAAACACTAAAAATGGAATAAAGACTAAAGATGAAAAACTAGAATTAAAAGCAAAACAGAAATTTGTATTATCAATAAGTGAAAATGGCTATGGTAAAAAAACATCTCATTTTGATTATAGAGTTACTAATAGAGGAGGCAAGGGAATCATAGGCATTGTAAATTCCCCACGAAATGGAAATATCACATCATCTTTTCCAGTCTATGAAGGAGATGAAATTTTAATATCTACTAACAAAGGTAGAGTAATTAGAGTAGCTGTTAAAGAGATTAGAACTGCTGGTAGAAACACTCAAGGTGTTAGAATAATTAAGTTATCAGGTGAAGAAAAAGTTGTTTCGGCAATCAAAATTGATGATAATTTAATTTAATGAATAAAATAGCAATCTATCCGGGAACATTTGACCCTATAACTTTTGGCCACATAGATGTTATTAAAAAATCGTTAAAATTATTTGATAAATTAATAGTGGGGGTCTCTGACGAAAGCAATAAAAATTACTTATTTAGCTGCAATGAAAGAATAGAAATAGTAAATAGGGCTCTATTTAAAGATCTTAAGCTTAATAAGAAAAAAATATCAGTTATTTCCTTTGGATCACTTACTACAGATTTATGTAAAAAGTATAAATCTAATATTATATTAAGAGGTTTAAGGGCAGTTTCTGATTTCGAGTATGAGTTTCAATTAGCTGGGATGAATAGAAAATTAAATCAAAATATAGAAACAATTTTTTTAATGTCTGATGTAGAAAATCAAATCATTTCTTCAAGATTTGTAAAAGAAATTGTTAGGTTAAAAGGTGATATAAGAAAATTTACTACTAAAAGTACAATTAAATCTTTAAAATATAAATATGAATAAAATTTTTATCAAGATACTTATTTTGTTTTTTTTTATTAACAATCAATCAATAGCTGAGGAGAATATAATGATATTAAAATTAAAAGATGGTGATGTTAAAATTGAATTATTTGAGGATGTAGCACCAAATCATGTTAAAAGAATTAAGGAATTAGCTAATAGCGGAAAATATGATAATGTTGTTTTTCATCGTGTTATCGATGGTTTCATGGCACAAACTGGTGATGTAAAATTTGGAAATTCAGAATCTAAAGATTTTGATCTTAAAAGGGCAGGTATGGGTGGTTCAGATTTTCCAGATTTAAAACAAGAATTTAATAGTTTACCACATGATAGAGGAACTTTATCAATGGCAAGATCTCAGGATCCAAATAGTGCAAATAGTCAATTCTTTATATGTTTTCAACCTGCTCCTTTCTTAGATAGACAATATACAGTTTTTGGAAAAGTTATTGAAGGAATGGAATTTGTAGATAAAATTAAAAAAGGTGATCAAGATAATAATGGTGCTGTAACCGATCCAGATAAAATTATTAGTTTTAAATCACAATAATTTTTAATGGCATTAAAAAATTTTGCCTTCAAACTTTTAAAGAAAGATAAATTTGCTCGATGTGGTTTAATTGAAACTCATCGTGGAAATATACATACGCCTGCTTTCATGCCTGTAGGAACGCAGGCTACTGTAAAGGCTTGTACAATTGATGATATAAAAAAAACTGGTTCAGAAATTATACTTTCAAATACTTATCATTTGATGATTAGACCTGGTGTGGAAAGAATTCAATCTGCAGGAGGACTTCATCATTTTATGAACTGTGATCTCCCTATATTGACCGATTCTGGTGGATTTCAAGTAATGTCTCTATCAAAATTAAATAAGATTGATCGAGAAAAGGGTGCAATTTTTAATTCTCATGTTGATGGAAAGAAATTTTATTTAAGTCCAGAAGAAAGTATCAGGATACAATTGGGATTAAATTCTGACATAGTAATGATAATGGATGAGTGTCCAAAAAAAACAAATGATTATGATGTTATAAAAAAATCAATGGATCTCTCACTTTATTGGGCTGTAAGATCAAAAATAGCATTCGGTGATAATCCTCATAAAGCTTTGTTTGGAATTGTTCAGGGAGGTCTTTTTAAAGATTTACGATTAAAATCTCTTCAAGAACTAATTAAGATTGGTTTTGATGGTTATGCAGTAGGAGGATTGGCTGTAGGGGAGTCACAAAATGAAATGTTTAATGTTTTAGATGATATTAAGGAATATTTACCTATTGAAAAGCCACACTATTTGATGGGAGTTGGTACACCATCTGATATTTTGGGTGCTGTAAAAAGAGGCATAGATATGTTTGATTGTGTTTTGCCAACTAGATCAGGACGAACAGGTTTAGCATTTACTTGGCAAGGAAGAATTAACATTAAAAATAATAAATATCAAAATGATAACACTCCTTTAGATCCTTATTGTGAAAATCTTAATTTAAACAAATATTCAAAAAACTATTTAAATCACTTATTTAATACAAATGAAATTCTAGCTTCAATGTTACTCACTCTACATAATATTAATTTCTATCAAGAATTAATGGCCTTGATCAGAAAAAATATTAATGATGGTACTTTTGATCAATTTCACGATAAATACATTGATAAGTTGTAGAACGTATAGAAATTAAGGTAAAATTGACATTTGAAAAAAAATAATAATTCTGTATATAACAATTATTCAATTTGAATAATTTGGGGGCCCTTAGCTCAGTTGGTAGAGCAATTCCCTTTTAAGGAATGGGTCGATGGTTCGAGTCCATCAGGGCTCACCACTTAATTCAATTAGCTTAGATTGATAGGTGGATAATCTAAAATTACTTCGTTCATCCATTCATTTAATTGCTTAATACGGGTATCAGAGGAAGGATGGGTGCTCATAAATTCTGGTGGTTCTTTACCCTTATTTGCTTCTTTCATTCTTTCCCAGATTTTTACTGTCTCTCTAATATCATAACCAGACAAAGAAGAAAAAATCATGCCTAGATAATCAGCTTCACTCTCTTGTTTTCTATTAAATGGATTCATTATTCCGAGTTGAGCTAATAATCCTACCGTATCCATTCCGGTAGTTCTATTTATATCAGATAATACACCGCCACTTGCAATATCTATAATTCTTGCTCCAGTATTTAATAAAACACCTCTACTTGCTCTTTCAACAGAATGTTTTGCTACTGCATGAGCAATCTCATGACCCATAATTGCTGCTAAACCATTTTTATTTTTTGTTACATCAAGTATACCTGTATAAATAGCAATTTTACCTCCAGGCATGCACCATGCATTCTTAACTTTTTTATTTTCAATTAAAATATATTCCCAATCGAAATTTGCTGTTGGATCATTTAAATTTGCTCTAAAAAAATATTTGCTAATCGAATCTTCCATTCTTTTTCCAATATCTTTGATTTCATTTAATGTTTTTGTATCATCACTCATCTTTTCTTTTTCTTTGACTTTTTCATAAATACGCGCAGCTTGAGCATTTAATCTTTCTTCGGGTATAATTTTTAATTGTTTTCTGTCAGTTATTGGTGCAGTGGTGCAAGAGTGTAAAAGAAGACCTCCACAACCACAGCCCACATAAGTCAAAAATTTTCTTCTATCCATAAGTAATTAAAATTGATAATAATAATTTAATATGAATCTTAACAATAAAATTCTAATTGTATTATTTATCATTGCAATTGTTTTTGTTGTCTATGCTAGTTATAGTTAATTGAAAATATGTCAAAAAAAGGGTCAAAAAAATCTTTTTCATTAACCTTAAGAAATTACTTTATTACTGGAGTAGTTGTTTTAATACCAATTGGTTTTACCTTATATCTTACGAAGATTTTAATTGGTATCTCCTCTAATCTAATACCAAAAAATATAAATCCTAATAGTTATTTACCTTTTAATATACCTGGTGTTGAAATTGTTATTTCAATTTTACTTATAACTATTGTAGGTGGACTTTCTTTGTCATTTTTTGGAAGAAGAATACTCAAATTAATTGATGACTTATTTAAGAGAATTCCATTTTTAAGAACAGTTTATTCTGCTATTGTTCAAATGACCGAAACTTTTTCTAAAAAAGATGATGGAAAAAGAAGTGTAGTTTTAATTGAATATCCAAGAAAAGGAGTTTGGGCTGTTGGTTTTGCTACAAAAGAAAATAAAGGTGAGATGGCTCAAAAAACTGGTAAGAATTTGATTAATGTTTTTGTACCAACAACTCCAAATCCTACTAGTGGTTTTTTATTAATGTTTCCAATAGAAGAAGTTATATATTTAAACATGTCTTTTGAGGAGGCATCTAAATTTATAGTTTCAGCAGGAACCTCTACCAAAAATACTTAGGCAATATCATTTATTATATCAGCCCTATCGTACAATTTTATCAAAGGTTTGAATTTACTTATATCTTCATTTGATTCTTCTATTCTTCTAATTTCCTTTTCAGCTAATAAGAAAAGATCACTATTCTGAATTGGATCTGCTAACTTAAAATTTTTTATACCACTTTGCTTAAATCCCAAAATATCACCAAACCCTCGTAATTTCATATCTTCTTCAGATATTAAAAAACCATCATTAGTGTCTTTTAAAATTTTTATTCTTTTTTTTGCATTTTCACTTAGGTTTGATTTAAACATTAATATGCATGAAGAGTCTTTATCACCACGACCAACTCTGCCTCTCAATTGATGAAGTTGAGATAAACCAAATTTGTTAGCATTTTCAATTATAATTGTATTTGCATTTGGAAAATCTATCCCAACCTCAATAATTGTTGTAGAAACTAAAATCTTAAATTTATTATTTAAAAAATTGTTTAGTATCTCGTTTTTTTTATCCACATCAGTTTTTCCATGAAGCAAACATACTTGATTTGGAAACTTGCTTACTAAATATTCATACTTTTTTACAGCTGATGAATGATCTAATTTTTTAGACTCTTCAATTAATGGACAAACCCAAAAAATTTGATTTCCTATGTTAATTTCTTTTTTTATAAATTTTAAAACATCTTCAATTTTAACTTCTAATTTGCTATAAGTTTTGATTGGTTTTCTATTTTTAGGTTTTTCTCTAATTATAGAAATATCCATATCACCATAAATTGTCATTGTTAGAGTTCGAGGTATAGGTGTAGCTGTCATTAATAATACGTCACAATTTGGTCCACCTTTGTCTGACAATCTTTTTCTTTGACTCACTCCGAACTTATGTTGTTCATCTATAATTATTAACCCTAATTTTTTAAAAATTACTTTTTTTTGAAATATTGCATGGGTTCCGAAGATAATATCAATTTTATTATTTTCTAATTTTTTATGAATTACTTTTTTTAATTTATATTCAGATTTTCCAGAAATAAGATCTATATTTATATTTTTAGGAAATATTTTTTTTGCAAGCATAAAATGTTGTCTTGCTAGAATTTCAGTAGGAGCCATAAAAGCAACCTGGAAACCAGAATTTATAGTATTTATTGCTGCTATAAGAGATACAATAGTTTTTCCACTACCAACGTCTCCTTGCAAAAGTCTAAA
>CACNVX010000002.1 GCA_902624045.1 uncultured Pelagibacteraceae bacterium
AATTATTTTTTTAAAATCTAATATTCTCTTCTTTGAAAATCTTGCAACTGCCGTTCTTGATCTTGACAAAAATTTTCAAGTTTATAATTTTATAAAATTAATAATAACTTATTTATCATTTATTTTTCTTTCACCCGGATTTTTAAAATCAATTTTATTGATTATAATAATGACATCTTTGATTTTATATGTTTTTTTCGTAATTACAGGTTTTCTAAAAAACAAAAATTATGAAAATTCAATTAAAAACAATAAATTGTTTAATGATTATTTTATTAACTTTATAGCATGTTTAAGTTTTGTAATATTATTAGTTTTAATTTTACCAACACATGCATATATCAGGTATTATATTTTTATATATCCTTTTATATTTTCAATTTTTTATATAATTTTCAGATTAAGAAATACATTTTTAATTTCTTTCTATGCAATATTATTTTTATCAATTGAGACAACTCTTTATAGAATAATGTATTATTTATAATGACAAAAGTTTGTGTTTTACTAGCATCATATAATGGAGCAAGATGGATAGAACATCAAATAGATACAATTTTAAAACAAAAAAATGTCAAAATCGATTTGTTTATTTCTGATGATTGTTCAACTGATGAAACACTAGAAATAATAAAAAAAATTTCTAAAAAAAACAAATCCGTTTTTTTTTGGAAGAATAAAAAGAAATCAACATCTGCAACTCAAAATTTTTTTTCATTAATAACAAATATTAATTTCAAGAAATATGATTATGTTTCAATTTCAGATCAGGATGATTTGTGGAATATAAATAAGTTACAGAGAGCTATAAAGATGATCCACAAGAAAAAGGTTGATTGTTATTCTAGCGATGTTTCTATTTTATATCAAAACGGTCAAATAAAGTACCTAAAAAAATCATATAATCAAAAAAAAATGGATTTCTTATTCGAAGGCGGTGGTCCAGGATCTACATTTGTTTTAAAGACAAAGTTTGCAATTAATTTACAAAAAAATTTAAAATCAAAAAAAAATATTGCAAAAAAAATAAATTTTCACGACTGGTACATTTATTTTTTTGCAAGAGTTAATAATTATACCTGGTTTATCGATTTTTTTTCAGGATTAAAGTATAGGCAGCATCACAATAATCAGTTGGGAGCTAATGTTAGTTTAGGAACTATACTTAAAAGAATAACCTATATTTTAAGCGGTGATTTTTTAAACCAAATTAAATATTTTTTTATATTAAATAGTAAAATGAGTAAAAAATATTTTTTCTTATTTAGTTCAAATAAATTAAAAACTTTGAAATTTATTACAAAAAATTTTTCCCATTTTAGACGAAAAAAATTAGAAAAATTTATTTGTTTATTTGTATTAATATTTTTTGTAATCATTAGAAAAAGGTTAATTTGATTAAAAATATAATTCTTATAGGTAATGGTAGTCATGCAAAAAAAAGGATTATTCCCTCTTTAAAAAGAAAAAAAATTAATTTAAAGAAAATTTACACAAGAAAACATTCAATATTTAATAAATCAAAATCAGATTTTTTAAAAAAAAAAAACTTTTTTTATGTTTGTACTCCACCAAATACACATTATAAAATTGTGAAATATTTGCTGGAAAATAAACAAAATGTGATAGTCGAAAAGCCTGCTATTTTAAAATTAAATCATCTGAACAATATAAAGAAAAAAATTTCAAAAAATAATAAAAATATTTTCATTGAAAATTTAATGTATAAATATTCTAAGATTTATTCAAAATTTCTTGATTACTGGTCAAAAAATAAAAAGAAAACATTAAAACTGGAAATTAATTTTTTGATTCCTAATTTTTTTGATATTGGATTTAGATCAAGACAGCAAGATAGTTTTATAGTTCTTCATGATATAGGTATATACCCAATTTCGTTGCTAAATAATATGAATATCGAAATCCTCAAAATCGAAATTTTAGCAAAAGAATATTTAAAAAAGAAAATAAAAAAACTTCGGTTAAAAATTATATCAAAAAACTTAATAATATACATAAATATAGGTGAACAATTGAAATATATGAATAATCTAATTATTTCTCACAATGATGGATCAAAAATAATTTTTGAAAAAATATTTTCTGGAATCAAGTTAAATAAATCTATAACAAAGATAAATAAAATAAATAAAACAATTAGAAAATTAATAATTAAAGACCACAATTGTTTTGATAAATTTTTTTCTTTAAAATTTAGTAATTATAAAACTTTAAATAAAAATAATATAATTTTAATGGAAAAAAATATAGATTTTTTTGATAAAATTAAATTAAAAATTAAGTCTAATTAATTTAAATCCTTCGCAAAACTTTGCATTATTCTGACTGCCCCTGAATGAGGCAAGTCCTCTTATTGCTTCTATATTTCTGGCCTTATTACCTTTAATTTGAGATGCATATAATTCCAGAGCCTTTTGTTTGAATTTTATTTCAGATGATATATCAACAAAAACATCTGGTATAAAATTTGGCTCAATATAATTTGCATTCCAATGAGTTTCTGAAAGAGTTTCATATGCAAGAATCATTTTAAATTTATTATTTTTTTTTGGTCTTGTACAAACCATGGCTGCATTAAAGACTACTTTGTGATCTATATGACGGTCAGGAAAAGGAATAAATACTAATTCTGGATTTACATTATTAATAATATTAAAAATACTTTTATTAAAAATAGCTATTGGTTCTTCATTAAACTTTGTGGCTATTTTTTTTAAAAAGAATAACTTTTTAACACCTAATATAGAACATGCTTTTTTACATTCTTTTTCTGTTTTTTTGTAATCCTCCTCTTTGTATATTGGGGGCAAATGACCACCAACAACAAGAACAGTCACATCTGATTTCATTAATGACAATTTTTTAATTGTGCCACCAACACCCAATGTTTCATCATCGGGATGAGGAGCTATTACTAAAACTTTTTTAAATTGTTTAAGCATATTCTATATTACCTTAAATTTAGGAAGAGGCACCATTAAATTAATTTTATTATTTATTTTATAAACTTTCTTTTTAATATCATCTTTAAAATTCCATGCAAATATTAGTATAAATTTTGGTTTTAATTTTTTAATTTCTGAGGTGCAAACTATTTTGTTTCCATATATTGGTAAATATTTGTTTTGTTTTAGTTTGTTATCCTCAAAAATATATTTTACTTTATTTCTTGGCAAATTAAGCATTTTTAAAAACAAAATAATTTTAGTTGGGGATCCATATCCAAATATTTTATGATTTGATATTTTTTTTATTATTTTTTTTCTTGTATCTAGCATAATAGCTTTAATATTCTTTTCCCATCGCATTATAAATTTTTTATCAAAAATAACTGTTCTTTTCTCTTTTTTTAAAAATAATAGTGCTTTTTTTGAAATATTTTTTTTATCATCCTTTTTGCATAATATCCTTAGCGAACCACCTTGGATTTTTACCACACTAATATCGACTATTGAAAAACCGATACTAGTTAAAAAGTTTACAAGTGGATTCGCATGGTGATAATCCAAGTGTTCATGATAGATTGTATCAAAGTAATTATTGTTTAAAACTTTTTTAAAATACCCCACTTCAAAACAAAAGTGTCCATTATATTTTAAAATATAGTGTATATTTTTAAAAATAGATTTTAAATTGTCTACATGCGCAAGTGTATTATGACTTGTTATAAAGTCTACTTTTCCATGTAATCTTTCAACTTTTCTTACAGTTTTTTTATCAAAAAAGTTATTTATTGAATCTATTCCTTTTGATTTTGCTACCTTACAAGGTTTTGTTGCTGGATCAATTCCAAGAACTGTCATTTTTCTTTTTTGAAAATTTAGCAGACAGGTTCCATCATTAGATCCAATATCTAAGATAATATTATTTTTCTTAAGATTAATTTTTTTAATTATTTCATCAGCATATTTTTTTAAATGTATAACCATACTTTTACCTGTTCCACTTAGGTAGGTATAATTTTTTGCATATAAAATTTTTGGATTGACTGAATAATTTAATTGAAAATGATTACATGATTTACAATTATTTAAAATTAGTGGATATTTTTTAGCCTTTTTACTAAGTTTTTTTTGAGAAAGAAGATTGTTTCCAAGAGGTATCTTACCAAAATTTATTATACGATCTAATTTTTTATTATTACAAAGTCTACATTTTTTAATAATCTTACCATCCATTTTTTTTTAGTAGGTGTTTAATATTTTTGTTTGTTATCATTTCCACTCTAACAGTATCTTTCTCATATGTAGCTTGATCTCTAGGATTTTTGCTAGATACAATTAAAGTTGTATTTTTCTGGAAGTAGGTTGAATGAATCTCCATTGGTGGAGTGTAAATAAGATCATTTTTTTTTACTTTAATATAATTAATTTTTTTCCCATTAATTTTTTTGAAAAAATAATCAATTTCACCATTAAGAACATACATAATATGGTAGTCTTTTTTATGATAGTGATTAGACCTAATAGTATTTTTTTTACAATTTATTATTGATACATTTTTACATGGAATATCACAAATTGATAAAATAGAGCCTCTAGCGTCTTTATCTCTCAATTTAGTTTTAATTATAAAACTCTTATTTTTTTTTGTTATATTATCCATTTAAAGATGCTACTAAACGAATTAATTTAAAATGGCAACTTTTAAATCTAAAATACTATTGTTGAGCAGCTTTCAAAGAAAGTTAGCTCTATTTATTTTAGATAATTTTATTTGTATTGTATCTTTTTTTTTAGCTTACTATTTAAGATTAGAGTTATTTTTTATAAACGAAACTGAAAATCAATTTATTTCATTTTTAATACTTTATTTTTCATTTGTAGTTTTGTGTTTTACCTTCTCTTTTTACCAACCTTTGTCGAGGTATTATGATTTATTAAATATAGCAAAAATTATTTTAGTATTCTTCTTATATGCTTTTTTAATGACCTTGTTATTTGACTATCTTACAATTCCTGGAATACCAAGATTAGTTGGCTTTCTTCATCCAATAATTTTCTTAATTTTCTTTATATCATCAAGAGTGTTTGCTTATTATGTGATAAGAAAAATTTCATCTTCTGAAAAACAAAAAAATATAATTGTTTATTGTAATATTAATACTGCAGAATTTTTAAAAAATGTTCTAAGATCTTATAATATTATATTCTTTATAACAGATGATATAAATTTTGAAAAAAGATTGATTGGTAATATTCCAATATTTACCTTAAAAAATTTAAATAAATCAATTTTTAAAAAAAAAAAAATTGATTTTGTTTACATAGATAAAAATTTAAATACTGATAAAAATAGAAAGAAAATTCTTTCGCAATTAACACAAAAGGAAAAAGTATCTTTCAAAGTAATACCCAAAACTGAAAAATTTTTAGATTTTCAATTTACAGAGGATATCAAAAATATAAATATTTTTAAAAGAAAAATAAATTTTTCATCAAATAAATTAAAAAATAAATTTAAAAATTCCTCAATACTCATAACTGGTGCTGGTGGATCGATTGGTAGTGAATTATCTAAAGAAATTTTAAGACTGGAGCCAAAAAATATAATTTTAGTAGAAAACTCTGAGTATAACTTATATAGAGTTTTAGATGATTTAATTTATATAAAATCAGAAGAAAATATTAATACTTTAATTTCTTACCATCTTATATCAGTCACAGATAATGAAAAAATCATAGAGGTTTGCAAAAATAGCAGGCCAAATTATATCTTTCATTGTTCAGCATACAAGCATGTTCCCCTAGTAGAAAAAAATATTATAGTATCTGTTGAGAATAATTTTATCTCTACCATTAATTTATGCAAAATTGCTCAAAAAATAGGCTCATCAAAATTAATTTTAATTTCTTCAGATAAAGCCGTAAGACCTTCAAGTATAATGGGAGCCACAAAACGATTGTCAGAGCTTGCAATTAAATATTATGCGCTTAAATCTATTGACAATAAACTAAAAACCTCGTTTTCAGCGGTAAGGTTTGCAAACGTTCTAAATTCCTCTGGATCAGTTGTTCCTTTATTTGCAAGACAAATTCAAGCTGGTGGTCCAATTACGATAACTGATAAAAAAGTAGAGAGATACTTTATGACAATTTTAGATGCTGTTAAGCTTGTTTTGGAAACTACATTAATCTCAAAAAATGGAAATATAATGTTACTCAAAATGGGTAAACAAATAAAAATTTTAGATGTAGCTAAAAAGATTGCAAATTTTTATGGGTTAACCATAAAAGATAGTAAAAATTTATCTGGCGATATTGGAATTGTAGAAATAGGTTTAAGAGCAGGTGAAAAAATAAAAGAGGAATTATTTTATGACTCTAATATTAAAAAAACTAGTAATAAAGATATATTGTGTGTAGATAATTTTAAGTTAGATTTACAAAAGTTTGAGTTATTAAAAGAGAATATTAACATTTGTATAAAGAGAAATAATGTTGATAAACTTAAGAATATACTGCTAGATCAAAAAAATATGTTTTAATTTTCATTATCTTTTAAATGTAAAGTAAAAACTATTAGAAAAGATAAAAGTAATGCAAGTAAAACCTCTATATAATAAATATAACTAGTATTAACTGTTGTATATGAGTATCTAAATTTCGGTAAAAATTCGTCTAAATTTTCAATAAAATTTGATAAGTCTGACATTAAGACTATATTTTTACTTCCTAATTCATCTAACCCACTGTACTTGTTTCCTAAATAATAATAATAAAGCATGATAGCACTATCTTTAAAAAAAACATCCAGGTTTCGTGTCATTTCAGTTTTTGAGAGAACTAGTCTTAAAAAGAAATCGTCATCTACTTTGGTATTTTTTTTAATTTCAAAAATAAAATTTTTAACATATTCTTCCAACTCAGCTTGATCATTTAATTTGAATTTATTCTTGATTTCTTCACCAATTACTTTGGGATGGAAGGTCAAAAGAAATTCATTTAAATTATTCAAAGTAGTGTAATATTCTTTATCATAAAACGTTTGAGTTACTATCTTTAATTCTTTTTTTGCTTTTTTATGTAAATTATTTAAATATTCTTCAGCATCCTCTGCATTATCCCAAATAAGAGTTAGTCTTCTGTTGGGATATGTGAAATTAGGTGTATCAAAATGAAATGACTTAGCAATTTTATAATATTTATTTTTCTCTACGTTTTTAATTTTTAAGTCATCTATATTAAAGTTATAAATTAATTCAAAATAGTTTGCATGAAACTCTTTAAGATTTTCGAACGGAAAATATTCATATTTTTCAGTTAAATCATTAAATTTAATTGAATTTTTACTATTTGTAGTCCAACTGTAAAAAAATTTATAATCAAAAATTACTTTATATTTTTGATCTAGTTTATCTTTTAAAAACGTATTATTTGCATAAAAAGATAACAACATTAATGCAATAAATATTGTTACAAACATCTTGTATCTTTTTTTAAAAACATTAGTAAAATCTTGAAAAGTAAAAAAACGCATAATAGGCCAATTGATATATATTTAAACTAATTACAATGCAAAAAAAAAATTCTTATTTAATTACTGGAGGTTGTGGATTTATAGGTTCAAATTTTATTGAGATTTTATTAAAAAAAGGTGAGAAAATTGTTAACCTGGACTCATATTCTTATGCAGCAAATAAACAAATTAACAAAAAATTTTTAAAAAATAAAAATTATACATTTTACAAAGGTAGTTATGCTAACTCTTTATTAGTAAAGAAAATATTTAATAAACACAAGATAAATAAAGTAGTTAATTTTGCAGCAGAGTCCCATGTTGATAATTCTATTAATGGTCCCATATTATTTATTAAAAATAATGTTTACGATTTTTCAATTTTTTTAAAAGAGTGTGCAAATTATTATAAAAATAATAAGATAAAAAAATTTATTTTTTTACATGTAAGTACAGATGAGGTTTATGGATCTTTAAATTTGAGACAAAAATCATTTACAGAAAAAAATAAATACATGCCAAATAGTCCTTACTCATCTAGTAAAGCTAGTTCAGATTTAATTGCAAGGTCATGGTATAGAACTTACAATTTTCCAATAATTATTACAAACTGCTCAAATAATTACGGAAAATATCAAAATTTTGAAAAGTTAATTCCATTAACAATTAAGAGGGCATTAAATCATAAAATAATACCAGTATATGGAAATGGACAAAATATAAGGGATTGGCTTCATGTAAATGACCATTGTTCGGCATTATATCTAATTAGTAAAAAAGGACTCTCAGGAGAGCAATACAATATTGGTGGAGGCACAGAAATTTCAAATATAAAAATTGTTAAAATGATTTGTTCATATTTAGATAAACTTTTACCTATAGAAAAAAAAAAATATTCTTCTTTTATCAAATTCGTTAAAGATAGACCCGGACATGACTTCAGATATTCAGTAAACTTTAGAAAATTAAAGTTGGAATTAAATTGGAAACCAAAAGTCAAATTTTCAAATGGTTTAAATGATACAATTAATTGGTATGTAAATAAACTTAAAGAAAAAAATTAGATTAATGAAAGTTTGCATAATTGGTTCAAGTGGACAGTTAGGTTATCATTTATATGAAAAATTTAAAAAAAATTCTAATTATTACTTTTTTTCATCAAAAATTTTAAAACCTCAATTTATTAAAGGTAGTCTGACTCATGTAAATCAGTTAATTTTAAAATTAAAAAAAATAAAGCCATCTGTAATAATTAATTGTTCAGCGTATACAAATGTTGATCGTGCTGAAATTGAGAAAAAAAAAGCTATAATATTAAATTCTAAGTCTGTAAAAATTTTATCAGAGTTTTGTTATAAAAATAAAGTTATTTTAATTCATTTTTCTACTGATTATGTATATTCAGGTAAGGGAAAAAATATGTGGAAAGAAAACTCTTTATCTAAGCCAATAAATTATTACGGTATTTCAAAATTTAATGGAGAAAAAAGTATAATAAAATCAAATTGCAAATTCATTATTTTAAGACTTTCTTGGCTTTACGGAATTTATGGAAAAGAAAATTTTATAATTAAAATTATAAAATTAGCCAAAATCGATAAAAAAATTACAATGGTAAATGATCAATTTGGATCCCCGACTAGCACTGAGCTGGTAATATTAGTTTTAAAAAAAATTTTAAATAAAATTAAGCAAAATAAATTTAAATCTGGAGTTTTTAATTTGTGTCCAAAACAAAGTGTTAACAGATATGAATTGAGCAAATATATTTTAAACAATTATTTTAATAGAAAATTCCTTCAAAGTATCAAAATTTATAGTACTAGTACAAAAAATCTTAATTTATTAGCACTTAGACCATTAAATAGTAGAATGAATACCAATAAAATTAAAAAGTTTTTAAAAGTTGAAATAAAAAACTGGAAGTTTTATTTAGATAAATATTTAAAAAATATTAAGGTCTAAGTTTTATGAAAACAAGAAAAGGTATTTTGTTAGCTGGTGGAAGTGGATCAAGATTACATCCTGTAACTAAAATTATCTCCAAACAAATATTACCACTATATGATAAACCAATGATTTATTATTCTTTGTCAGTTCTTATGATGGCTGGCATTAGAGATATTATGATAATATCAACTCCAAGAGATATAAAATTTTTTGAGAATTTGTTTGGTAAAGGTAAAGATCTTGGTATTAGCATAAGTTACGCCATTCAGAAGCGACCCAAAGGTATTGCTCAAGCATTAATAATTGCTGATGATTTTATAGGTAAATCTCAAATAGCTTTGATGCTTGGAGATAATTTTTTTTATGGAAATAATTTAGAGCAAATATTGATTTCTACTAGTAAAAAAAATATTTCAACAATTTTTGCATATGAAGTTAAAGATCCTACTAGATATGGAATAATATCTTGTGATAAAAGTGGAATTCCTAATAAAATTTTGGAAAAACCAAAAAAACCAAAATCGAATTTTGCAGTAACAGGACTTTATTTTTTCGAAAATATTGCAATTAAAGTTGCTAAATCTCTAGCACCATCAAAAAGAGGAGAGCTAGAAATCACTGATGTAAATAAATTTTTTCTCAAACAAAAAAAACTTAATGTTGAATACCTTTCAAGAGGTTTTGCTTGGTTAGATACTGGCACGTTCGAGTCTTTTTTTGAAGCTTCTCAACTGATAAAGACAATTGAAAATAGACAAGGGATAAAGATTGGATGTTTAGAAGAAATATCTTTAAATAAAGGTTGGATAAAAAATTCAGACTTAAAATCAATAATCAAAAGCCTTGGTAAATCAACATATGCTGATTATTTAAAAAAAATAAATAATAAAAGATGAATATTGTAAAGAACGGCCCAGACGGAATAAAAGTATTAAAACCAAAATTGTTCAAAGATAATAGAGGTCACTTTTATGAAGCTTTAAATTTAAAAAAATTAAGTAAAATTTTAAAAAAAAAAATTACAATAAAACAATCAAATGTATCCTTTTCAAAAAAAAATGTTTTTAGAGGATTTCATTTTCAACAATATCCATTTACTCAGGAAAAATTTATAAGGGTTTTAAACGGTAAGATATTAGATATTTTAATTTCTATTGATAAAAATTCTAAAAATTATTTAAAAGCGTTTTATTTTGAGTTATCAGATAAAAATAAGAGAATTTTATATGTGCCTAAAAAATTTGCGCACGGATTTTTAGTTTTGTCTAAAAACGCAACAATTGAGTATTTTGTTACAAATTATTATTCAAAAGAAAACGAGAGAAGTATAAATATTTTCGATGAAAGATTAAAAATTAATAAAAAAATAACCCAAAAAAAATTGATAATGTCAGCCAAGGATAAGACAAGCAATTTTTAATGACGTTAGTTAATTTTAACAAATATTTATTTATTTTTTTATCTATAAATATATGTTTAATTCCTGTTTTTCTTATAACAGGACCTTTTTTATCAGATCTGAGTTTAAGTTTATGTTCAATATTATATTTATTCTACATTCTATTAAATAAAAAATTTAACGTTTTCAAAAATTATTTCTTTATTTTTTTCTTAATATTTTATTTAACAATTTTAATATCATCTCTTCAGTCTGCAAATATATTTTTT
This sequence comes from uncultured Pelagibacteraceae bacterium, assembly GCA_902624045.1. GTDB lineage: Bacteria > Pseudomonadota > Alphaproteobacteria > Pelagibacterales > Pelagibacteraceae > Pelagibacter. The sequence continues at coordinate 11,098 of CACNVX010000002.1, forward strand.
TCTCTACATTCTTCCTTACCGTATATAAGGTTTGGGTTATTTATTTTATGTGTATGGCATACAGCAAAAGAAGATATAAAACTATTCAATAAAATTTTCCTAGTATTAACTGCTATTTACATTTTATTAGTATTCGATGGATATTTGCAATTTTTTACAGGAACCAATATCTTAAATTTCGAAAAAACAGGAATTAGAATATCAAGTTTTTTTGGCGACGAATTAATTTTAGGTAGTTATGTAATTAGGTTTTTACCAATTTACCTAGGATTGTATTTTTATACAATTGTAAAAAGATACATATCCATTTATGAAAAAATATTTTTTTTAATATTTTTTATTTTAATATCGATACTTGTAATAATTTCTGGTGAGAGAACAGCTTTTGCTTTGTTGCTGATTAGCATTTTTTTAATACTTTTTTCTCTCAAGGGTTTTAAAAAAGCAAGAATTTCTTTTTTATTAATTTTTGTTTTGACTAGTATAATTTTCACATTCGTTTATCAAAATAATTTCCAAAGACTATTCGTAGAAACAAAACAACAGATAATTAAAGAGAATAAAATATATTTTTTTGGTCAACGAAGACACGAGTATGCAAATGTCTCAATTAATATATTTAAAGACAATATATTCCTAGGTTCAGGTCCCAGAACCTACAGAGTTGAGAGTAAAAACGATAAATATGCAATTTCAGATCTTTCTTGGAATACACATCCACACAGTATGTACTTACAACTGCTTGCTGAAACTGGAATAATGGGGACACTTTTAATTATTTTTGTCTTTTGTTATTTTATTATTCAAATTTTTAATCAATCAAAAAATAAAAATTTTTCAAATTTAAAATTCAATATTCAATCATGTGTTGTTATAGCAATAATTATTAACTTTTTTCCGTTAATGCCCTCTGGAAATTTTTTTAATAATTGGATTAGTATTGTATATTATTATCCAGTCGCAATATTTTTTGGTTTGAAATATGAAACTGAAAAGATCTGAAAGTAAATTTATAAAATTTAATTTATATATATAAATTTAAAAATTTAGAAATAATAATTATTTTGCCTATATATATTGACTAAATTGATTAATATTTATGTTTACTTAATAATATTTTTTTTATATAAGCCCCCTGCCTGGTGATTATTGCGAAAGGGTAATACCCGATCCCATTCCGAACTCGGAAGTCAAGCCTTTCTGCGCCGATGGTACTTTGTCTTAAGATACGGGAGAGTAGGTCATTGCCAGGCTATAGCTCTAATGAAAAAATATATTTTAGTAACAGGTGGGGCTGGATTCGTTGGTTCAAACCTAATTGATCTTCTTTTAAAAAAAACCAATAAGGATATTATAAGTTTAGATAATTATTCTAGCGGTCAAAAAAAAAATCACATAAAAAGTTTGAGAGTAAGCTACGTCCGAGGAGATACATCTCAGATAAATAAGATATTTAAAAAAAATAAAAACAAAATACACTCCCTTTTTCATTTTGGAGAATTTGCTAGAATATTTCAAAGTTTTAAAAAATTTGATGATTGTTTTAAATCTAATGTAATTGGCTCCAATGCAGTTTTTAATTTTTGCTTAGATAACAAGATAAAATTAATTTATTCTGCAACCTCAGCGAGTTTAGGCAATAAAGGAAATGACAAAAATTTATCACCATATGCTTTTTCAAAATCAAAAAATTTGGAATTATTAGAAAATTTAAGAAAATGGTTTAACTTTAAATTTGAAGTAGTTTATTTTTATAATGTCTATGGCCCAAAACAAATTAAAAAAGGGTCAATGGCAACTGTAATTGGAATATTTGAGGATCTATTTGAAACTAATAAACCGATAACGGTTGTTATGCCAGGGACACAAACAAGAAGATTTACGCATATTTCTGATACTGTTAATGTTTGTTATGAGGCTTGGAAAAGGAATAAATGTTCGCATTACAGTATTTCTAATAAAAAAGCTTATTCAATTTTGCAAGTAGCAAAAATGTTTAAATCTAATATATCATATTTGAAGTCAAGACCAGGAGAGCGTTTTGCATCAGCTTTAACTAAAATATCTCAAAATAATAGAATAATTCAAAGATTTGGAAAAATAGATTTGAAAGATTACATAAGTTCGTTTATTAAAGGTAAAAATTTTAAAAAATGAAAATTAAGAGCTCACTCAAATCAATAAAGAAAAGAGACCTAAACTCTAAGCTTGTAAGAAGAAGAGGAAGAGTCTACGTAATTAATAAAACAAACCCAAAATTTAAAGCAAGACAAAAGTAAGTTTATGGATAATGAAAACCATAAAAATACTTGGAATAATTTTACAAAATTTGTTCTGTGGGGAACTGTCGCTGTTATATGTGTTTTAGTATTAATGGCAATATTCTTATTGTAAGGTTCCCAAATGAAAATAGGGTCTATACTAGAAAATCAAAACCTTGAAAAAAGAATTGCTATAACACCTGAGTTAGTAAAAAAATATATTACTCTTGGATTTGAAATAAATTTAATTGAAAATTATGGAACTCATCTTGGTATAAGAGATGAGCAATTCAAAGGCATGGGTGTTAAAATTTCTAAAGATGATTCAGAAATTTTAAATTCTTCTGACATAATTGTTCAGCTAGGCATGTTGTCTGATGATAAAGTTTCAAAAATTAGAGAAAATCAAACATTAATTGGAGTTTTAAACCCTTACAAAAATAAAGAACAATTAGAAAATTTAGCTAAAAAAAAAATCAATCTTTTTTCTTTAGAATTACTTCCAAGAATTACTAGAGCTCAATCAATGGATATATTATCCTCACAAGCAAACCTTGCTGGTTATAAGGCAGTTATAGAATCTTTTGCCAATTTTGAAAAAGCTATACCAATGATGATGACAGCAGCAGGAACAGTTCCGGCTGCAAAGGTTTTGGTTGTCGGCGCAGGTGTTGCTGGGTTACAAGCTATTGCCACTGCAAAGAGAATGGGAGCAATAGTTTTTGCTACTGATGTAAGAATGGCATCAAAAGAACAAGTTGAGAGTTTAGGTGGTAAATTTTTAACTGTAGAAGGTTCAGAAAATTTAGAAACTGATGGTGGTTATGCCAAAGAAACTTCTCAAGATTTCAAGCAAAAACAAGAAGAGCTTTTATCTGAAACTTTAAAAAAAATTGATATAGTAATTTGTACAGCCCTTATACCAGGTAAAAAAGCTCCTTTGATAATTAAAGATAAAATGATTGAAAACATGCAATCTGGATCAGTAATTTATGATCTTGCAGCAATCCAAGGTGGAAATACTGCATTTACAGAAGTGGATAAAATTATTAAAAAAAACGGAATAAAAATAATGGGTGAAAGTAATATTTTAAATAAGTTACCTGTTTCTGCTTCAAACTTATATGCCAAAAATATTTTTAATTTTGTTGATAATTTAATCGACAAAGAGACTAAAAAAATAAATATTAATTTAGAAGATGAAATTATAGAAAAAACATTAATAAAGTGAGTTATGGAAATAGATCCTTTAATATTTAGACTAAGTATATTTATCCTTTCAATATTTGTGGGATATTATGTTGTATGGAGTGTAACACCATCTTTACACACACCTTTAATGTCAGTTACTAATGCAATTTCCTCTGTAATTATTGTTGGAGCTATTATTGCAGGTTTGTCAGGAAATTCTGACAACGTATTTAACACTTCAAGTATATTTGGTTTTTTAGCAATAGCACTAGCTGCAATTAACATTTTTGGAGGATTTCTTGTAACTCAAAGAATGTTGGCAATGTATAAAAAAAAGAAAAAGGATAAATAAAATGATATCTGCAAACTTATCAGCAATTTTTTATTTAGTATCAGGTGTTTTGTTTATTCTTGCTTTAAGGGGCCTGTCTTCACCCGAAACATCAAGACAAGGAAATTTGTTTGGTATTTTAGGTATGATTATTGCTATAATAGTAACGTTTTTATCAACAGGTAATTTTTCTACTGGATTTATATTTGTACTAATATTTATTTTAGTAGGCGGATCTGTTGGTGCATTTATAGCTTATAGAATACCTATGACAGCTATGCCAGAATTAGTAGCTGGTTTTCATAGTCTTGTTGGACTTGCTGCTGTTTTTGTTGCAATTTCTGCTTTTTTAAACCCTGAAGCATTTAATCTAGGAGTGCCAGGAAATATTAAACTTGGTAGCTTGATTGAGATGTCTATTGGTGCTGCGGTCGGAGCTATAACATTTTCTGGCTCAGTAATTGCTTTCTTAAAATTACAAGGAATTATGTCTGGATCTCCAATCACATTTAAAGGACAACACCCTTTAAATGCAATTATATTGATTTCAATAGTTGTTTTAATTTATCTTTTGTGCTCAACACAATCATCCAATTTATTTTGGATTTTATTAGTTGTATCATTTTTAATTGGTTTTCTTTTAATTATACCAATTGGTGGAGCAGATATGCCTGTTGTAATTTCTATGCTTAACTCGTATTCTGGTTGGGCAGCTGCAGGAATTGGTTTTACTTTAGAAAATACAGCATTAATAATTACAGGAGCACTTGTTGGATCATCGGGTGCAATTTTATCTTATATTATGTGTAAAGGAATGAATCGTTCTTTCTTTAATGTTATATTAGGTGGATTTGGAGCTACTGAAGATATAACAACTAGTTCTGCAAAAGAACAAAGACCGGTCAAAAGTGGTAATGCGGATGATGCTGCTTTTTTAATGAAAAATGCTTCATCAGTCATAATTGTTCCTGGTTATGGAATGGCAGTTGCTCAAGCTCAACATGCTTTAAGAGAAATGGTAGATACATTAAAGAAAAATGATATTAAAGTATCTTACGCCATTCATCCAGTTGCTGGACGAATGCCAGGACACATGAATGTTTTATTGGCAGAAGCAAATGTACCATATGATGAGGTTTTTGAATTAGAAGAAATAAACAATGATTTTGCAAACGCAGATGTTGCTTTTGTTATTGGTGCAAATGATGTTACCAATCCAGTTGCAAAAACAGATCCACAAAGTCCAATTTATGGAATGCCAGTCTTAGATGTAGAAAAATGCAAGTCAGTTTTGTTTGTAAAAAGAAGCCTATCACCTGGATATGCAGGTATAGATAATGATTTGTTCTATAAGGAAAATACCCTGATGTTGTTTGCAGACGCAAAAAAAATGACAGAAGATATTACTAAGAATTTGTAGATCATATGAATACAAAGATTTTTTGTGATATTGCAGACATATCCTCAATAAAAAAATTTAATAATAAATCAATTGTAAAAGGATTTACCACCAACCCAAGTTTAATGAGAAAAGCTGGTGCAAAAGATTATAAATCTTATTCTAAACAAATACTTAAAATTTGTAGAAATAAACCTATTTCTTTTGAAGTATTTGCTGATGATAAAGATTCTATGATCGAGCAAGGAAAAAAAATTAATAGTTGGGGTAAAAATGTTTATGTAAAAGTTCCTGTGGTTAATTCAAAAAATAAATTCTCCGGTAGTGTAATAAAAGAGCTAAATAGTAAAAATATTAAGTTGAATATCACAGCAGTATACACAGCTAAGCAAACCGAAAAAATACTTAAGTTAATTGATAAAAAAACTAGAGTGATAATTTCAATTTTTGCTGGAAGAGCAGGAGATACCGGCAAAGATCCAGTACCAGAATTTAAAAAAAGTATAAAATTAGCAAAGAAGTTTAAAAATGTAGAAATTTTATGGGCAAGTGTTCGAGAACCTTATAATTATTTACAAGCTAAACAATTGGGCTGCCATATAATTACTATTCCTCCAGCTGTAATTGAGAAAATAGAAAAATTTGGAAAATCATTCAATCAGTTAACTATAGAGACTGTTAAGGCTTTCCTTGTCGATAGCAAGAAATCTAATTTTAAAATATAATTAAATTGGTTGCGGGGGACGGATTTGAACCGCCGACCTTCAGGTTATGAGCCTGACGAGCTACCAGACTGCTCCACCCCGCGGTATTTTTAAATTCTATTTTTGAGTTTATTTAATTTCTTAACTCTTTTTATATTTTCTTGAAGTATTCTCTTTTTCTTTTCTGATGGTTTTTCATAAGTATTCTTTAATTTAATAACCTTAAAGAAACCATCTCTTTGAAGTTTTCTTTTTAAAACCCTCAAAGCTTGTTCAACATTATTATCTTTAACTTCTATTTTAATAACTACCTCCAAAAAAGCGCTTAGATAACACTTTTATAAATTTATGTCTATTAATTTTATTCACTATACAGATGCCTGGGTTGATTTATTTTGTTTTTCTTTTTCTTTTTTTTCTCTTTTTATTCTTCTTTCAGCTTTTTCAATAGCTTCAACTAAATCTTTTTGAGTGAATAAATTTAAGGCAACAGGATCTTTTGGATTTAAATTATTATAGTTCCAATAACTTTTATTTCTAATTGACGTCACAGAATTTTTAGTAATACCAACCAACTTGGCTATTTGAGAATCTTTTAATATATTGTGTTGCCTAATTAACCACAAAGCAGAGTCGGGTTTATCTTGTCTTTTTGATAAGGGGATATATTTCTTTATTTTTTTTTCGTTATTTGAAATTTCAATATCACTACTTTTAATATTTAATGGTCTATTTTCATCTTTTGATGACAGTTCAATTTCATCTCTTGAAAGTTGACCAGATATAATAGGATTATATGCTTTAATACCCTTTGCCACTTCACCATCTGCAATTCCTTGTATTTCAACTTCATGTAATTTACAAAAATCTGCGATTTGTTTAAAAGTTAATGTAGTATTTTCTACTAACCATACGGCAGTTGCCATTGGCATTAAGGGCGCGTTTGACATTTAACTATTCTTTTCTGATTTAAAATTTTGGAATTTTTTATTAAATTTACTTATTCTACCTTTATCCATTAATTTTTGCTTTCCACCAGTCCAGGCTGCATGAGATTTAGGGTCTATTTCTAATTTTAATATATCCCCCTCAGCACCCCAAGTTGATTTAGTTACAAATTGAGTACCATCAGTCATTTCAACTTTAATAGTGTGGTAGTTTGGATGTATGTCTTTTTTCATATCGAGACTTATAGCAAAAGAAAATTAGAACACAATTAAAAGTTCTTTAAATTTTCAAGCATTTTATCATTAATTGCACTACTTGATGCTCGAATATCTATATTATTATGATCGAATTTATCTAAATCATTAACTATCCCACCTGACTCCTCTACTAACAAGGCTCCTGCTGCTACGTCCCAAATATTAATTTTATTATGAAAAAAACCATCTAGTCTACCTGAAGCTACATAAGCTAAGTCTAAAGCTGCACAACCGCTGTATCTCATATTCAAATTGCTAAATTTGACTCCTTCATGATTACTAGAAAACAAACATTCATCTATCAAGTTTTTATTTGATACTCGTAATCTTTGATTATTTAGATAAGCGCCTTTATTTTTTTCCGCATAAAACATTTCATCTTTAATTGGATCATAAATTAAACCACTAATTATCTCTTTTTTAGATTCAAGAGCTAAACAAATTGCAAAATGAGGAATGCCATGTAAAAAATTTGTTGTACCATCTATAGGATCGATAATCCAAATATTATCTTTATCTTTGTTTTCAATTGAACCAACTTCCTCTGATAAAAAAGAATAATTTTTTTTTGCCTTAGAAAGTTCTTCAATTAGAATTTTTTCAACATGTTTGTCAGTTTTTGTAACAAAATCTCGGGGTCCTTTTTTAGATACTTGTAGTTTTTCAACTTCTCCAAAATCTCTTATCGCAGACTTTGATGCTTTTTCAGCTGCTTTGATCATAATGTTTAAATTTGAGGATATAGAGATCATTTTAGATTTTTTTAATATACTCTAAATTTCTAGTATCAAGTACGATTTCATCACCCGCCTCAATAAACGGAGGAACTTGAATATTCAAACCATTATCAAGGGTTGCTGGTTTGTAAGATGATGACACAGTTTGCCCTTTAAGGGCCACATCAGTAGTTTCAATTTTACAATGTACTTGGTTAGGTAATTCAATTGATAATGGGTTTTCATTATAAAAACTTACAGAAACTTGTAGGTTTTCAGTTAAAAGTTTGCCCTTATCACCTACAGTTTCTTTTTTTATTTCTATTTGTTCAAATGTTTTTGGATCCATAAAAAAATAATTAGTTTCATCACTATAAAGATAATTGAAAGTCTTTTCCTCCAATGATGCTTTTTCTACTGTTTCACTTGATCTAAATCTTTCATTTAACTTTGTGTTTTTGTTTAAGCTTTTCATTTCAACTTGAGCAAACGCACCACCTTTTCCTGGTTTTACATGTTGTGTTTTTAAAACTTGCCACAAGTCATTTTTATATTCTAAGAGCATTCCAACTCTTATTTCTCCAGCATTAATTTTCATTTTAATTTTTCTATAGCTTGTAATGGTTTATATTTTTTATTTTTCCAAACGTAGCCTGAGATAGCTAAAAAATTGGCATTATTCAATAATAGATTTTTATAATTAACATCATTAATTCCACCAATAGCTACTGTTGGAGTTTTTGTAATTTTTTTAACCTTATTTAAAATCTTTACAGAGGCTACATGCTTAGTTTTTTTAGTTTTAGATTGACTAAAAGCACCAAAGGCAATGTAATCAGCTTCTGCTTTAATTGCTTTTTTTGCTAAAATCATGGAATTATGACAAGTAATTCCTATAATTTTTTTACCAAGAATTTTTTTTGCTAAATTAATATTCATATCTTTTTGACCTAGATGGCAACCATCTGCGTCTAATTTTAAAGCAAGTAAAGGATCATCGTTTATTATAAATTTTACTTTGTTTTTTTTACAAATATTCTTAATTTTTTTTCCAATTATAATTTTCTTTTTAAGAGAATAATTTTTTAGTCTAAGCTGAAAAAAACTTACTTTTTTTGTTTTTAGAACTAATTTAAGATTATTATAGAAAGAATTAGGTATTCTGTTAGGAGATATAAGATAAATAAATTTTTTTTTACTTATTTTCAAGTTCTCTAGACCATTTTCCCTGAGCAGCTAAGGTGCACATTTTAGCTCTATGATTAAAGGTATTTTGAGTTGACTCAGCATCTTTAATATTTTTTGACCAGATTTTTAAAGCACTTTGTTGAAGAGCTCTTCCATATGAATAGGTCATTATAAAATTAGTATTGTTGTTTTTATTTATTAAATTTAAATTTTCCGTAGCCTCAATTTCAGATTGCCCTCCAGATAGAAAAGCTATCCCAGGAACTTCATTAGGTACACAATTTTTAAGGCATTCCAAAGTTTTGATAGAAACTTCTTCACTAGAAATTTTATTTTCTGATAGGCTACCAGACAAAATCATATTTGGTTTTAATATTATTCCTGATAGATCAACATTGTGTAAAATTAGTTCCTCAAAACACTTTTTAATTACCTCTGATGTTTTATTTAAACAAACCTCAGCAGAATGGTTTCCATCCATTAATACTTCAGGTTCTACTATTGGAACCATTCCACTTTCTTGAACTAGTGCAGAGTATCTAGCAAGTGCATGAGCATTACTACTAATTGCTACTTTGCTAGGATATTTTTCACTGATAGAATAGACTCCTCTCCATTTTGTAAATCTTGCTCCAAGACCATGATATTTTTTTAGTCTATCTCTAAGGCCATCTAGTCCTTCTGTAATTTTTTCTTTAGGGGAATTTGCTAAATTTTTTGCACCAGTATCAACTTTAATTCCAGGAACTGCACCTGAACTAGATATTAAATCTGGTATTGATTTTCCTGTGCTGGAAATTTGATTTATGGTTTCATCGTATAGAATAACACCACCTATGCAATCTTTCATTCCATCTGATGAAAAAAGAATTTCTCTGAATGAAAGCCTATTTTCTGGAGTTGATTTGACATTTACTGCTTCAAGTCTTTTTGTCATAGTTCCATTGCTTTCATCAGCCGCAAGTATACCTTTGCCGTTGGAAATTATTTTAAGTGCAATTTTATTTAATTCAGACATTTTAATTTAATGCGGTTATACCAGGAAGGTTTTTACCTTCAAGATATTCTAAAAAAGCTCCACCTGCAGTTGAAACAAAATTAAACTCACTAACAGCATTTAAATTATTTAATAAAGAAACTGTATCCCCACCACCAGCAACTGAAAAAATTTTATTTGCTTTATTATTTTCAATTATTTTTTTTGCTATTCGAATACTTCCATAAGCAAAATTTGGATTTTCAAAATATCCTGCGGGTCCATTCCAAAGTATAGTTTTACTATTATCAATTATTGTTGCTATTTTATCTATAGTTTTTGGACCAATATCTAATATCATTTCATCAGATAATATCTCGTCCAATGCCTTCTTTTGAGGAGATCCATTTAAATCCCTAGATACAATCACATCTTCTGGATAGATTATTTTACAATTTTCTTTTTTTGAAAGAGAAATAATTTCTTCAACTATTTTATCACAATTTTTTTCTTTAAAGGATTTTCCAATACTATTTCCAAAATATTCTATAAAATTATTAGCCATACCCCCAACAATTATAATATTTTCAAATTTAGGTATTAAATTTTTAATAACATTAATTTTAGTTGAAATTTTAGACCCCCCAATAATACAACTAATTGGTCTTGTAATTTCAGAAGTTATTTTATTAAGCGCATTCACCTCTAAGTCTAGCTGTAACCCAGAAAAAGAGGGTAAGAATTTTGGAATTTCATAAATTGAGGCATGAGCTCTATGCGAACAAGAGAAAGCGTCATTGACATATATATCCCCTAGCTTTGATAGCAGTTCAGCAAATTTATTGTCGTTTTGCTCTTCCTCAGAATAAAATCTAATATTTTCTAATATAAAAATATCTTCATTATATACACTGAAGAAATTTTTATTTTTTATTTCTTTAATATTTTCACTAATAAGTTTTACTTTTTTTCTTAATTTATTTTGCAATTCCTCACAAATTGGTTTTAGGGAGAGCTCTTTAACAACTTTTCCTTTTGGCCTTCCAACATGAGATAAAATTATAATTTTAGCATTTTCTTTAATCAAAAAATTTAATGTAGGAAGAATTTTATCGATTCTTGTTGTGTCTGTTATCTTGTCTTTTTCCAATGGAACATTTAAATCTAGTCTTAATAATATTTTTTTATTGTTTAGATTTTTTTCGTTTATTATACTTCTCATTAAGAGATTTTATGCAAAATTTTAGCTATATCACACATCCTATTAGAAAAGCCCCATTCATTATCATACCAGGCTGATATTTTACCCATATTACTTCCAACTACATTTGTTAAAGAAGCATCTACTATTGCAGATGCAGGGTGATGATTGAAATCTACAGATACTAATTTTTCATTAGTAACTTCTAAGATATTTTTTAATTTATTTTTTGACGCTCTTTCAAATGCATTATTAATTTTTTTTATACTAATATCTTTTTTTGTACAAAAAACTAATTCAACAAGAGAAACATTAGGAGTAGGCACTCTCATAGCAACACCTTCTAGTTTCCCTTTGAGATTTGGTATTATTTCTCCTATTGCTTTTGAAGCCCCTGTTGAGGTAGGAACTATTGATTGACTTGCAGATCTCGCTCTTCTTGGATCTTTGTGAGAGTTATCCAAAATTCTCTGATCGCTAGTAAATGCGTGAATTGTGGTCATAAAACCTTTTTCAATTTCAAAATTTTGATCAAGTACACTGGTTACTGGTGCTAGACAATTGGTGGTGCATGAAGCTGCAGATATTATTTTATCCTTTTTAGTAATTATATTTTCATTAACACCAAATACGATTGTTTTATCAGCATTTTTACATGGAGCAGAAACGATTACTTTTTTTGCACCATTTTCAATATGAGCAATAAGTTTTTCTTTTGAATTAAATTTTCCAGTACATTCAAAAACATAATCAACATTATGTTTTTTCCAATTAATGTCTTCAATTTTTGTTTCTTGAGAAAATGTAATTTTGTTTTTATTAATTATTAAATGATTTGGATCAAAATCTAAATCAGCATTTAATTTTCCATGTATTGAATCGTATTTGATTAATTTAGATGTAGTTTCTGAATTCGACCTATTGTTTATATGATTAATTTTTAAATTTTTATTTTTACTTTCGACAATTGATCTAACAACCATACGACCAATCCGCCCCATTCCATTTATTCCAATTTTAATTGTCATTTTATTTTTTTACTAATTTTTTAGTAATATTTTTAATATTTGTACTTTCTAGTCCAAAATATTTATAAATATCTTTATAGGGCGCACTTTTGCCGAATTCATCAATTCCAAAAGTAATTCCGTTATCACCTATATATTTTTTCCAACAATCACTTGATCCAGCTTCAATCGATATTTTAAATTTTGTTTCTTTTAATATTTTATTTTTATAAGTTTTTGATTGTAATTCGAAAAGATCCATACAAGGCATTGATATCACTTTGGAGTATATTTTATCTTTGGCCAATTTATGGCTAACCTCTATTGCTAGATTAACTTCAGATCCACTTGCTAATATTGTTAGATTAATTTTTTTATTTGTTCTTAAAACCTCGTAAGCGCCCAATGAGCATAAGTTTTTATTTGAGTATGTTTTTCTTACTGGATTTAAATTTTGTCTTGTTAAAGATAGCACACTAGGTGTTTTTGAGCTTTTTAAGGCATGCTCCCAACATTCGATAGTTTCAATTCTGTCTGCAGGTCTAAATACATTTAAGTTAGGTATAGCACGTAAGCCTGAAAGCTGTTCTATAGGTTGATGAGTAGGACCATCTTCTCCTAGACCAATAGAATCATGAGTCATTACATATATAACTCTTTTTTTCATTAATGCTGACAATCTAATCGAAGGTTTACAATAATCAGAAAATATTAAAAAAGTACCTCCATAAGGAATTAAATTGCTATGAAGTGCAATACCATTCATAACCCCACTCATTGCGTGTTCCCTCACTCCGTAGTGAATGTAGTCTCCAGTAAAATCTCCAGGCTTAATTATTTTATGGTTTTTAGTTTTTGTATTATTTGATCCCGCTAAATCAGCAGAGCCACCAATTAAATTATTTCTTTCTTTTGTTAATGCGCTCAATGTCATTTCTGAACATTTTCTAGTAGCTAAACTTTTTGGCTCTTTTATTGCATTTTTTTTTTCTTTCTTAATTGCTGTATCAAAGTTATTTTTTAATTTTTGATTAAATTTTATTTTTTTTCTTTTTAATATTTTGTTCCATTTTTTTTCTAAAATTTCACCTCTTTGGCCAATTTTTCTCCAATCTTTTAAAATTTTATTTGGGATATCAAAAGGTTTACTTTTCCAATTTAAGACTTTTCTTACCAGTTTGATTTCATCTGCTCCTAACGGACTTCCATGGGATGATGCCTTTCCTGATTTATTCGGTGAACCATATCCAATTTTTGTTTTACAAGAAATCACAGAAGGTTTTTTAGCGTTCTGAACCTTTTTTAGTGCTTTAAAAATTTCTTTCTCATTATGACCGTTTATTGAAATATAATCCCAACCATATCCTTCAAATCTTTTTTTAAAATTATCCGAAACTGCAAGATTTGTTGGGCCATCAATTGAAATTGAATTATTATCAAATAGCATAACTAAATTTCTAAGTTTCAGATGTCCCGCTAAACTCATCGCTTCATGACTTATTCCCTCCATTAAGCACCCATCTCCAGCTAAAACATAAGTTTTGTGATTAATTAAATTTTTTCCTAATTTATTTTTTAGAACTTCTTCAGCAATAGCAAAGCCAACTGCATTAGATATGCCCTGTCCAAGAGGCCCTGTTGTTGTTTCAATACCTGTTCTTGGATGATATTCTGGATGTCCAGCACAAATAGAATTAAGCTGCCTAAATTTTTTGATGTCATTAATTGATATACTTTTATATCCAGTTAGGTAAAGCAAGGAGTACAAAAGCATGGAACCATGACCAGCAGACAAAATAAATCTATCTCTATTTAGCCAATCAGGATTTTTTGGATTAAATCTCAAAAAATTTTTAAAAAGTACTGTAGCAACATCTGCCATACCCATAGGCATCCCTGGGTGGCCCGAATTTGCCTTTTGAACAGCATCAATTGATAAAAATCTGATGCAATTAGCTAAATCATTGTGTAGTTTGCTCAAAATTATCCTGACTAGACTAAGAAGAATCTATTTAATAATATAAATATATATATATGAATTCTATAAACGAAAAAGAAAAAAAATTAAATATTGCTTTAAAGGAATTAAAAAATTTAGATCTAACAAATCCTGAATTACAAAAAAATATCGAAAATTTAAGCACAAAACAAAATCAATTAGAAATTGAAAAAATACAGATTGAGGAAAAATATAAAATGTTGCTTGAGGAACATGAAAATCTTGCAAACAAACTTGAGGAATTCAAAAATAAAGAAAAGCTAGAGGAAAGAAAACAAATTGAATTTTCTGAAAAAATTGATGAACTTAATCAAGAAACTGACACTTTATTGGATGAAATAGATAAATGGCAAATGTAAGCATAAAATTTAATAATAAAGAGTTTTTGCTAGCATGCGAAGATGGACAAGAAGAACACTTAGAGGAGTTATTAATTCAGATTAATAAAAAGTTTAATAGTTTAAAAAACGATTTGGGAAATTTAGGAGAAAACAAACTTTTGTTAATTACCGCTGTAAAAATAATGGATGAATACTATGAAACTAAAAAAAAAGTAGATCAAAAAAAAGCTGAATTGATTGAATTGCAAAACAAATTTAAGGAGCTAAAATCTTTAATTTATGATTATAGGGATAAAAAAGAGTCAGAAATAGAAAATATAAATCGAGATCACGAAAATTTCAAAAAAGAAATTGATGCAAATCAAAAAAAATATGAGAATATAATTGATGAAGCAGCTGATCAAATATCAAATTTTGTTAAAAAAGCAAAATTAGAAAATATACCAAAATAGGTCTGTGAATAAATCTAAGCTAAGAAGTAGAATTTTAAAACTTAGAAAAAGAAATTCATTTAAAAAAATAAAACTAAATCCTGATAAAATTTTTCGATTTTTTAAAAAAAACAAAATTAACTTTAAAAATATTGGAGGATATTACCCTTACAATTATGAGATTGATGACTTGGATATATTAAATTTTTTAAGAAAAAAAAAAATAAATATTTCTTTACCAAAAATTAGAAAAAATAATCAAATGGATTTTTTTGAATGGAGAAATAAAGATCCTTTAAAAATTAATAAGTATGGAATTGTTGAGCCGATTTCAACTAAGAAAATTTATCCAGATGTAATATTTGTTCCACTAGTAGCTTATGATAATAATTTGAACAGATTAGGTTATGGTGGAGGATATTATGATCGTTATTTGGAAAATATAGCAAATATTAAAAATATTTTAAAAATTGGATTAGGATTTTCATATCAAGAATTGGAAAAAATACCTGTCAATGATTACGATAAAAAGCTTGATTTAATTATTACTGAGAAAAAAATTATACAATGAGAATTTTATTTTTAGGTGACGTTGTTGGAATATCTGGATGTTCTAAATTAACGAGTAATTTATTAAATGAAATTGAGAGAAAAAAAATTGATTTTGTAATTGTAAATGGTGAAAATTCTGCAGCACAGGGAGTAGGGATAACAAAAGAAATCTGTAAGGATTTTTTTAACTGTGGAGTTGATGTTATTACAACTGGCAATCATGTTTGGGATCAGAAAGAAATAATGGATTTTATTGACAAAGAAAAAAGATTATTAAGACCTAAAAATTTATTTGAACCTTCACCAGGCAAAGGTTTTGAAATATATACTACAAAGAATAATATTAAAATTGGAGTCCTTAATTTGATGGGGAATGTTTTTATGAAAAAGTGTGAAGATGTTTTTAAAGTGTCTCAAAAATTTTTAAAAGATAATGAACTTAAAAAAAATTTTGATTTACTGGTAGTTGATTTCCATGGTGAAATCACTAGTGAAAAAAATGCTATAGGACATCTATTTGATGGGAAGGCAACATTGGTTGTTGGAACACATACGCACATACCCACAAATGATGCTAGAATATTAAAAAATGGGACTGGATATCAAACTGATGCAGGTATGAGTGGAGATTACGACTCTGTAATTGGGATGAATAAAGATAATTCTTTAAATAGATTTTTAAAAAAGAATTCAGTGAAACATTTTCCTGCAATAGGTGAAGCTACTTTGTGTGGTGTTATAGTGGATTGTGATATAAAAACAGGGTTAGCACTAGATATCAAAAGTTATATATACGGAGATCAACTAAAAAATATTTAAAAGCATGGCAGGTCATTCACACTGGGCGGGAATAAAACATAAAAAAGGTAAGGCTGACAAGCAAAGATCAAAGATATTTTCAAAATTATCTAAAGAGATTACTGTTGCAGCAAAACTTGGAGATAAAGATCCCACAATGAATCCCAGACTTAGATCTGCAGTGCAAGCTGCCCGATCTGCAAATATGCCTAAAGACAATATTGAGAGAGCAATAGACAAATCTTCTTTAGCGAATGGAACAAATTTTGAAAATTTAAGATATGAGGGATTTGGACCAGATAAGATAGCTGTTATAGTTGAAACTTTAACAGATAACAAAAATAGGACTGCATCAAATATTAGAACTATTTTTCAAAAAAGTGGTGGAAGCCTAGGAACCCAAGGTTCAGCTTCGCATAATTTTCAACAATTAGGTATAATCAAAATTGATAAAAAAGAGATATCTGACGAAAAAATATTAGACCTAGCAATAGAGTCCGGAGCTGATGAGTGTTTGTCCCATGATGGATATCATGAAGTTCACTGTAAAATAAGCGAAATATTTAATGTAAAAAAAAATTTAGAGAAAATTATTGTAAATTTTATTTCTACGGGAATTGAGTGGATCCCACTAAATAGTGTTAACGTAAATGAGGATAACAAAGATAGTGTAATAGATTTTTTAGAAACTCTAGAAGAAAATGATGATGTGCAGAACGTTTATTCAAACGTTAATTTAGGCGGTATTTGATGTTGATTATTGGAATTGATCCAGGGATTTCAGGATCAATCTGTTTTTTTGAAGATGGTATAATAAAAGATGTAGTTGAAATGCCAACCATGACTGATGGTAAGAGGAATAAAAGACAAGTTAATGGTGCTCAAATATTTAATGAAATTAGTGAAAGGATAAACAAAATTGATAAAAAAAACATTAAAGTTGTCATCGAACAAGTTTCAGCAATGCCAGGTCAAGGAGTTACTAGCATGTTCAATTTTGGACAATCGTTTGGTATCTTAAAAGGTATTTGTAGCGCTATGCACCTACCAGTATATTACGTAAGACCTGCTAAGTGGAAAAAATATTTTAATCTTATTAATTCTGAGAAAGACGCGAGTAGAACAAGAGCTATTGAGATTTTTCCGTATTTTTCATCAAAATTATCAAAAAAAAAAGATACTAATAAAGCTGACGCCATTTTAATAGCTAGTTTTTTCTTTGAAACTTATAAAAAAGAAGAGTAATTAATTCAAAACATTAGACAAATTCATGACACAATTAAGTGTGAAGAATAATTATGGAAGCGGATATTGCAGCAAAAGCAGTTGAATTAGGTACGAATACTGATTTTTCATTATTTAGTTTGTTTTTTAGAGCTGACATAGTTGTTAAGTCAGTGATGATAATATTAATACTTTGTTCTGTATACTCCTGGGCTGTAATAATTGATAAATTTCGTTTGTTTAAAAAAATTAATAAGTCATCTGAAGATTTTGAGGAAAAATTTTGGAACTCTAAATCTGCTGAAACCTTTTATAACAGCCTGCCAAACAAACTTGAAGATCCAATGTCTCTTGTATTTCAAGATGCTATGGAAGGATTGCTTAAAAAAAAGGCGAGAACAAATTTAAGCGAGAGAATGAGCGCATCTTTGGAGACAGGAATTGAAAAGCAAATGACGAAAATTGAAAAAGGATTTACATTTTTGGCAACAGTTGGATCAACCGCTCCTTTTATAGG
Organism: uncultured Pelagibacteraceae bacterium; assembly: GCA_902624045.1. Lineage (GTDB taxonomy): Bacteria > Pseudomonadota > Alphaproteobacteria > Pelagibacterales > Pelagibacteraceae > Pelagibacter. The sequence continues at coordinate 29,139 of CACNVX010000002.1, forward strand.
ACTATTTGGAACGGTATGGGGTATTATGAATTCTTTTCAATCCATTGCCATATCAAGAAATACAAGTCTTGCTATAGTAGCACCAGGGATAGCCGAAGCTTTATTTGCTACTGCCCTTGGTTTGTTGGCGGCTATACCGGCTGTAGTAGCTTACAATAAATTTAATAATGACGCAAAAAAATATTCTGAAAAACTAGAAAACTTTTCAAAAAGATTTTTAACTATAATTTAATGGCATTTAAATTTAATCGCTCTTCAAATGAACCAATGAGTGAAATAAATGTTACTCCATTTGTGGATGTAATGTTAGTTTTATTAATTATCTTTATGGTTACTGCTCCATTGTTAACTGTTGGTGTACAGGTTGATTTACCAGAGAGTTCCGCAGATTCTCTACCCGAAGAAACAGAACCTTTAACTTTAACAATTAATGCAAAAGGTGAGATTTTCATTCAAGAGGCAAAAGTAGAGTATAATAATATAATTGCTAAGGTTTTAGCAGTGTCAAAAAATAGAACCGATACTAGAATTTATGTAAGAGGAGATAAGACAATAAATTACGGAAGAGTTTTAGAGATAATGGGGTTATTATCTGGATCTGGTTTCACGAAAGTAGCATTAATTTCAGAGCCATATAAGCAAAGGTAATTAAGTGAATAGAAGCATCATTCTTTCTTCTGTTTTACATGCTTTATTAATTTTTATTACTGCTATGAGTTTACCATTTTTAGCAAAAAAACCTTACGATATCCCCCCGATTGTATCAGTTGAATTAATACAAATTGCAGAAAAAACAAATATTCCTTTTGCACCAAAAGCAAAAAAAATAATTGAAAAAGTAAAAAATAAAGAAAAAAAACTTGTGTCAGAACAAGCGCCACCAAAAAAAGTCCAGAAAACAAAAACTAAAACTGTTTTGTCCCCAGATCAAAATAACAAAAAAATTGAAAATGAAGCACCTGACTCAATTCCGCTTCCTGAAAAAAAAGTAAAAAAAGTTAAAACTCGTGAAGAAAAAAAACAGAATCCTGATAAGGTGGATAACAAAGTTCAGCAAGTATCAGAATTTGAGAAAAAAGATTTATTTGATCCCAACAATATTGCTGCTTTAATAGATAAATCAAAAGAAGAAACAGCAGAAGTTTTAAAAACTAATAACAAAACCACTCAAGATCAGGATAAAAATGTGGAAAACTCAGGGCTTACATTAAGTGAAGAGGATGCTCTTAAAGCTCAAATTTTTGGATGTTGGAGTATTCCTTTAGGTTTACCTTACAATGAAAACTTATTAGTTAGAATAAAACTTAAATTAAAACCAGATGGAACTGTGTCAAAAACTGAGATTTTAGATCATGCTAGAATGAATAAACCAGGTCAAGGATTTTACAAAGTTTTAGCAGAAAGTGCACTAAGAGCAGTTAAATTGTGTCAACCTTTACGCGTTCCAAATACAGGCTATGAGAGATGGAAAGAATTACAACTAAATTTTGATGCAAGAGAGATGTTAGAAGGTTAATATATAGATATGATAAAAAAAATTTTTATTTTAATTTTAATTTTAATACCAAAAAATGTATTTGCGTTAATTGAGGTAGATATAACAAGAGGTAATCTTAATCCTTTACCATTAGCAGTGTCTCCATTATCAATAGATGAGAATTCGAGATTAACCTTTGAGAAAATACTTAAAAAAGAGAATATAGGATCTGAAATAGCAATCATCGTGGAAAATAATCTAAAAACTTCGGGACTGTTTGATCCTTTAGATAAAAAAGCTTTTCTTCAAGCCCCTGATATTGCTAATTTGAAACCAAGATTTGAAGATTGGAATTTAATTAAAGCCCAAGCCCTTATAACTGGTAAAGTGAATTATGTTGATGATAAGTTAAGAGTAGAATTTAGATTGTGGGATGTTTTAGCTGCAAAGGAGATGATGGCTTTAGCATTTACTACTGTTCCAGATAATTGGAGAAGAGTAGGCCATATTATTTCTGATAAGGTTTACGAAAGGTTAACAGGGGAAAAAGGATATTTCGATACAAGAATAATTTATGTATCAGAAGAAGGTCCTAAGACACAAAGAATTAAAAAATTAGCAATTATGGATCAAGATGGTGAAAATAATAAGTTTTTAACATTGGGTAACGAATTAGTATTAACTCCAAGATTTAATCCAAATAGTCAAATGGTAACCTACTTGTCTTATTTTAAAAATATGCCCAGGGTTTATTTGCTAGATATTGAGACAGGCACCCAAGAGGTTGTTGGAGATTTTCCAGGAATGACCTTTGCTCCAAGATTTTCACCAGATGGAAAAAAAATTATTATGAGTTTTGCAAAAGATGGTAAATCAGATATTTACACTATGGATTTAGAAAATAGGATAGTAGAAAAAATTACAAATCACCCATCAATTGATACTTCTCCTTCTTACTCTCCAAATGGAAAATTTATTACTTTTAATTCTGATAGAAGTGGTTATCAACAAATTTATGTGATGAAAAATGATGGCACAGATGTGAAAAGAATTTCTTTTGGAAATGGTTTATATGGAACACCTGTATGGTCTCCAAGAGGAGATTTAATTGCATTTACAAAACTACATAAAGGAAAGTTTTACATTGGTGTGATGAGAACTGATGGAAGTGGAGAAAGGTTACTAACTGAAAATTACTATCAAGAAGCACCATCTTGGTCACCCAATGGTAGAGTTCTTATCTTTTATAGAGAAACAAAAACTAACGCAAAAGGCGAAGGATTTTCTGCCAAATTATGGTCTATTGATTTAACAGGTTATAATGAACGTCAAATAAAGACGCCAACAGATGCATCTGACCCATCATGGTCATCATTATTAAGCAATTAGTAGATTAATTATTTTAAATTTCTTGATTTTTAGACTTGAAACCTTTAATTACTTGTGAAAAAGTCAATAAATTGAAATTAGCAGCAAGGAGCAATTTAATGAGATTAAGCAAAATTTTTAAAAACTCACTTTTAGTATTATTAGCATGCCTGGTATTATCTGCTTGTGCAACTAAAAAAGAAACATCAATAGGTAAAATAGATGGGCAAATGCAAGGTGATGTTTACACTGGAACAGATACAGTTAAATACTTAGCTGATGGAGTTCCTGATAGAGTATTCTTTGCAACAAATGAGTCAATATTAACTACTGCTTCAAGAGAAACTTTAAGAGCTCAAGCAGCTTGGTTAAGAAAAAACCCTAGTATAAATGTTGTGCTTGAAGGACATGCAGATGAAAGAGGTACAAGAGAATATAACTTAGCTTTAGGTGAAAGAAGAGCAAACGCAGCTAAAGACTACTTGATGACGTATGGAATTTCATCTGACAGAATTACTGTATTAAGTTATGGAAAAGAGAGACCAGTTGATTCAGGCTCTAACCCATTAGCTTGGTCAAAAAACAGAAGATCAGTAACTGTTAAAGCAAATTAATTATTTAATAAAAAAGACCCTAAAACCTTTGTTGGCTTTAGGGTCTTTTTTTTGCCATTTTTATAACGATAACTCATAAAATCCATGAGATTATTTCTAAAATCTATAAACATAAAACTAATATTTATTTTAAATTTATGCCTAATTAATTTTTCTTATGCAGATAATCACAACATATATGAAACATTAGAAATAATTAAAAATGATCTTAAAACTCTTGAAAGAGCTGTCTATTCAGGCTCTATTGAAGTACAAACAACAACCAACAGTGATACAGTTTCAAATTTAGATAATAACGAAGATGTGCTAACCAGACATCTATTGAAATTGTCTGAGGTAGAGGATCAATTTAGACAACTTACAAACAAATTTGAAGAAATAAATTTTAAATTAGATAGATTGTCAACTAGATTGTCCAAAATACAAGCAGATAATCAAATTAGGTTTCAGGACTTAGAAAATAATATTAGTAATGTTAAAATTGATAAGACAGATAATAAATTAAGTTCAGCACCTAAAACTGATGAAAAAAAAATTCTTCCTGGAAGTTCACAACCTCAAGATCTTGGAACTATATCTTATAAAGATACTGAGACATCTGAAACTTCACAACAAATCCAATCAGTAGAAACCACAGCTTCTATAGTGACCGAGACATTTCAGTCAGAAGAAAAAATTCTTCCTGAGGATTTAAGCCCACAAAAAAAATATGAGTTTGCAACTAGTTTCTTAAAGGTTGGAGATTATAGTACTGCTGAGAGAGCATTTAGAGAATTTGTTATCAGCCTTCCTGATCATGAGTTAGCAGGGAGTGCTCAATATTGGTATGCAGAAACATTTAGGATCAGGCAGTTATACACAGATGCTGCTTCAGCATATTTAGAAGGTTACCAAAAATATCCAAAAGGTAAAAAAGCTCCAATTAATTTATTGAAACTTGGGGTGTCTATGGTTCAAATTGGTGAAAAAAATCAAGGATGTAAAATGATTAATGGCGTAGAAATACAATATCCTAACGCAAACCAATCTGTAATACAAAAAGCGAAATATGAGTCTAAAAAATTTGAGTGCACCAAGCAAGACTCATAAATATTTTTTTAATAATTTAAAAGATAAAAGAATTTTTAATATTTATAATAAATTTGAAAAAAATCTTAAATTAAACGAAAATTTTATTGTTGCAGTATCTGGAGGCCCAGATAGCCTAGCTTTGGCTTTCTTGGCAAAAATTTATTCAATAAAAAATCGTTTAAATGCAAATTTTTTTATTGTCGATCATAAACTTAGAAAAAATTCTTCAAATGAAGCAAAATATGTAAAAAATCTTTTTAAAAATCTATCTATAAAAATTGATATTTTAAAATGGAATGGAAAAAAACCTGATCATAATATCCAATCAATCGCTAGAAAAAAAAGACACAGTTTATTATTTAGTCAAGCGAAAAAACTAAATATTAAAAATATTTTATTTGGTCATCATCTAGATGACTTGTTTGAGAATTTTTTTATTAGAATGATTAGAGGAAGCGGCTTAAATGGGCTAATTTCATTTGATGAAAAAACCCAAGACAACAGCATTAATTTTTTTAGGCCCTTAATAGAAATTGATAAAGACGATTTAATTTATATAAGTAAAAAAGTCTTTGGTGATTACATCGAAGACCCATCAAACAATGATGATAAATATAAAAGAGTAAAAATTAGAGGTTTAATAAAAAATCTTCAATTAGAAGGATTAGATAGAAACAAATTTAAATTAACACTTCAAAATTTAAAATACGCTAATCAAGTTATAAAATTCTACTCAAAAAAAAATATAATTAATAACTCAAATTTTTATAATAAAAAAAAATCAATTATATTAAGTAAAGAATTTTTTGATCATCCTAAGGAAATAGTATTTAGGTCATTGACAGAAATTATTAGAGCTATGGGAAAAAAATATTATCCAGTAAGAGGGAGAAAATTAGACAAAGTTATTGATTTGATAAATAATTCTAAATCTTTTAAAATTACGCTTGGAAATTGTATAATTAAAAAAGTTAATCATTCGGTGATCATATCAAAAGAGCTTAAAACTTCATAATTATGTTGATATTTTGTCACTTGTTATATTCACAATAATTCTTATCTTATAGTCATGAATTTCAAAAATCTTGCAATGTGGGGCATCATTGTCTTCTTAACTATTGGTCTTTATAACCTGTTCAAAAACCCTCAATCAAATATAAGAGGCAATAATCAAATTATTTTTTCAGATTTCTTAGAGTCTGTTGATAATGGTGAAATTTTAAAAGTTGAAATTCAGGGCAATAATATTAAAGGATCATATTCAAATGGAAATACATTTTCCACTTACTCACCAAATGATCCAAACTTAATTGAAAAATTATCAGAGAAAGGTGTAAGTATTTCGGCGTCACCAATAGAAGAAAAAATGCCATCATTGTTTGGAGTACTTTTGTCCTGGTTCCCTATGCTATTGTTAATTGCAGTTTGGATATTTTTTATGAGACAGATGCAAGGGGGAAAAGGTGGAGCCATGGGCTTTGGAAGATCGAAAGCAAAAATGATGAACGAACTCAAAGGAAAAGTAACGTTTAATGACGTGGCAGGTGTAGAAGAAGCTAAAGAAGAAGTTGAAGAAATTGTAGAATTTTTAAAAGATCCAAAAAAATTTAGTAGGTTAGGAGGAAAAATTCCTAGAGGAGCTTTGTTAGTTGGTCCTCCAGGAACAGGTAAGACTTTATTAGCAAGAGCAATTGCTGGAGAAGCTGGAGTTCCCTTTTTTACAATTTCTGGATCTGATTTTGTTGAAATGTTTGTTGGAGTTGGAGCATCGAGAGTTAGGGATATGTTTGAACAAGGTAAAAAAAATTCTCCTTGCATCATTTTTATTGATGAAATCGATGCAGTTGGAAGAAGTAGAGGTGCAGGTTTAGGTGGAGGAAACGATGAAAGAGAACAAACTCTAAATCAGTTGTTAGTTGAGATGGATGGTTTTGATACTAATGAGGGTGTGATTATAATTGCTGCTACCAACAGGCCTGATGTGCTTGATCCGGCTTTATTAAGACCAGGAAGATTTGACAGACAAGTTGTTGTTTCTAATCCAGACATAATTGGAAGAGAGAAAATTTTGAAAGTTCATGTAAAAAAAATAAAAATGGCACCAGACGTAAATTTAAGAACTATCGCAAGAGGCACTCCTGGTTTTTCTGGAGCAGATCTCGCAAATATTGTAAATGAGGCAGCTTTATTGGCTGCAAGAAAAAATAAAAGAATTGTTACTTTACTTGAATTTGAAGAAGCTAAAGATAAAGTTATGATGGGAGCAGAAAGGCGTTCAATGGTAATGACTGAAGATGAAAAAAAATTGACAGCTTATCATGAGGGTGGACATGCTTTAGTCTCATTCAACATGCCAAGTTATGATCCTATTCATAAAGCTACAATTATTCCAAGAGGAAGGGCTTTGGGAATGGTTATGAATTTACCTGAGAGAGATCAGCATGGATATTCAATCAAATATCTTAAAGCAAGATTAGCTGTTTGTTTTGGTGGAAGAGTTGCCGAGGAGTTGATATTTGGAAAAGATAATATTTCAACAGGGGCTGGTGGTGGCACGGGTTCAGATATTAACCAAGCAACACAACTTGCAAGAGCCATGGTGACAAAATATGGAATGAGTGAGGAAATGGGACCGGTAGAGTACGGAGAAAATCAAGAGGAGGTTTTTCTTGGAAGATCGGTAACTCAAACACAATCTGTATCTGAGCAAGTAGCTCAGAAAATTGACAAAGAAATAAGAAGACTAGTTGATGAAGGATATGATCAGGCTAAGAAAATTTTAACTGAAAAAATAGACGATTTACATAAGATTGCAAAAGCACTTATAACTTATGAGACTTTAACAGGTGAAGAAATTGAAAATATTATTAATAAAAATTTATACCCAAAAGATAAAGTATTAGAAAGTCCCGAGAAAAAAGATGATGAGGACTCTGCTTTGGGTGCAATGGGTTTAAAACCAAAAATAGTTCATTAAGAAATAATGAAAAGTTATTACACTAGGGCGTGTAATTTCTATTTCGGTAGTCAATCAAGAATTTTAGTAAAGAAAAAAAAAACTATTCCTTTACATGGAGTTAAAGAGATATCATTCGATCAAATTGAAATAATTACTAGAAATTCAAAAAAAAAAATCCCTGTTAGTAATATTAAATATTTACCAGAAAAAATAAAAAAAAAAATAAATTTTGATATAATAAAAATTAAATCAAAGAAAAAAAATTTTTCTAATTTTAATTTCAAAAAATTTCCAAATATATTAGGTGTACTAAATTTAACTCCTGATAGTTTTTCAGATGGAGGAAAATTTAACACTAAAACCAAAGGGTTAAATCATGCAATTAATTTGTTTAAAGATGGAGCTGATTTAATTGATATTGGTGGTGAGTCAACAAGACCAGGAGCAAATACTATAAATGAAAAAAAAGAGTGGAATAGAATATATGAAATAATTAAATTATTAAGAAATAAAGTGCCAATATCACTAGATACAAGAAAATCTAATATCATGGTCAAAGGAATACAGTTAGGGGTAAAATTAATAAATGATGTCTCTGGACTAAGTTTTGACCCAATGACAATAAATGTTTTAAAAAAATATAAAACTCCATTTATAATTCAACATTCTATTGGTACACCAAAAAATATGCAAAAAAACCCTAAATATAAAAACGAAATATTAGATATTTATGATTTTTTTCAAAAAAAAATTAATTTAATTAGATCAGAAGGTATTAAACATAATAATATTATTTTAGACCCAGGAATAGGATTTGGAAAAAATTTGAAACATAATATGAGTATAATTAGAAATATTTCTATTTTTCATTCACTTGGTTTTCCTTTACTTATAGGTAATTCAAGAAAAAGATTTATAAAAGAAATATCTGAAAAAAATGATAGCAAATCCAGAATTGGCGGTACAATGTCATCTTCAATATATTTAATGATGCAAGGAGTTCAAATTTTAAGAGTTCATGATGTAAATGAATTAATACAAGGAATTAAAGTTTTTAAAGAAATAATGAATAACTAATGACAAAAAAATATTTTGGAACGGATGGAATAAGAGGGGCAATAAATAGCAAAAATATAAATGGAGATATGTTTTTTAAATTTGGACTTGCTAGCGGAACATATTTCAAGTCACAGAAAAAAAGAAAACAAACAGCAATAATAGCTAAAGACACTAGATTATCAGGCTATACTTTAGAGCCAGCACTTGTTTCAGGATTGGCTTCAGCTGGGATGCATGTTTATACTCTAGGTCCTTTGCCAACAAACGGACTAGCAATGCTCACAAAGCATATGAGAGCAAATATGGGGATAATGATTACCGCTTCTCACAATCCACATCATGACAATGGTTTAAAATTATTTGGCCCAGATGGAATGAAATTATCAGATAAAATAGAGAAGAAAATCGAGAGCTTAATAGATAAACAAATTTCAAAACATCTTTCAAAACCTGAAAAGTTAGGAAGAGTAAAAAGATTGGAAACAGGCACAAGAAAGTATATTAAAATATTAAAAAAAAACTTTGCAAAAGAGTTTAATCTAAGGGGACTTAGAATTGTAATAGATTGTGCTAATGGAGCTGGATACAAAGCAGGTCCTGAACTGTTAAAATCATTGGGGGCAAAAGTAATAGCTATTGGTGTAAAACCAAATGGTTTAAATATAAATAAAAACTGTGGCTCAACTTATCCAAATAAAATTAGATCAGCAGTAAAAAAATATAATGCACATATTGGTATATCTTTAGATGGGGATGGTGATAGAATTATTATGTGTGATGAGAAAAGTAATATTATAGATGGAGATCAGATTATAGCAGCTCTTGCTACGAGATGGAAAAACAAAAAAATGTTAAAGGGGGGTGTGGTAGGAACTTTGATGTCAAATTATGGTTTAGAAAATTATTTTAAATCATTGGGTATTAAATTTATAAGAGCTAATGTTGGTGACCGGTTTGTTAAAGAAAAAATGCAAAAAAATAAATTTAACTTAGGTGGTGAGCAATCGGGCCATATAATTTTAGGAAAATTTGCAACAACAGGTGATGGATTATTGGTTGCATTGGAGGCACTTTTCGCTTTAAGGAAAGGAAAAAAAGCAAGTGAATTTTTTAAAAAATTTAAGAAAACACCCCAACTTTTAAAAAATATAGATGTAAAGAATAAAAGTATAATTAATAAAACTGAAGTAAAAAAGTCTATAAAGATAGCCGAAAAATTGATTAAAGGTAATGGTAGAATTTTAGTAAGAAAATCTGGAACAGAGTCAAAAATCAGAGTGATGGTAGAAAGCCATAAAAAAAGTCTTTTATCAAAATGTTTAAATTTAATTACAAAACAAATTAAATAATTTGAAAATACGCTCAAAAATATTAATTATTGCTGGATCAGACTCTTCTGGTGGGGCAGGTATCCAGGCTGATATAAAAACTGTTTCCTCACTAGGGTCGTATGCTATGACAGCCATAACTGCAGTAACAACTCAAAATACAACAGGTGTGAAATCAATTGTAGAAATTAATCCAAAAGAAATTTTTAATCAGATAATTTTTACTTGCAAAGATATTAAGCCTGATGCAATTAAGATTGGAATGTTACATTCCTCAGAAGTTATCAAATCAGTATTTAAAGCAATTAGCTTAATAAAAATTAAAAAAGTTGTATTAGATCCAGTAATGATTGCAAAAGGGGGGACAAAGTTGATCGATAATAAAGCTATTCAAATGCTTAAATTAAAATTAATTAAAAAAGCATTACTTATTACTCCAAATATACCAGAAGCAGAAATTCTGACTAATACTAAAATTACTACTGAAGAGGACATGATATATGCAGCCAATAAATTGATTGAAATAGGTGCAAAAAATGTACTTATAAAGGGTGGTCACCTAAAGCATAGATTTGTAAGAGATATACTTTTTAACAAAAAAGACATTAAAATTTTTAATAGTAAACGATATAAGACAAAGAATACTCATGGTACAGGTTGTACTTTATCTAGTGCAATCTCAACTTTTTTATCATGTGGAAAACCACTAAAGAAATCTTGTGACCTTGGAATTAAGTATGTAAATTCAGCCATAAAATCAAATCCTAAATATGGAAAAGGTCATGGACCAATCAATCATCTAAACTCTGTGAAAATAGATAGAAAATTTAAGTAATGAAAAATATTGTTGTTGTTGGATCACAATGGGGGGATGAAGGAAAAGGTAAAATTGTAGATTGGCTATCGGAGCAGGCAGATATAATAATTAGATTCCAGGGCGGCCATAATGCTGGTCATACATTGGTTATAGATAATGTAACTTATAAATTGAGACTACTGCCATCAGGTATAGTCAGGAAAGGAAAAATTTCGATAATAGGGAACGGCGTTGTTGTAGATCCTTGGGCCTTATTAGAGGAGATTAAAGAAATAAAATCAAAGGGTATTGACGTAAATGTTAATAATTTTATCATATCTGAGTCAGCAAATTTAATTTTGCCATTCCACAGGGAAATGGATGAAATTAGAGAAGATGCTGCAGGTAAAAGTAAAATTGGTACTACAAGAAGGGGAATTGGTCCTGCATATGAAGATAAAGTTGGCAGAAGGTCTATAAGAGTTATGGACCTAATGTCAGAAAAAAATTTAGACCAAAGACTTGAGTCAGTCCTTATTCATCATAATGCAATTAGAAAAGGATTGGGAAAAAAAATTTACGAAAAAGATCAGCTCAAAGCAGACTTGCTTAAAATAGCTCCAAAAATATTAAAATTTTCACAACCTGTTTGGTTAAAAATCGATCAATTTAAAAAACAAAAAAAGAAAATTTTATTTGAAGGTGCACAAGGTATTTTATTGGATGTAGATCATGGAACATACCCTTTTGTGACTTCCTCAAATACGGTTGCATCGAGTGCAGCAACAGGAACTGGATGTGGTCCTAACTCAATAAATTACGTCCTTGGAATTACAAAAGCATACACAACAAGAGTTGGAGAAGGTCCGTTTCCTACTGAATTAAAAGATGATGTTGGTGAGTCTCTAGGTACACGAGGTAAAGAATTTGGAACTGTTACAAGTAGAAAAAGAAGATGTGGTTGGTTTGATGGTGTTTTAGTTCGACAAACAATCAAAGTGTCAGGTATTGATGGTATTGCATTAACAAAATTAGATGTGTTAGATGAATTGGATGAAATCAAAATGTGTATTGCTTATGAACTTGATGGTAAAAAATTGGATTATTTGCCTGCAGCAGTAGAAGATCAAATTAAAATAAAACCAATATATAAAAAATTTAAAGGATGGAAAGTTTCTACAAGAGGGATAAAAAAAATGAATGAATTACCAGAGAACGCAAAAAAATATATATTTGCTATTGAAAACTTTATAGGAGCCAAGGTATCAAGTGTATCGACCAGTCCTGAGAGAGAAGATACAATCTTAATTGAGAATCCTTTTGAAGTTTAATTTGCTGGTAGTAAGTTTTTTGATTTAGCTAAAAGAAGCATGTGCTTTTGGAGTTTTTCGAAGGCTTTATTCTCTATTTGTCTAACTCTTTCTCTACTAATTTTGTATTTTTTACTCAGATCCTCAAGGGTTGTAGGATCATCATTTAATCTTCTTGAATATAAAATTTCTCGTTCTCTATCATTAAGAATTTTGATTGAGTCTCTTAATAAATTTTTTCTATTTTTCAATTCTTCATGTTGAGCAAATTTTAAGTCATGATCAAGTTCTTTGTCAACCAACCAATCTTGCCATTCATCACCGTCTTCCCCAACTTGAGCATTTAAAGAAAATTCTTTACCTGATAATCTTCTGTTCATTGACACAACTTCTTCTTTACTAACATCAAGTTTATTAGCAATATGATTTACATGTTCGTCTCTTAAATCACCTTCTGTTTCAGGTGAGATCTGATTTTTTATTTTCTTTAAATTAAAAAATAATTTTTTTTGAGCAGTGGTTGTTCCTATTTTTACTAAGCTCCAAGATCTTAAAATATATTCTTGAATAGAAGCCTTAATCCACCACATTGCATAAGTTGCCAATCTAAATCCTTTTTCAGGTTCAAATTTTTTAACAGCTTGCATAAGACCCACATTACCTTCTGAAATCATTTCATTGACAGGTAAACCATAACCTTTGTAACCCATAGCAATCTTTGCAACCAATCTTAAGTGACTAGTAACCAATTTTTCTGCAGCTTTAATGTTACCAGTTGTTTTCCAATTTTTTGCAAGCATATATTCCTCTTCTGCTGCTAACATAGGAAACTTTTTGATCTGGTCTAAATATGCAGACAGCCCACCTTCATTAGATAGAGTTGGTAAATTGTTACTCATTGTTGTGCTCATAGAAGTGCTTATTTAATTAATTTTGTCTAATTTTCAATAATTTATTCTCTAGTGTTTCTAAGCATTTTTAGAATATTATTTAGATCTTGTGGCAAAACTGAGGAAAAAATCATCTCTTTTGTAGTACTTGGATGAATAAATCCTAAAGTTTTTGCATGTAAGAATTGCCTATTTAATTTAGTAATTGAATTTTGGATATCTGGATCAATATTTTTTAATTGTTTATATTTTTTTTTATATTTATCATCTCCAACTAGACTGTTACCTTTATAATTCATATGAACTCTAATTTGATGTGTTCTTCCTGTTTCTAATTTACATTCAACTAAACTTAAAGTTGGTGTTTTCTCATTGTCAAAAATTTCAAGGGTTTTATAATTTGTTATAGCTTTCTTTCCTTTCGAACTACTAACTTCCATAAGTTGCCTATTTTTTGAGCTACGAGTTATTAGTGTTTCAATCTTACCCGAAGATGGCCTTAATTTTCCCCAAATTAAAAGCTGGTACTCTCTTATAATTGTATGATCACTAAATTGTTTTGATAAATTTTCATGAGTTTCATTGTTTTTTGCTATAACAACTAAACCAGATGTATTTTTATCAATTCTATGTACAATACCAGGTCTTAACTTGTCACCTATATTTGATAAAGACTCTTTATCATAATGCATTAATGCATTAACAATTGTCTTATCATAATTTCCAGCTCCTGGGTGCATGATTATTCCTGCAGGTTTATTAATTACTAATAAATCATTATCTTCGTATATTATTTCTAACTTAAATTCGTAAGGTTTAAGTGATGCTATTTCAGGCTGTGGAATTTTTAGATTTATTTTATCACCAATTGATACTTTTTTTGACGGACTTCTAATTATTTCATTATTAAGTTTTAACTTTTCTTTTAAAATTAAATTTTTAATTCTAGTTCTGCTTATTAATTCCTCTCTTTTGTTGATTAAAACATCAACCCTTAAATTCTTCTCATCCTCTTTGACTATAAAATTAATGTTTTTTTCCATAAAATATAATATTAATACTATATGCGCTTGTAGCTCAACTGGATAGAGCGCCTGACTTCGGATCAGGAGGTTCTGGGTTCGACTCCTAGCAGGCGCACCAATTTATTCACCCATGTTTATTAAAGTTCCTTTTTCTCTTGCTTTATCGAAAGAGTAATAAAATACAGTTATTGATAAAATTAAATAAAAACCGTTTAGATAGATTGCATTTATTATATTTTCATAATTAACCATTCCATTAACTAAAATATTTCTAGTTTCCTCAAAAATATAAACTAATGGCAATGCGAAAGCGATTGATTGAAATATTGCTGGCAATGTTTCAACTGGATAGTATATACAGCCAAAAGGTGCCAACAAAAACATTGTTGACCATGCAATATTTTCAAAAGATGGCCCAAATCTTAGCAATCCTGCAGACACAAGTAGACCAAGTGTAATTCCAAATAAATATAAACTTAAAAAAAGAAAAGCCAAAGGAAGACCAAGTTTTAACAATGAAATTCCAAACAATGGAGAAGTTAACAATATTGCAGGGATTAAACCAATTAAAGCTCTAATTAAAGCAGTCAAAATTAGAGAGATAATTATTTCACTAATTTTCATTGGTGCAATAAATAAATTTGTAAAATTTCTACTCCAAATTTCCTCTAAAAATAACATATTAAAACCAATACTGGTTCTGAATAAAAAATCATAAAGAATTGCACATGAAAGAATAACTCCTACCGCACCACTATAATAAGTGCTGTGAGCTGCAAAGAAATTAGAAATAAATCCCCAAAGAGTAATTTGAATAGATGGCCAATATATTAAATCCAATATTCTTGGAAATGATCTAGTTATTAAATAAAAGTGTCTTAAAAAAAGACCATAAATTCTTATTAAATTCATTATTATTTTCTCACAATTTCTAAAAATACTTCCTCTAAATTTTTTCTTCCATATTTTGTAATTAACTCCTCAGGAGTTCCTCTATCCACTATTAAACCATCTTTCATCATTAGAACAGAATTACATAATCTTTTCACTTCTTCCATATTATGAGAGGCAAGCAAAACTGATATTTTTTTTTCTTTTTTATAATCCTCCAAAAAAGATCTTACAAAATCCCCTGTTTCAGGATCTAATGAAGCAGTAGGTTCATCTAACAAAAGAACAGTTGGATCATTTATTAAAGCTTTAGCAAGACTTACTCTATTTTTTTGTCCAGAGGAAAGTTCTCCAGTAATTTTATTTAAAAGGTCTTTTAATCTAAGTTTATTTGCAAGGTGATCTATTCTATCATTTAAATTTTGAATGTTATATAACTTTCCATAAACAATTAAATTTTGTTTAACCTTAAGTTTTTTAGGTAATTCAATGTAGGGAGAAATAAAATTCATTTTATGAAGAAGTGAAATTTTATTTTTTTCAATATTCTCTCCATTGATTAAAACTTCACCACTGCTTGGTTTTAATAATCCTAAAATCATTCCAATAGTTGTAGTTTTTCCACATCCATTAGGTCCCAATAAACCAACCATTTCATTTTCATTAATTTTAAAATTTATTTTAGCTACTGCTTCTTTATCTTTATATTTTTTCGATAGATTGATTACTTCAATAGAATTTGTCATTAATATTTAGAGGCTCTCTTTAATCTATCGTTAATTGTTTTACCAAGACCTTTGTTTGGTATCATCTCAACTGCAATCTTTTTAAAACCGTCGTTTTTAATTTTTCTTAAAGTTGAATATAAATTCTTTGTAGCCTCCTCTATATTCTTCACTTTGGATAAATAATAATAGTTTTTTAGGTTTGATTTTCTTTTTTTTATTAATAAATAAGCTTCATCTTTTTTAGGTTTTTTAACATTAATTCTTAAGGGTATCCCAGGTGAGTAATGCAATGGAAATAAACCAGGTGATAATTTTTTTTTTGAGTTTGTATTAATTAGTAATTTTTTTTTTAAAACATTTTCAATTTTTTTTGTGTCAAGACCTCCATATCTTAAGAGTGATGGTTTCTCTAAAAGATTTAATATTGTGGACTCAACTCCAATTTTGCTTTTCCCACCATTTAAAATATATTTTATTTTTGAACCGAATTCCTCTTTTACATCAGAAGGTTTAACCGAACTTAATCTTGAAGATATGTTTGCGCTGGGTGCAGCTACTGGATAATCTAAAAGTTTTAATAAATTTCTAAACAATTTATGCTTAGGAAAACGTACAGCAATACTTTTTTTATTATTAGTTACATATTTTGATATTTTGGAGTTATTTTTTAATTTCAAAATATAAGTTATTGGACCTGGAGAGAATTTTTTGTAAAGTTTTATTAAATTATCGTTTATATCACAGTCCTTTTTAAGTCTTTGAATGCTATAATAATGGACAATAAGTGGATTGTTTAAAGGTCTTTTTTTAAGACTAAATATTTTCTTAACAGCACTATTCGAGTATGCGTTTGCAGCCAGTCCATAAACAGTTTCTGTTGGTACTGCAACACAATGATTATTATCTAAATATTTTTTTGCTTTTTTGATATTTGATTGAATAGATTTCATGTATTAATAATTATTATTATATGAAAGATAAAATTTTACCACCTGATTATGATCAGTTCTCAGTTGAGGAACTTACAGAAAAAGCAAATAAGATTATAGAGTCTTTAGAAAGTGAAAATGATTTAAACAATTCAGTTGAGAGTTATCAAGAACTTCTAAAACTAAACAATATTATCGAAAAGAAATTTCATAAAAATTTTAAATCTATTAGTGAGGAGACAAATAAAAAAATTAGAGAAATAACTAAAAAAAATGAAAAAACAGCTTAATAAAATTGCTGAGGATACTAATATATTTCTTAAAAAATATATTAATTCACAAAAATATTCACACTTAATGTCTCCCATGAAGTATGGTTTATTCCCAGGTGGGAAAAAAATTAGATCTAAAATCTTAATTGACTTAGGATCATTATTTTCAATTGAGTATAAAACATTAATAATAATTGGGTCAGCTGTTGAGTGTATCCATGCTTATTCACTTATTCATGACGATCTTCCGTGCATGGACGACGATAATATAAGAAGAGGCAAACCTTCAACTCACATTAAATTTGGTGAGTCTACAGCAGTTCTAGCAGGAAATTCATTATTAACTTTAGCATTTGAAATTTTATCTAATCCCAAATTAAAATTAAACGAAAGGATTAAAATAAATTTAATCAAAAAATTATCAGAATGCTCAGGTCATTTAGGAATAGCTGGAGGGCAATATTTAGATTTAAGCTATGAGAGAAAGAAAATATCAAAAAATAAAATATTAGAAATGGAAATAAAGAAAACTGGAATGTTATTTAGTTTTTGTTGTGCGGCTCCAGCAATAATTAAGAAAAAATCAATTCAAGAAATTAAATTTTTTGAGAATATTGGATCAAAAATTGGTCTTTTGTTCCAAATAGCTGATGATTTAATTGATTTGAAAAGTAATTCTAAGGAAGCTGGAAAAAAAACAGGAAAAGATCAAAAAAAAGGTAAGGCAACACTTATAAATTTAATAGGCTATGATGACTCACTTAAGTATTGTGATAAGATAATAAAAGAAATTAATAAGAATTTAAGAAAATATGGTTCAAGATCTGAAAAAATTAATGAAACTTTAAATTATATATTGAACAGAAAAAAATGAAAAAAAATTATCAATTTTTAAATAATATAAACTTTCCATCTGATTTAAGAAAAGTTTCTGAAGATAATTTACAAAAAGTAGCAGATGAGTTGAGGGAGGAAATGATAAGTGCTGTTTCAGAAACAGGAGGTCACCTTGGTGCTGGTTTGGGAGTGGTTGAATTGACAGTCGCGCTTCATTATGTTTTTGATACACCAAATGATAAATTAATATGGGATGTTGGTCATCAATCTTATCCACATAAAATTTTAACTGGTAGAAAAGATAAGATTAGAACTTTACGACAGGGTAACGGTTTATCAGGTTTTACAAAAAGATCTGAAAGTGAGTATGACCCATTTGGAGCAGCCCATAGTTCAACATCTATTTCATCAGCATTAGGAATTGCTGAGGCAAATAAATTAGAAAATAAGTCTTCCAATGTAATAGCTGTAATAGGAGATGGAGCAATTAGTGCAGGTATGGCTTATGAGGCTATGAATAATGCTGGAGCATCAAAGACAAAAATGATTGTTATTTTAAATGATAACGACATGTCAATTGCAAAACCAGTTGGAGCAATGAGAACTTACTTAGCAAAATTATTTACGGGTAAAATATATTTTAGTCTTAGAGAAACTTTAAAATTAATTACATCTGCATTTTCAAAAAGATTTAGCGCCAAAGCAGGAAAAGCAGAGGATTTTTTCCGTTCAGCAGTTACTGGAGGTACATTGTTTAGTTCACTTGGTTTTTATTATGCAGGTCCTATTGATGGTCATGATTTATCGAGCCTTGTTCCAATTTTAAAAAATGCAAAAGAATCAAGACATGAGGGTCCTATAATGATTCATATCAAAACTCAAAAAGGAAAAGGTTATTCTTATGCAGAAAAAGCAAATGATCATTATCATGGAGTGTCAAAATTTAATGTTGAGACTGGTGAACAGTTAAAGAGCAAATCAAATCTTCCAGCTTATACAAAAGTATTTGCAAACACGTTAGTTAAACATGCTAAAAAAGATAGCAAAATAGTAGGAATAACAGCAGCGATGCCAGGAGGGACAGGCATGGATATTTTTGGCAAGGAGTTTCCAAATAGAATGTTTGACGTAGGAATTGCAGAACAACATGCTGTAACTTTTGCAGCCGGTCTAGCAACCGAAGGATACAAACCATATGCTGCAATTTATTCTACATTTTTACAGAGAGCATATGATCAAGTTGTCCACGATGTTGCCATCCAAAGTTTACCAGTTAGATTTGCGATAGATAGAGCAGGATTAGTTGGTGCTGATGGATCAACACATGCTGGCTCATTTGATATAACTTACTTATCAACTTTACCTAACTTTGTTGTAATGGCAGCAAGTGATGAAGCTGAACTGGTTAAAATGATCAATACTTCAGTAGATATAAATGACAGACCTTCCGCAATTAGATATCCAAGAGGAACAGGGGTTGGTGTTGACCTTCCATCAATAGATGAAAAAATTGAAATTGGTAAAGGAAGAATTGTTCAACAAGGAACACAGGTTTGCATTTTAAACCTTGGTACAAGACTTGAGGAGTGTAAGTTAGCTGTAGAGGAATTAAAAGCAAAAGGAGTTTCAACAACTTTGATAGACGCTAGATTTGCTAAGCCTTTAGACGAAGAGCTTATACTAAAATCTGCTAAGGAACATGAGCTTATGATAACTATTGAAGAAGGATCAATTGGTGGTTTCGGTTCTCATGTTAAAAATTTATTAGCTGAAAGAGGAATATTTGATAAAGGTTTAAAATTTAGATCAATGACTTTACCGGATGAATTCATTGAACAAAATGATCCAAAAAAAATGTATGATAAAGCTGGTTTAAACAGTTCTCAAATTTCTAAGAAAATTACTGATGTTTTGTTTCAAAAGGAGACAATAAGAGTTGTAAAAAATTAATTTAAGCTAACTACATTGGGCTTTATTCATTAAGTAGTGGTCAAGTAAAACACAGTTCATCATCGCTTCACCAATTGGTACAGCTCTAATTCCTACACAAGGATCATGTCTACCTTTAACAGATATTGAGGTATTTTTCCCAAATTTATTTACAGTTTTTCTACTAGTTAAAATTGACGATGTTGGTTTGACAGCAAAAGATGCAATAATTTCTTGGCCCGTAGAAATTCCACCAAGAATTCCACCTGCTTTATTTGAATTAAATTTTAATTTATTTCCTTTTGAAGAAATTTCATCTGAATTTTGTTCTCCGCTTAATTGTGCTGAGTACATTCCTGCACCAACATTTACACCTTTAACAGCATTAATACTCATTAGACCTGAAGCTATGTCAGTATCCAATTTTGAATAAATTGGAGCACCTAAACCAACTGGGATACCTCTTGCTCTTATTTCAATCACTGCTCCACATGAGGATCCTGACTTTCTAACACCAAGCAAATATTTTTCCCATAATTTAATCATTGATTTATCTGGACAAAAAAATGGATTTTTTGAAATTACTTTATCATTCCATTGATTTGTATCACATCCAAGAATTCCTAACTGAGTTACTGCCCCAATTACTTTAAATTTTTTACCTAATTTTTTTTGAAGTACAACTTTTGCTACTGCACCGGCCGCAACTCGTGCTGCAGTTTCTCTAGCAGAGGATCTGCCACCACCTCTATAGTCTCTAATTCCATATTTTTTAAAATAAGTAAAATCCGCATGACCTGGTCTGAACTTATCTTTAATGTTACTATAATCTTTGGATCTCATATCTTTGTTGTAGATTATGAGAGAAATAGGCGTTCCTGTAGTTTTACCCTCAAATACTCCTGATAGTATTTGAACTTTATCATCCTCTTTTCTCTGAGTTGTAAATTTAGATTGTCCTGGTTTTCTTTTGTCCAATTCTATTTGAATATCTTGTTCTTTAAGATTTATGTTTGGAGGACAACCATCAACAATACAACCAATTGCGGGTCCATGAGACTCTCCCCAAGTTGTGAAACGAAATAGCTTTCCAAAAGTATTAAATGACATTATTTATATTATATAGATTATTTTGTTTAAATTATGAATCAAAAAAACTCTTTAGGTCTTAATAGTTGCTTTCTTGATATAGATGATCCAATTCATTTATTTCATGAATGGATGGAGGAAGCAAAGAAAACTGAGCCAAATGATCCAAACGCTGTTGCTTTGGCCACATCAGATAAAAACAACATTCCTTCAGTTAGAATGGTTTTACTTAAAGATTTCAACAAAGATGGATTTGTATTTTATACAAATTTAAATAGTCAAAAGGGAAATGAATTAAAAGAAAATCCGTATGTTGCGATGTGTTTCCATTGGAAAAGTCTTTTGAGACAAATTAGAATTAATGGAAAGGTTAAATTAGTTTCTGATCAGGTTGCAGACAAATATTATTCATCTAGAGCGTATGAAAGTCGAATAGGAGCATGGGCTTCTAAACAAAGTGAAGAATTAAATTCGCGAGAACAATTGTTAAAATCTATACAAGATTACAAAAAAAAATATAGCAACAAATCAGATGTACCAAGACCAA
Organism: uncultured Pelagibacteraceae bacterium; assembly: GCA_902624045.1. GTDB lineage: Bacteria > Pseudomonadota > Alphaproteobacteria > Pelagibacterales > Pelagibacteraceae > Pelagibacter. The sequence continues at coordinate 50,258 of CACNVX010000002.1, forward strand.
GTCACTGGTCTGGATGGATTTTATCTCCAGATAGTATTGAATTTTGGCTAGATGGTGAGAATAGAATTCACGAGAGATTAAAATATAAGAAAAATGACTCCGGGAAGTGGATAAAGTCTTTATTAAGTCCTTAAAAATTTCTTGATAAACTAAATGATGTTAATCTTTTAAGAATATTTTTTTCTTCAGAGTCTTTAAATACACTTAGAGAATTTGAGGCTAAATTTATATAGTGCTGTGCTTTTTGATAGCATTCCTGAATTATTTTATGCTTATTTATAAGAGCAATAATTTCATTAAAGTCATCTTTTGTTCTTAACTCTTTTTTAAACATATTTGATAAAATTTTCTTTTCATCATTTCCTAATTTTTGAAAAAGTAAAATTATTGGTAAGGTAATTTTTCCTTCAAAAAAATCTTGACCAATTTTTTTACCAAATAGTTTGAGCTCAGCATTATAGTCTAATGTGTCGTCTGCTATTTGAAAAGTTAATCCCAAGTTTCTTCCATAAAATTCTAAAGCATCTTTTTCTTTATTTTCTACATCAGATAAAATTGCACCAACTTTAGTTGCTGCTGCAAATAACTCAGCAGTTTTAGCTGAGATGATTTTTAAATATGTTTCTTCCAGCATATCAACTTCACCTTTGTGTTGAAGTTGTAGAACTTCTCCTTGAGCAATTTTAGATGAAGTGGACGATAATAATTTTAAAACTTCTAGGTTTCCATCTTCTACCATCATTTCAAAACATCTACTTAACAGATAATCTCCTATTAAAACTGACGAATGATTATCCCAAACTTTGTTTAAAGTTTCTTTCCCTCTTCTAACAGTGCCTTCATCAATTACATCATCATGCATCAACGTTGCGCTGTGAATTAATTCAACACACGCAGCTAAATTTATATCTCTAGAGCCTTTAGAGTAACCGCATAATTTTGCACTACCCAATGTTAGTAAAGCTCTTAGTCTTTTTCCTCCAGTTTCTATATGATAATCTGTCATTTTTTGAACCAGCTGTACGTCACTAGATAATTTTGATTTTATTTTTTCTTCGGTTAAAACCAGTTTTTCTTCAACCGAGTCTTTAAGCTGAAAATATGAATCATTTATCTGATTTTTAAGCTGTACAACTGTTCCCATAACATTTTCAAATTAGTATAATTTGTGTATATATATTACTTATCAATTGACGCACCAGTTTCTTCAATTATAAGTAGTCTTTATATTCAATAAATAATTCTATAAGACTTAGCTATGTTCTCTTTTTTTAAAAAGAAAAAAATTGTTGCTCACTTAAAATTAAGCGGGGTTATTGGTAATGCAGGAAAATTTAAACAAGGTATTGATTTTGCAGGTCAAGAAGAACAAATTAAAAAGGCTTTTTCTCTGAAAAAAGCGGCATGTGTAGCTATATCAATCAATTCTCCAGGAGGATCACCAGTTCAATCTCATTTAATTTATAGTTTTATTAGACAACAAGCAAAAAAACACAAAAAAAAAGTTATTGTATTCGCAGAAGATGTAGCAGCCTCTGGAGGTTATTTGATTTCTTGTGCTGGTGACGAAATTTATGCAAATTCAAGTTCAATAATTGGATCTATAGGAGTGATATACTCTTCTTTTGGATTTACTGAGTTGATAAAAAAAATTGGGGTTGAAAGAAGAGTTCATACTGCCGGTAAAAACAAAAGCACACTTGATCCATTTTTAGAGGAAAAAAACGAGGATATTGAAAGATTAAAAAATATTCAATTGGATCTTCATAAAGACTTTATAGATGTTGTTGAAAAAAGCAGAGGATCAAAATTAAACAAATCTGATGTTGAACTTTTTTCTGGCGAGTTTTGGTCAGGTAGTAAAGCAAAAAATTTAGGATTGATTGACGGAATTGGTAACGCACATGAAATATTAAAAGATAAATTTGGCGAAGATGTAATTATAAAAAAATTTGAAAAATCAAAAGGATGGTTAAGTCAAAAACTTTCTTCATCCAGCAATCAAGTAGATCGAATAGCAAGTATTTTAGATGAAAGATCAATTTGGCAAAGATATGGTTTCTAAAGCAAAAAAAGAAAAAAAAAAAATTCAAACTTTCCAAGATACAATTTTAAATCTTCAGAAATTTTGGAGTAAAAAAGGATGCATTATTCTTCAGCCTTATGATATGGAAGTTGGTGCAGGAACTTTTCATCCAGCTACTACCCTAAGATCGCTTGGAACCAAGCCATGGAAAGCAGCTTACGTACAGCCATCAAGAAGACCTACAGATGGAAGATATGGTGATAATCCAAACAGGTTGCAACACTATTATCAATTTCAAGTTTTAATTAAACCTTCCCCTGAAAATATAAAAAAACTTTATTTAAATAGTTTATCTACTATAGGAATAGATCATAATGATCATGATATAAGGTTTGTTGAAGATGATTGGGAAAGTCCAACATTAGGTGCTGCAGGATTAGGATGGGAAGTATGGTGTGATGGAATGGAAATTACTCAATTCACCTATTTTCAACAAATGGCTGGATTTGATTGTAAACCTGTATCAGTTGAAATCACTTATGGTTTAGAAAGAATTTGTATGTTCACTCAAAAAGAAAAAAACGTTTATAATTTATTATGGAATGATGAAGGTGTAAAATATCACGAAGTATTTCATCAAGCTGAAAAAGAATTTTCAGCATACAATTTTGAACACGCGAATGTAGAAACACTTTTGAAAATGTTTGAAATGCATGAGTCCGAAGCAAAAGATTTGGTAGAAAAAAAAATTTCTTTACCAGCATATGATCAATGTTTAAAAGCTAGTCATGTGTTTAATATTTTAGATGCAAGAGGTGCAATCAGTGTCGCACAAAGAGCAGGTTATATTGCTAGAATAAGAGATATTACAAAATCTACAGCAGGCGTTTGGTTAGATAGTCAAAAATAATGTCAGAGTTATTTTTAGAATTATTTAGTGAAGAAATACCTTCAAATCTTCAACAAAGTTTAAGGGAAGATTTACTTAAAAGTTTTAATGATTTTTTTTTAGAAAAATCAATTTTATTTAAAAAAAGCTCATCATACTCAACACCAAACAGACTAGTGGTATTATTTGAAGGTGTTCAAAAAAATATTGTACTAAAATCTAAGGAGATTAAAGGTCCAAATATCAATTCAGCAGATATAGCATTAGACGGGTTTGTTAGGTCAAATAACATATTAAAAAAGGATCTCTACCAAAAGAAAACCGATAAAGGAGAATTTTATTTTTTCAAGACAAAGTCAAAAAAATTGCAGACACATGAATTGCTAGAAGAATTTATACCAATATTATTAAGTAAAATTCAATGGAAAAAATCAATGTATTGGGGAACTTTTGACCTAAATTGGGGGAGACCGTTAAAATCAATTCTAGCTGTATTTGATAAAAAAAAGTTAAATTTTAATTTTCATCACCTGACATCTTCTAACTCAACTTTTATTGATAAAGAATTTGAGGAAAATAAAAAGTCTTTTTTAGAATTTAAAAATTATAAAAGTTTTTTTAGAAAAATGGATATTATCGTTGATCACAATGAAAGAAAAAAGTTAATAGAAAAAAAATTCAACAACATATTAAAAAATAAAAATATTAAGATTCAACATAATCCTAGATTACTTAACGAGGTTGTAGATTTAACAGATCAACCAAATATCCTTCTTTGCGAATTTGATAAGAAATTTCTAAATATTCCAAAAGAAATATTAATCATTACCATGCAATACCATCAAAAATATTTTCCTATATTTGATAATAAAGAAAATATTACCAATGAGTTTTTAGTGGTTGCAAACAAAAAAGATAAAAAGGGATTAATTAAATTAGGAAATGAAAGAGTAGTTGAAGCAAGATTAAGTGATGCAGAATTTTTTTGGAAAAAAGATAAATCTCAAAATATGGTCAAAAAAGTTACTGAATTAAAATCAATGAATTATTTTAAAGGATTAGGAAGTTATTTCGATAAAGCCCAAAGAATGAGAAAATTGGGTGGAATGATATCTGATGAACTTTTAATTAGTAAAGAAAAAGTTGAATTGTCAGCATCAGTTTGTAAAGTTGATTTATTATCGGAACTAGTGGGTGAATTTCCAGAACTCCAAGGTGTAATGGGGGGTTATTTTGCTAACGCACAAGGTTTTGATAAAGATTTAGCTTTAGCAATAAGTGAGCAATATTTACCTACAGGTTCAGGTTCAAGAGTTCCAAAAAAACCATTTAGCATAGCCCTTTCTTTGGCAGATAAGATAGATACTTTAGTTGGTTTTTTTGGTTTAAATCAAAAGCCAACAAGTTCTAAAGATCCGTATGCTCTAAGAAGATTAGCTTTGGGGGTAATAAGAATAATAGTTGAAAATAAAAAAGATTTTAAAATAAAAGATCTAATTAATTATTCTTCAAACCTGTATTTAGATCAAGGTTTTGAAATTGATCACCAATCTTTACAAAATGAATTATCAGATTTTTTAATGGATAGATTAAAATACCACATGAAGGAGGAAAATATTAGAAATGATATAATTCAAGCATCAACCAGCTCTTTTAATTTAGATCAATCTGTTATTATTTTTAATAAAGCTAAACATTTAAATAAAATTATTAACAAACCAGATGGGTTAGATATTATTGCAAGCTATAAAAGAGCCTCAAACATTTTAGACAGTGAATTAAAAAATGATAAAATAGAATTATCAAATACAACTGACCCTGGTATTTTTAAAACTGAGTTAGAAAAAAACTTATTTAAAAAAATTAGTGAATTAAGGAAATATTTTTCAGATATTAATAAAGATGAAAATTATGTTCAAACATTGGACAATCTGGCTAGTGTTAAAAGAGAGGTTTTTGACTTTTTTGACAATGTAATTGTTAACGAAGATGATCAGGTCATAAAGAAGAATAGGCTGGAACTAATCCAAATGATGTGTAAAACGTTCAACAATTATGTTAATTTTTCTCTAATCGACTCCCATTAATGAAAAAACTTATATTAAATTTTAATTCTAAGGATAGTAAAAAAATTGAAAATCCTAAAAACTTTTTAGGTGGAAAAGGTGCTAATCTTTCTGAAATGGGAAGAATGGGTCTTCCAGTGCCTCCAGGTTTTACAATATCTACAAAAGTTTGTGAAATTTTTTATAAGGATAAAAAAAAATTAAATAAAAATTTAATTTCTCAAATTAAAAAAGAATTAAAATTAATCGAAAAAGATGTTTCTAAAAAATTTGGAGACCTAAAAAATCCACTTTTATTGTCTGTACGTTCTGGCGCAAGAGTATCAATGCCTGGTATGATGGATACTATTCTAAATTTGGGCCTGAACGATAAAACAGTTAAAGCTTTAGCAATTAAAACTTCAAATGGAAGGTTCGCTAAAGACAGTTATAGAAGATTCATTCAAATGTATGGTAATGTGGTAATGGGTGTTGAAGGTTATCATTTTGAGGAATTAATTGAAAATTACAAACTTACGAAAGGTGTTTTGTTAGATACAGATTTAGATGAGAGTGATTGGGATGGACTAATTGAGGACTTTAAAAGAACAGTAAGAGAAAAGGCTAAAAAAGATTTTCCTCAAGATGTCTATGAACAATTACTAGGAGCAATAACTGCTGTATTTTTATCTTGGGAAAGTAATAGAGCAAAAGTATATAGAAAACTAAATCAAATCCCAGCGGAGTGGGGAACCGCAGTAAATGTTCAATCAATGGTTTTTGGAAATATGGGTGATGATTGTGCAACAGGAGTTGTCTTTACAAGAAATCCATCAGATGGATCAAATGAAATATATGGTGAATATTTAATTAACGCGCAAGGTGAGGATGTTGTGGCAGGCACTAGAACGCCACAATATATAACAAAAAAAGCCAGGAGAGATGCCAAAGTAAAAGAATTATCAATGGAAGAATCTATGCCTAAAGTCTTTAAAGAACTTCAAAAAATTTTGAAAAAATTAGAGATGCATTACAAAGATATGCAAGACGTAGAGTTTACAGTCGAAAATAATAAATTATGGATGCTTCAAACAAGATCAGGAAAAAGGACAGCAAAATCAGCAGTCAAAATTGCAGTTGATATGGTTAAAGAAAAATTGATTTCTAAAAAAGAAGCTGTATTAAGAATTGATCCAAACTCTTTAGATACACTTTTGCATCCTACTTTAGATGAAAAAAGTTCAATTAATGTAATAGCAAATGGATTGCCAGCATCACCTGGTGCAGCTAGTGGCAAAGTTGTGTTTACATCAGAAGAAGCTGAAAGATTAACCGCAATGATGCAAGATACAATTTTGGTAAGAGTGGAAACCTCTCCAGAAGATATACAAGGAATGCATGCTGCTAAAGGAATTTTGACTGCAAGGGGAGGAATGACAAGTCATGCGGCTGTTGTTGCAAGAGGTATGGGCAGGCCATGTGTTTCAGGATCGAGTGAAATTGATATAAACTATGAAAATAAGTCTTTTAAAACTTCTTCAATGGAGATTAAAGAAGGAGACATAATCACTATTGATGGCTCAACTGGAAGAATTATTTCCGGAAGTGTTTCAACTGTGAAGCCTGAAATATCTGGTGATTTTTCCAAGTTAATGTCTTGGGCAGATAGCTTTAGGAAATTAAGAGTAAGAACAAATTCTGAGACACCAAAAGACACCAAAACAGCAAAAGATTTTGGTGCAGAGGGAATTGGATTATGTAGAACTGAACATATGTTTTTTGATGAAGAACGAATTTTGTCTGTAAGAGAAATGATATTATCTAAAACGAAAGATGACAGAGCAATAGCATTACAAAAACTGTTACCACATCAAAGAAAAGATTTTATAGATATCTTTAAAATCATGAGTGGATTACCAGTCACAGTTAGATTGTTGGACCCACCATTACATGAATTTTTACCACGCACAGAAAAGGAAATTAATGAGGTTGCTAGTATAGTTAATCTCCCAATTAAAGAGATTGAGTCAAGAATTGAAGAGCTACATGAGCAAAATCCTATGTTAGGTCATAGAGGCTGTCGTCTTGGAATATCTTTTCCTGAAATTTACGAGATGCAATGTAAAGCAATATTTGAAGCTTTAGCACACCTTAAAAAAAGTAAAATTAAATCTGCATTTCCTGAAATAATGATACCTTTGGTATCTACAGAGGCCGAGATAAAAATAATGAAAGATTTAGTAATTAGAACCGCAAGTAAAGTTCAACATGAACATAAATTAAAAATAGAATTTTTAGTAGGAACGATGATTGAATTACCTAGAGCAGCAATAAAAGCAAAGGAAATTGCTAAGCATGCAGAGTTCTTTAGTTTTGGAACAAATGATTTAACTCAGACTACTTTTGGAATCAGTAGAGATGATAGTGGTAAATTTTTAAATGATTATTTAGAAAACAAAATATTTTCTGTTGATCCTTTTGTTTCAATAGATGAAGGAGTTTCAGATTTAGTTGAAATAGCGGTAGAAAAAGGAAGAAAACAAAATAAAAATCTTAAACTAGGTATTTGTGGAGAGCATGGAGGAGATCCGCATAGCATTTCTTTTTGTGCAAGAGCAGGATTGAATTATGTTTCTTGTTCACCTTATAGAGTTCCTGTTGCAAGGCTAGCTGCCGCTCAAGCTGAAATTAAAAAAAAATTAAATTAAGAGGGGCGTTCTGTTGCCAGGTGCCCCAGACCCCGTTTGCTTAATTAACTAAGTTAATTAGGCAGCAAGTGCGTAACTTTCGTTAGCAATTATAAATTAGCCCGTTACGGTGGAACAATCCCGAACGAAAGAATAGCCTTTAGTCACCCGTCGAATCTATTTCACCCCCATAAGTTGCAATGGTGGAGGTGGTGGGTACTGCCCCCACGTCCGCAATGGTTATTACGAAATTCGTTTATCGTCGTAGTTGGAAATCCAACGATATTAATATAAAAGTAATTACAACAGATTCAATAACAATCATGAAATTAACTAAAGAACAGCAAGAAGAGATAAAGAACCAACAATCACAAAGCAATCTAACTAAAAGAGTAACGGCACCAGACCTTGAAAAAATCTTATATGAGGCAATTCCAGCTTTAGATCATGGCTTTGTAAGGGTAGTTGATTATATGGGTGATGATACATCAATAGTTCAGTCAGCCAGAGTATCGTACGGAAAAGGAACAAAACAAGTTTCGACTGACAAAGGTTTAATTAAATATTTGATGAGGCACTGGCACAGCACACCATTTGAAATGTGTGAAATTAAATATCATGTTAAGCTTCCAATATTTATTGCGAGACAATGGATTAGGCATAGAACTGCAAATGTTAATGAATATTCCGCAAGATATTCTATTTTAGATAAAGAATTTTATTTGCCATCACAAGAAAATTTAGCTGCTCAATCAACTAGTAACCGACAGGGGAGAGGAGATGTTTTGGAAGGAAAACAGGCAGAGGAGGTCTTAGAACTTTTAAAAAGTGATGCAGAGAGAACTTACGATAATTATGAGACTATGCTTAATGAAAGATTTGATGGATCAACAATTGACCAAAATAAAAAAGGTTTAGCGAGAGAGCTTGCAAGAATGAATTTAACATTAAATACTTATACTCAATGGTATTGGAAAACTGATTTGTTAAATTTAATGAATTTTCTAAGATTAAGAGCTGATAGTCATGCACAATATGAAATTAGAGTTTATGCAGATATAATGTTGAATACTGTAAAAAGATGGGTTCCAATTACATATGATGCTTTTATAGATTATAGGGTAGGTGGTACGGAGGTTTCTGCAAAAGGAAAAGTAATCATACAAAAACTTATTAAGGGTGAAAATGTAGAAGTTGAAAGTTCAGGGCTGTCTAAAAGAGAGTGGAATGAATTGATGGTTGCTTTTGATCTTAAAGATAAGTTGATTTAATTTTTTCAGCAAAATTTAAATAAATTTTTGAAATTTCATGTTCTGGATTAGCTTCAACTATAGGCTTTCCTTCATCACCCATTTTACCAACTTCAGGATTAATAGGTATTTCACCTAAAAATTCTTTTTTAAATTCCCCAGCTGTTTTTTTAACTCCTCCTTCACCAAAAATTTTATATTTCTTTCCATCGTCCCCAGTAAAAAAACTCATATTGTCTACTAAACCTAAAATTTTAACTCCAAGTTTATCAAACATTCTAATACCTCTTTTAACATCTAAAAGAGCTACTTCTTGAGGTGTGCTCACAATTATTGCACCATCCATTTTTATTTCTTGTGAAAATGTTAGTTGAGTGTCACCAGTTCCTGGAGGCATATCAACTATTATAAAGTCTAAATCTTTCCATTTTACTTTTTGTGTAAAAGTTTTAATTGCGCTTGTTACCATAGGGCCCCGCCATATCATTGGGGTTTGTTGATCTGTTAAAAATCCGATTGACATGCATTGAATTTCGTATTTTGTTATTGGCTCTAATTTTTGACCATCACTTTTTGGTTTTTCATTAATATCAAACATTTTGGGAATAGATGGACCATAAATATCTGCATCTAATAGACCAACTTTACATCCTATTTTTTTAAGAGCTATCGCAAGATTCGTTGCAAAAGTAGATTTTCCAACCCCACCTTTTGCACTAGAGACTGCAATCGTAAACTTGGTTCCAAGTATTGGATTTTTAGTGAATTTTTTAGGCTGTAGCTTCTTTTTCATTGCGGCACTTAGTTCTCGCTTTTTATCGCTCATCAAACTATCATTACTTGTTTTTTCCAATAAAGACACTATATAAGTTCGCATATGTCAGATGATTTTAGAGGTAGAGGTGGAAGCCCATGGGGAGCTCCTCCAGGAGGAGGTAGCGGTGGTAATGGTTCAGGTAGAGGTCCAACCCCCCCCAATATTGACGAAATTATAAAAGAAATTCAAGATAAGATAAAAAGATTTTTACCTGGAGGAAAATCTTCAGGAGGTAAATCTATAAGCCTGATTTTATTAGTTTTGGCATTTGTATGGTTGGCTAGCGGTCTTTATAGAGTGCTTCCAGATGAGCAAGGTGTAGTTTTAAGATTTGGAAAGTTTGTAAAAACAACTCAACCAGGTTTAAATTATCATATACCTTTTCCAGTAGAAACTGTTCAAACACCTAAAGTAACAAAAGTTAATAGAATGGATATTGGATTTAGATCTGAAAGGGATAGTGGCTTTTCTACAGGTGGCGGAGTGGCAGACGTACCACAAGAAAGTTTAATGTTAACTGGAGATGAAAATATAGTTAACATAGATTTTTCAGTATTCTGGGTAATTAAAGATGCTGGAAATTTCTTATTTAAAATTCAAGATCCAGAAGGAACTGTCAAAGCTGCAGCAGAAACTGCAATGAGAGAAGTAATTGCTAAAAGTGCTATTCAGCCAATTTTAACAGAGGGAAGATCTAAAATTGAGGTTGAAACACAAGCAATTATCCAAACAATTTTAGACGATTATGAAAGTGGAATTCAAATAACTCAAGTTCAAACTCAAAAAGCTGATCCACCAGATCAAGTGATTGATGCATTTAGAGATGTGCAAGCTGCAAGAGCTGATATGGAAAGGTCTAAAAACGAAGCCGAAGCTTACGCTAATGATGTTATACCAAGAGCACGAGGAGAAGCTCAAAAAATTTTACAAGCAGCTGAAGCATATAAAAAAGAAGTGGTAGCAAAAGCAGAGGGAGAGGCAAGTAGATTTATTGCTATTTACAGTGAGTATAAAAATGCAAAAGCAGTGACACAGGAAAGAATGTACTTAGAAACTATGGAAAAAGTTTTAGCAGATATCGATAAAGTAATTATAGAAAAAAATGCAGGATCAGGTGTTGTCCCTTACTTACCATTGCCTGAATTAAAAAAGAAAGCGACAAATTAAAATGAAAGCTGGAAAAGTATTGGTTGGATTATTAGTAGCAATAGGTGTTGTAGCTTACTTGTCAGTGATTATAGTTAAAGAGGTTAATCAAGCGATTATTCTTCAATTTGGTGATCCAAAGAGAATTATAATGAAACCGGGATTAAACTTTAAAATTCCTTTCATTCAAAATGTAGTCTATCTGGACAAAAGAATTTTAAATTTGGATGCTCCACCAGAAGAGGTTATTGCATCTGATCAGAAAAGATTAATTGTTGATGCGTTCGCAAGATTTCAGATCATAGATCCATTAAAATTTTATATTTCAGTTGGAAATGAGAGAGTTGCAAGATCAAGATTATCTACAATTATTAACTCAAGAATTAGAAATGTATTAGGACAAGAAGAATTACAAACTTTATTATCAAAAGATAGATCCAAACAAATGGCTTTGATTAAAGAGGGTGTAAATAATGAGGCTCAGAACTTTGGAATAAATATTGTTGATGTTAGAATTAAAAGAGCAGATCTTCCACAAGCGAATAGTGATGCGATCTATAGAAGGATGCAAACCGAAAGAGAGAGAGAAGCTAAAGAGTTTAGAGCGAAGGGTGCAGAAATGGCCGTAACTATTACATCAACTGCTGATAAAGAAGTCACAGTAATTTTGGCTGATGCACAAAAACAATCAGAGATAATGAAAGGAGAAGGTGATGGTTTGAGAAATAAAATATTTGCCGACGCCTTTGGTCAAGATCCTGAATTTTTTGCATTTTATAGGGCTATGCAAGCATATGAAAAAGCTTTAATTGGAGGTGAAACATCTTTAATTTTGTCACCTGATAGTGAGTTTTTCAAATTTTTTGGAAATATAAAACCTGAAATCCAACAATAAATCTTAATGCGTGAGCTAGTCATAGCTTTTGGTCTTTTCTTATTTATTGAGGGAATTTTGTACGCCTTATTTCCAGCAAAAATGAAAAGTATGTTAAAAAAATTAGAACTTGTGAAAGATAGCCAACTGCGATCAGGTGGACTTATTTTTGCGGCAATAGGTTTTGTAATTATTTATTACATTAAGAGCTAATATGAGAAAAATTAAAATAATATTTTTAACGATAATTTTTTCATTAACTTTTTCACTGAGTGCAAACTCTAAAACAGTGCCTGCTTCATTTGCAGACCTTGCAGAAAAATTAATGCCATCTGTGGTCAATATTTCTACTACAACAACTGTGGTAACTAATACTAATCCATTTCCTTTTCAATTTCCTCCGGGATCTCCTTTTGAAGATATGTTTAAAGAATTTGGGACTCCTCAAGAAAGACAATCAGCTGCGCTAGGTTCTGGGTTTATAATTGATGAGAAAGGAATTGTAATTACAAATAATCACGTAATTCAAGATGCTGACGATATTATTGTTAGAGTAAATGGCGATCAAGAATTTAAAGCAAAGGTTTTAGGCGCTGATCCTCTTATGGATATAGCTGTTTTACAACTAGAAACAGATGAAAAGTTTGTACCGGTCGAATTTGGAAACTCTGATAAAGCAAGAATTGGTGATTGGGTTTTAGCTATTGGAAATCCATTTGGTCTTGGTGGAACCGTAACCGCTGGAATTATATCAGCAAGAAACAGATCAATTGGTTTATCAAGATATGAAGATTTTATACAAACAGACGCTTCTATTAACTCAGGAAATTCAGGTGGGCCATTATTTGATATGGATGGAAATGTAATTGGAATTAATACAGCAATTCTTGGACGTAATGGTTCTATTGGAATTGGATTTTCAATACCATCAAACAGTGCTCAAATTGTAATTAAACAATTAATTGAATTTGGTGAAACAAAAAGAGGTTGGCTTGGTGTAAGAATTCAAGATGTAACAAAAGAAATTGCTGATGTTGAAAAATTAGATAAAGCAAGAGGAGCATTAGTTGCTAGTGTTGCAGAAAATAGTCCATCAGAAAAAGCAGGAATACAAGCTGGTGACATTATATTAGAATTTAATGGAGAAAAAATAAACCAAATGAAAGAACTTCCAGCAATTGTAGCAAGAACAGAAGTTGGAAAAAAAGTTGAAGTTAAAGTTTGGAGAGATAAAAAAGAGATTACTAAAAATGTTATTTTAGGAAGGCTAGAAACTTCAGATGATTTTAAAATAAGTAAAAATCAAGAAAATAAAAAACAAAATAATGAAGAAATAATTGAAAGTTTAAGAATTGCAGTAAGACCACTAACTAAAGAAGATATTAAAAACAGAAATTTACCAAATCAGACAACAGGACTTGTTATAACAAAAATTGCAAACAACAGCCCTTTAGCAAATTCAATAGAGCTCAATAGTGTTATTATTGAAGCTCAAAAGAAAAAAATTAGATCAGTCAATGACTTAAAAGATATTACAAAAGAAGTTCTTAATTCAAATCAAAAGACAGTTTTACTCGCAATCTATAATAATCAAAATCAAAGACGATACATTGGTGTTAAGCTAGACTAATAATGGATTTAAAATCCAAGATAATATTAATATCTGGACCCACGGCATCAGGAAAATCAAGTTTTGCAATTAAAGTTGCAAAAAAAGTCAGTGGAGAGATTATTAATGCAGATAGCATGCAAGTATACAAAGAGCTTAAAATCCTGTCAGCTAGACCTGATCCAAAAAAATATCAGAAAATAAAACATCATTTATATGGCTTTCATAATGTAACAAAAAACTTTTCCACAGGTGATTGGCTTAAGCTGGTAATTAAAAAAATTAAGTTAGTTCAAAAAAGAAAAAAAATCCCAATTCTTGTAGGAGGGACAGGTTTATACTTTAAAGCTTTAACTGATGGTTTAGTTAAAATACCAAATATTTCATTAAAATTAAGAAATCAAATTAGAGACTTACAAAAAAAGCTTGGACAAAAGAAGTTTTATGAAAAACTACTAAAATTAGATCCGTCCTCTAGAGTAAAAATAAATCCTACTGACATTCAAAGATCAATCAGAGCTTATGAAGTTAAAAAGTTTACAAAAAAATCTCTAACTGAATGGTTTAAAAACACAAAATCAAACTTTGTGGAAGAAGATTTTTTTAAAATTTATATTGATTTTCCTAGACAAGAATTAATTGAGCGCATCAATGTAAGAACAAAGGAAATGATAGAAAATGGAGCAATAAAAGAAGTAAAAGATTTCATAAAGTTAAGGGTTAGAAAAGATAAGAGTGCTAGCAAAGCTATAGGAGTAAATGAAATTAGAGAATATTTAAAAAAACAAAAAGATTTGAATGAGACTATAGAAAAAATAGCCATAAAAACTAGACAATACGCCAAAAGACAAAGCACTTGGGCTAGAGGCAACATGATAAATTGGATGAAGTTGAAGCCACAGGACATAAATAAATATTTAAAAAAAATTTAAAATTTTCATTCTTAAACTTGACCAATGAGTACAACTTCAGCTAGATTGCATAATGCCAAAATTATTAACTGGAGCAGAAATTGTATTTAAATGTCTTGAAGACCAAAAGGTAGAACATATCTTCGGATATCCAGGTGGTGCAGTGTTACCAATTTATGATGAATTAAAAAATCACCCTTCCATTAAACATATTTTAGTCAGACACGAACAAGGCGCAGGCCATGCGGCTGAAGGTTATGCAAGATCATCTGGGAAACCAGGGGTAGTTTTAGTTACATCAGGTCCTGGAGCCACTAATGTTGTTACAGCTTTGACTGATGCTTATATGGATTCTGTCCCATTGGTTTGTATTTCTGGTCAAGTTCCAACACACCTAATTGGAACAGATGCTTTTCAGGAATGTGATACTACAGGAATAACAAGACCTTGTACGAAACATAATTGGTTAGTTAAAGATATAAATGATCTTTCTAAAGTTATGCATGAAGCTTTTAGAGTTGCAACTACAGGAAGACCTGGACCAGTTTTAATTGATATTCCAAAAGATATTCAGTTTGCAAAAACAAAATACAAAAAACTAAATAAAAAAAAGAGTTTAAATGGAAAATCTCACAATAAATTTTCACAAGATCAAATTGATGAATTAATAAAATTAATAAACAAATCAAAAAAACCAATAATTTATAGTGGTGGAGGAGTAATTAATTCAGGACCAAGGGCTAGTCAGGTTTTAAGAGAATTTGTCGAACTAACTGGATTTCCAATAACTTCTACACTTCAGGGTTTGGGCGCGTATCCTGGAGATGATAATCAGTTTTTAGGAATGCTTGGTATGCATGGTACGTATGAAGCTAACAATGCAATGCACGATTGTGATCTTTTAATAAATATTGGTGCTAGATTTGACGATCGTATAACTGGCAAGATAGACGAGTTTTCGCCAAAATCAAAAAAAGTTCATATTGATATTGATCCATCTTCAATTAACAAAATAATCAAAGTTGATCTTGCAATAGTGGGAGATGTATCGAGTGTAATAAACAAAATTAATAAAACTATCTCAAAAAACAAAAATGGTCATAGCAAATCAAACAAATCAAATATTGCTAAGTGGTGGGAACAAATTGAAAAATGGAGAGAAAAAAATTCTCTAAATTTTACAAACAGCACCGAGAGCATTAAACCCCAATATGCTGTTCAAAGACTTTATGAATTAACTAAGGAACAAGACACTTATGTTACTACCGAAGTTGGGCAACATCAAATGTGGGCTGCACAGCATTATAAATTTAACAAACCAAACAGGTGGATGACATCTGGTGGATTAGGAACTATGGGATATGGATTGCCAGCAGCAGTTGGAGTACAGATAGCTCATCCAGAAAAACTTGTAATTGATATTGCTGGAGAAGCTTCAGTGTTAATGACAATGCAGGAAATGTCTACTGCGGTTCAATATAATCTTCCTATAAAAATATTTATTTTGAATAATCAATATATGGGAATGGTTAGACAATGGCAGGAATTACTTCATGAAAAAAATTATTCTGAGAGTTATTCGGAGGCGTTGCCAGATTTTATGAAAATGGCCGAGGCATATGGATGTAAAGGAATAAAGGCAGATAATCCAGCTGATCTTGACGACAAAATTCAAGAAATGATTAATTATAATGGACCAGTCATATTCGATTGTCATGTAGATCCAAATGAGAATTGCTTCCCAATGATCCCTTCTGGAAAACCACATAACCAAATGATATTGGGTCCAAATGATCAAGATGAAAATAAAATTAAAGGAAAAGGCAAAGCCTTAGTATAATCATAATGCCGAAATCAAAATCAGCTTATAGTGTAGCTACAAAGAAAGAAAGACCAGATACATATATTTTTGTGGTTTGGGTAGATAATGAGGCGGGAGTCCTTGCAAGAGTAGTTGGTCTTTTTTCAGGTCGAGGTTATAATATTGAGTCATTAGCTGTTGCTGAGGTTGATGCAATTAAAAATATTTCTAGAATAACAATCGTTACGACCGGTACACCTCAAGTAATTGATCAAATAAGACTACAATTAACTAAATTAGTACCCGTTCATAAAGTTGCAGAGTTTAAAAGAGAAGACAAGGACGTGATATTTAAGGAAATGGCTTTATTTAAGGTTGTAGGAAAAAAAAATAAAATTGAAAAATGTTTAAATACTTGTAAAAAATTTAATCCCGTAATATTAGATAAAACAAAAAATTCAGCAGTAATTCAAATAACTGCTCTTAGAAGAGAGATAGATGTGATGAATAAAAAATTAAAGCCTTTGGGACTTATAAGTACTTCGAGAACAGGGGCAGTCGCTATGACTAGAGGTGCTAAAATATTTAATTAATTTAATAGGAGAGATGATATGAAAATGTTTTATGAAAAAGATGCAGATGTAAATCTTATTAAAAGTAAAAAAGTAGCTATCTTTGGTTATGGAAGTCAAGGGCACGCTCACGCACTAAATTTAAAAGATAGTGGAGTAAAAGAAATTGTTGTAGCCCTTAGAGAAGGTTCAGCTAGTGCTGTTAAAGCAGAGTCTAAGGGATTAAAGGTAATGAACTTATCTGATGCTGCAGCTTGGGCTGATGTAGTAATGATACTTACACCAGATGAATTGCAGGCAGAAATTTATAAAAATCACATTGAACAAAGGGCGAGAGAAGGAACAAGTATCGCTTTTGCACATGGCTTAAATGTTCATTATGATTTAATCAAGGCAAGAAAAGATTTAGATGTATTTATGGTTGCTCCAAAAGGTCCAGGTCACTTAGTTAGAAGTGAATATGAAAAAGGAGGTGGGGTACCTTGTTTATTTGCAGTACATCAAGATGGTTCTGGAAAAGCAAGAGACTTAGCGCTGTCTTATGCTTCAGCAGTTGGTGGAGGAAGATCAGGAATTATAGAAACTACATTTAAAGATGAAGTTGAAACAGATTTATTTGGTGAACAGACAGTATTATGTGGTGGTTTGGTCGAACTAATTAAAAATGGTTATGAAACTTTAGTTGAAGCAGGTTATGAACCAGAGATGGCATATTTTGAAACAGTTCATGAAGTTAAATTGATTGTTGATTTAATTTATGAGGGTGGAATTGCAAATATGAATTATTCTATATCAAATACTGCTGAATACGGTGAATATCAATCAGGACCAAGAATAGTTAATAAAGAAGAGACTAAAAAAAGAATGAAAGAAGTTTTAGCTGAAATTCAGTCTGGAAAATTCACAAAAGAGTGGATGGATGAATGTAAAAATGGTCAGAAGAATTTTTTAGCCACTAGAGCTAAATTAGCCGAGCATCCAGTTGAAAAAGTAGGTGCTGAGCTAAGAGCTATGATGCCTTGGATTAGTAAGAAAAAATTAGTTGATAGTGATAAAAGTTAAATTTTATAAGTAAATTATTGCTACAATAATTCCATTATTTCACCTATACTTTTTTAAATAAATTTAAAAAACGAGGGTTAAAATGAAGACTAAAAATATAGTAAGAATACTATTGTCATTAGTTCTAGTATTTGGATTTTCTTCAGCGTGGGCAAAAACTATCAAGTGGTCCATGCAAGGAGACAGTCTAACACTAGATCCGCATGCACAAAATGAGGGTCCAACTACTCAAGTATCTAGACAAGTTTATGAAGCTCTAGTTCAAAGAGGTTTGGACATGAAAATAGGACCTGCTTTAGCAACAAAATGGAAAACTACTGATCCAAATACATGGATTTTTACATTAAGAGAAGATGCAAAGTTTTCTGATGGTTCTGGTATGACATCTGCTGATGTTGTATTTAGTATTTTAAGAGCCAAACAAAGAACATCTGATTTTAAAGAGTACATTAGTACAGTTTCAAATGTTGAAGCGGTTGGAGATTACGCTGTTAAAATAATTACTAGCAAACCTAATCCTATCCTTTTGAACCAATTATCTAACATTTTTATAATGTCTAAAGCTTGGTCAGAGAAAAACTTTGCAATGTCTCCACAAAATTGGGACGCAGGTCAAGAAACTTTCTCTGCTACTAATGCCATGGGAACCGGTCCTTTTAAAATCACTTTAAGAGAGCCTAATACTAAAACAGTGTTTAAGAGAAATAAACACTGGTGGGGTGAGATGAAAGATAAAAAAGTTACTCAAATTGAATTACTTCCAATTAAAAATGCAGCTACAAGAGTTGCAGCTTTATTGTCGGGAGAAATAGACTTAGTTACTGATGCACCAGTTCAAGATTTAAAAAGAATTGGGTCTTCTTCGGGACATAAAGTTGAAAGTACAGCTCAAATGAGAACAATTTTCTTAGGTATGGATCAAGCAGCTGACAAGCTGAGAACTGGTAATACAGGAGACAATCCGTTTAAGAAAAAAGAGGTAAGACAAGCACTTTATCAAGCAATTGATATTGAAGCGATTAAGAAAAAAGTTATGAGAGGCTTAAGTGAGCCAGCGGGTATTATAACTTTTCCTGGTGTAAATGGTTACACAGCAGATCTTGATAAAAGATTACCTTATGATGTTGATGCCGCAAAAAATCTTTTAGCTAGCGCAGGATATCCAAATGGTTTTGATGTTGAACTAAGATGTCCAAATGACAGGTACGTGAATGACGAAGCAATTTGTACAGCTGTTGTAGGTATGTTAGGAAAGATCGGGGTTAATGTTAACTTGTTTGCACAGACAAAAAGTAAACACTTCAAAGAGCTTAAAGATAATCAAGGTGATTTCTATATGCTAGGATGGGGTGTTCCAACTTTAGATAGTCACTATGTTTTCCATTACTTGTACGAAAGCGGAGCGAGCTGGAATAAAGTAAATTTCAGTAATTCAGAAGTAGATGCTGCAATTAGAGTTATGGAAGGTGAAGTTGACCTTGATAAAAGAAATGCTGCAATTGCAAAAGCTTGGAAAATTGTAAAAGATGATATTTCATATCTTCCTTTACATCACCAAGTAATTTCTTGGGCAGCTAAGAGCAATGTTAATGTTCCTATCAGACCGAATAATGAGCCATTATTCCGAACTGCTAGCTTTAATTAAATAAAATTATTACAAGCCCTTTTTTATAAAAGGGCTTGTAACATTAAACCTTCACAAATTGATTAAGTATTTTTTTAAAAGACTGTTTCAATCAGCTTTGGTAATGCTAGTTGTTGCCTTTGTATCTTTCTCTTTGTTCAATTTTGTTGGAGATCCAATTAACAATATGGTTGGAGAAGAAACTTCAGATGAAGAAAGGGCAGAATTGAGAGAAACATTGGGATTGATGGATCCAATTCATATTCAATTTACAAGATTTGTTATAAATGCCTCTCAAGGTGAATTTGGGATATCTTACCAATTAAGACGACCTGTTTCTGAGCTAATTGTTGAGAGACTACCAGCAACTATTGAACTTGTGGTTATTTCTGCATTAATTGCCTTAGTCTCAGGAACTTTATTAGGAGTTTATACAGGGATTAACAGAAAAGGATTTTTAAGTGATATTATCTTAGCTGTTTCTTTGTTAGGAGTGTCACTCCCCACATTTGTAATTGGAATTTTGTTTATTTACTTATTTGCAGTTATTTTGGGAATTTTACCATCTTTTGGTAGAGGTGAGGTAGTTGATTTAGGTTTTTGGACTACAGGATTTTTGACAATCTCTGGCCTTAAAGCAATTATACTTCCTTCAGTTACATTAAGTCTTTTTCAAATGACTTATATCATCAGATTAGTTAGAGCTGAAATGATGGAAATTTTACAAACTGATTATATTAAATTTGCACGTGCACGTGGCATTGATGAAAAAAGCATAAAATATAAACACGCATTAAAAAATGGATTGATACCAGTAATAACTATTGCAGGAATTAATATTGGAACTTTGATTGCATTTTCTATTATAACTGAAACAGTTTTTCAGTGGCCTGGAATGGGCTTTCTATTTATACAAGCAGTTCAATTTGTAGATATTCCAATTATGTCTGCTTATTTAGTTTTTATAGCTTTTGTTTTTGTTATGATAAATTTTATAGTTGATATTTTATATTATTTTATCGATCCAAGAATTAGAGTTAAAGGAGATAGTGCAAGTGGATAATAATTCTTTAACCACATGGGGCAGAATAAAAGACAGTGATATTTATCACAATTTTATAAAGTCACCAACAGCAATTGTATCTTCAGTAATATTATTTATAATTTTTTTCTGCTCTTTTTTTGTAGAATTAATAACACCTTATAATCCTTTTGATCCATCTTCATTATCACTTATGGATGCTTTCACTCCACCTTCTTGGACAGAAGAAGGACTCGCTAAATTTATTTTAGGTACGGATGGTCAGGGTAGAGACATGCTATCAACAATTTTGTATGGATCTCGGATTTCGCTGATAGTTGGTTTTTCAGCAATTATATTTAGTTTAGTTCTTGGAGTAGGTTTAGGATTAACTGCTGGATTTTTTGGTGGAAAATACGAAATGATAGTAATGAGATTAACTGATGTTCAGTTAACTGTTCCAAGTATTTTAATGGCTCTTTTAGTTGATGGTATAGCAAGAGGACTAATATCAAGAGAAATGCATGATGACATGGCAATTTATGTTTTGATATTTGCAATTGGAATATCCGAATGGCCACAATTTGCAAGAGTATCTAGAGCTGCAACTTTAGTTGAAAAAAATAAGGATTATGTTTCTGCATCAACAATTATAGGAGTTTCTAATTTAATAATAATGTTTAAACATATTTTACCAAATATTTTAAGACCAGTATTAGTTATAGGAACTATTGGGTTGGCACTTGCGATAATAGCAGAATCAACTTTAAGTTTTTTAGGTGTAGGTGTTCCACCAACAACACCTTCCCTAGGTACTTTGATAAGACTTGGCAATGATTTCTTATTTTCGGGAGAATGGTGGATTACTTTTTTTCCAGCAATATTCTTAGTTATTTTGGCATTTTCAATTAATTTATTGGGAGATTGGATGAGAGATACACTTAATCCAAAATTAAAAAAATGAGTTTTTTAAAAATCAATAATTTGAGTGTTGATTATCAAATGAGAAAAGAAACTGTTTATGCGGCTAAAAACGTAAATATTGAGGTGAACAAAGGAGAAATATTAGGTTTAGTTGGAGAGTCGGGGTCTGGAAAAAGTACTGTAGGTAATGCAATAATAAATTTAATTGATGAACCAGGTAAAGTATCAGGTGGTTCTGTTGTATTAGGTGATCTTAATATTCATGAAAATTCTGAAAGTATAGTTAAGTACAGAGGAAATAAAATTGGGCTGATATTTCAAGATCCACAAACATCTTTAAATCCAATTCTTACAATAGGTGAACAATTAATTGAAACAATTCAAACTCATCTAAAATTGAGCAAGGAAGAGGCAAAAAATAAATCTGTTAACTTGTTAAAAGAGGTTGGAATTAAGGATGCTGAGAAAAGGTTTGATAATTATCCACATCAGTTTTCAGGTGGGATGAGACAAAGAGTTGTAATTTCTCTTGCGTTATGTTGTGAGCCTGAGCTACTTATAGCAGATGAGCCAACAACTGCTTTAGATGTTTCAATTCAATCACAAATTCTTGAATTGATAAAAAAATTAACAAAGGAAAGAAATCTTGCTGTAATTTTAATTACACACGATATGGGTGTTATAGCTGAAACTACTGATCGTGTTGCAGTAATGAAGAGTGGAGATTTGGTTGAGGTAGGAATTACGAAAGATATTTTGACCAATCCACAAAAAAATTACACCAAAAGTTTAGTAAGCTCTGTTCCACCAACAAATAAAAAAATTTCAAGATTTGTTATTATAGATAATGAAAATAAAGATAATAAACTAAATAACATCAAAATTTTGAATAGATGGCAAAAAAGAGAAATTAAAATACAAGATTTAGTGCAGGTAAAAAATCTCAGTAAAAGTTTTGATGATAATTTTTTTTCCGAAAGTTCTAAAAATTCTGTAATGGCGGTTAACGATGTTTCATTTGAAATAAAAGAAGGAGAAACATTTGGTTTAGTGGGAGAAAGTGGAAGCGGTAAATCAACTATTGCTAAAATTATAGTAAATTTATTTAAACCGTCTTCAGGAGATATATTTTTTGATGAGGTTTGTATAACAAAAATAAAACAAAAATCTGAATTAATGAAATTTAGAAAACAAATACAAATGATTTTTCAAGATCCTTATTCATCTTTGAATAGCAGACTTAAGGTTAAAGATATAATTACAGAGCCAATTAAACTTCATAATCCAAATATTTCAAATTCTGATTTAAATAGTTATATTTTTGATTTATTGGAATCAGTCGAATTAAATCAAAAGTCTGCAGATAGGTATCCTCATGAATTTTCAGGAGGTCAAAGACAAAGAATTTCAATTGCAAGAGCGCTTGCTACTCAACCAAGACTTTTAGTTTGTGATGAGCCAACTTCTGCTTTGGATGTAAGTATTCAAGCTCAGATTCTAAATTTATTAAAAGATCTCCAAGAGCAATTGAATTTAACAATTTTATTTATAAGTCATGATTTGCCGGTTGTAAGGCAAATGTGTGATAGAATTGGAGTTTTGAAGGATGGTAAATTATGTGAGGTTACAAACACTGAAGTTCTTTTTGTTAAACCGCATCATGAATATACTAAGGAACTTTTAAGGCTAATGCCAAAAATCGAGTCTATTTATGAGTAATGTCTGTGAAGCCTAAAATGGTCGATATTAAGTAAGAAATTTACTAATTATTTTGCAATCTCTCTTATAGATTGTATTATAGGTTTTCTAAAATTAAAGATATGAGCGATAAAGACAAAGTATTTATTTTTGATACTACGATGAGAGATGGTGAACAATCACCAGGCGCATCAATGAGCGTTGAAGAAAAAATTCAAATATCAAGAGTATTTGATGATATGGGAATTGACATAATTGAAGCTGGATTTCCAATTACATCTCCTGGAGATTTTGAGGCTGTATCTGGAATAAGTAAAGGTTTAAAAAATTCAATTCCTTGCGGTTTAGCAAGAGCTAAAAAGAAAGATATTGATGCATGTTATGAGTCATTAAAATTTGCAAAGAGATTCAGAATTCACACTTTTATTTCTACTAGCCCAGTGCATATGAAACACAAACTTAATATGAGTGATGAACAAGTTATAGACGCAGTGAAAGAAAGTGTAACTTACGCAAAAAAATTTACAGATGATGTTGAATGGTCTTGTGAGGATGGAACAAGAACAACTTTAGATTTTATGTGCAAAACAATTGAACTTGCTATTAATTGTGGAGCAACAACTATCAATATTCCTGATACTGTTGGTTATTCTATCCCTGAAGAATTTGCTAAAACAATTACACATATAAAAAATAATGTTCCTAATATTGATAAAGCGATAATTTCTGCACATTGCCATAATGATTTAGGATTAGCTGTTGCTAACGCATTAGCTGGACTATCAGCAGGAGTTAGACAAATAGAGTGTACAATAAATGGAATAGGGGAAAGAGCTGGAAATGCAGCTCTTGAAGAAATTGTAATGGCAATTAAGACAAGGAATGATTTGATGCCTTATGATACTGGAATAAGAACTGAACTTATTAGCAAAGCATCAAAAATGGTTTCTAATGCAACAGGATTTCCGGTTCAGTTTAATAAAGCAATTGTTGGTAAGAATGCTTTCGCGCACGAGTCTGGAATTCATCAAGATGGAATGTTAAAGAATAGAGAAACTTATGAAATTATGTCTCCAGAAAGTGTTGGTGTTAAAAAAACATCATTAGTCATGGGAAAACATTCAGGAAGGCATGCCTTTAAAGATAAATTAAATGATTTAGGTTACACAGATGTTACAGATGACGTCATTCAAGAGGCTTTTGGAAAATTTAAAGTTTTAGCAGATAAAAAAAAACAGATATATGATGAAGATATAATTGCTTTAGTTGACGACAGCTTAATTGTTGATAATAAAATAAATGCTATAAATTTAAAATCATTAAAAGTTTTTGCAGGCACAGGAGAGCCTCAAAGAGCAGATATGACATTAGATGTTTTTGGAGATATTAAACAAACTACTCAAACAGGAGATGGTCCAGTTGATGCAATTTTTAAATGTATTAAAGAATTATATGAACACGATGTAAAATTATCGTTATATCAAGTTCATGCTGTTACCGAAGGCACTGATGCACAAGCTACTGTCAGTGTAAAAATTGAGGAAAATGACAGAACAACAGTTGGTCAATCTGCGGATACCGATACTCTTGTTGCTTCAGCTAAAGCTTACTTAAATGCATTAAATAAAATGCTTATAAAAAGAGAAAAGAAATCTCTTTCAGATAATATAGAACATCAAAAGGTAAAAGAGGGAGTTTAAATGGGTTTATTTGATAGTGTAAAAAAAGTTTGGAGCCAAGATATGGCAATAGATCTTGGAACTGCAAACACATTAGTTGTTTTAAAAGGTAAAGGAGTTGTTCTTAATGAGCCTTCTGTAGTTGCCATTGTTGATCAAGGAGGAAAGAAAAATGTGCTAGCTGTTGGTGATGAAGCAAAAACTATGCTTGGTAGAACACCAGGTAATATTAGCGCTATTAGGCCTTTAAGAGATGGAGTGATTGCTGACTTTATAGTCACTGAAGAAATGATTAAACATTTTATAAAAAAAGTTCATAAAGGTAGTACATTTGCAAATCCTAGAATTTTAATTTGTGTTCCCACAGGGTCAACCCCAGTTGAAAGAAAAGCAATTCAAGATAGTGCTTTAGCAGCAGGTGCGAGAAGAGTTCAATTAATTGAAGAACCCATTGCCGCTGCGATCGGAGCAAATCTTCCTATTTCAGAAGCAACTGGTTCTATGATAGTTGATATCGGTGGAGGCACAAGTGAAATAGCGGTAATGTCTCTGGGTGGATTAGTTTATTCTAAATCATTAAGAGTTGCTGGCGATGCTATGGACACTGCAATTATCAATTATATGAGAAAAGAATATAATTTATTAATTGGTGACACAACTGCTGAAAAAATAAAAAAAGAAATGGGCACTGCAATTCCAACAGGAACAAATACCTATCCTGTCAAAGGAAGAGATTTAAGGTCTGGTACTCCAAAAGAAGTTAATATTACCGAAGAAGATACTGCTGAGGCGTTAAACGATATTTTAAAAGAAATGGTAAACGCAATAAAAGATGCGTTGGAAAATACTCCACCAGAATTATCAGCAGATTTAGTTGATATGGGTCTAACATTAACTGGTGGTGGAGCGTTATTAAAAAATATTGATAAAAGGTTCTCCAAAGAAACTGGATTACCAGTACATGTTGCAGATGATCCGTTATCTTGCGTAGCAGTTGGTACAGGTAAAGCATTAGACCAAGAGGAAACTTTTTCTACTATGTTATCTGAATATTAAAAAAAATGGCTACTGGCAGAGATGATTTTGTAATTGCCATTAGATCAGCTTTTTTAAAAAAAAAGGATAAACAAAAATTCTCATTATTAACTTTAATTTTTGTGTCAATTTTCGTTATTGTATTAAGTAATTTTAATTTTAAAATTATCCAATATTTAAAATTAGGTATAAATGAAATTATTTATAGATCCTCTTATATTGCGTCAGTTCCAGAAAATAAAATTAGAGAAATAGTTTCTGACATAAGATCTCATTTAAATATATATGAGAATCATCAAAAAATATTAATTAAAAATGAAAATATAGAGCAAACTAAATTATTAAATAATTTTCTTACAGCAGAGAATAAAAAACTCAGAAAACTAATAGATGAAAGTATAAGCTCAGAAGAAATATTTGCTAAAGTATTAATTGATAAAGATAGTCCATATTTAAAATCGGTGATTTTAAATAAAGGTACCAAGGATAATGTTAAAATTGGTATGGCTGTTATAGATGAAGTCTATTTGGTTGGTCAAATAATTGAGGTAAATTATACAAATTCAAGGGCTTTACTCTTATCAGATTTAAATAGTAAAATTCCCTCTGTTTTAGAACCTGATGACATCCAGGCAGTGGTATCTGGCGCAGGAAGTAATTTTGGCACAATTGAACACACACAAGAGGATTATAAAGAAAGTTTAGAAAATAAAGTCGTTATCGCTTATACTTCGGGTCTTGGTGGATTATTCAAACCGGGAATACCCATTGGAAAAATTGATATAGGTTCTAATGGAAAAATAAGATTTTTCTCTGATTTTACTCAACTAAACTATGTAAAAATTTTATCTTTTAAAGTAGGTGGCGAAAAGTAATGTCATCACTTAATAAAAGTTCTTTTTTAAAAATTTTTATATCTTATCTACCTATAATTATTTTGTTCTTTTCTGTATTTAATGAATTTGATTTTAATTATTTAAATCTAGATTATTTTGCATTTAATTTTGTTCATTTATTAATTTTCTTTTGGACCTTGAGAAATCCAGATCTATTAGGTTACTTTCTTATTTTTCTTGCTGGAATAATTAATGATGTTGTTATAGGGATACCAATAGGAATTAGTAGCCTTTGTTATTTAATTCTTTGTTCAGTAACTGCGTACATAAGAAATATAACTTTAACTCCAAATTTTATTAAAGATTGGATTTCATTATTATTTACCCTTCTATTAATAAATTCTATTCAAGTCATAATTTTGGATTTGATTTTTTTAATAAAAGTTGAATATATAAATTACCTAATTAATACTGGATTTACTTTTATATTTTACCCAATATTTTTTGTAATATTTAATTTTTTAAACGAAAAAATTTCATATCAAACAAATGATTAAATCTAATTCAGGTATAAGAAAAGCAGACGTGATAAATAGGAGGATGTTTATTATTGGAGTGGCTAAAGTTGTAGTTTTTGCTGGTATTGTCACTCGATTATTTTCACTACAAATAAATGAAAATAAAAAATATCTTACACTTTCTGATAAAAATAGAATTCGAGAATGGAAACTTCCACCCACAAGAGGAAATATAGTTGATTATTTTGGAAATATCATTGCAGGAAATTTAAAAGTCTATCAATTGCATATAATTCCAGAGCAAGTTGAAAATTTTAATTATTTATTAGTTAGGTTAAAAAACCTTTTAAATTTAAGTGAAAAAAAAATTGCCAAAATAAATAAATTAAAATTAGAACTAAAGCCTTGGGATAGTATAATTGTTTCCGAAAATTTAAGCTGGAGCCAATTTGTAAAAATTAACAATTACTTATATGACCTAGTGGGCGTTAAACCAGTTATGACTATCTCTAGAAACTATCCATTTAAAGATGTGTATACACATATTCTTGGATATGTAAGCCAACCAAATGAGCAAGAAATTTTAGATAGTCAAATTATTCAGGAAAAGTTTGTACCTGGAATGAAAATTGGAAAGTTGGGTCTTGAAAAAAGACTTGAAAATCACTTAATAGGAACAAATGCAATTCAAAGATACGAAGTTAATGCTTATGGCAAAAGAATCAATCAACTCGAACACCAAAAAGGTAAGCAAGGATCAAAAATACGTTTAACAGTAGATACAGAAATACAAAAAGCTTGTGCAGAATTACTAACAGATAAAGCAGGCTCTATTAGTGTAATGGACGTTTATACTGGAGATATAATTGCTATGTATTCATCCCCCTCATATGATCCAAATTTATTCTTATTTGGTATAAGCCAAGATGAATGGCAATTAATTAGAAATAATCCTTTAAAACCTCTAATTAATAAAACTCTTTCAGGTCTTTATTCACCTGGCTCAACAATAAAACCAATCGTTGCACTCTCAGCCTTAGAAAATAATGTTATTGATACAAAGTTTAAAGTTAAATGCACAGGTAAAATGGAGTTGTATGGACAAACATTTCATTGCTGGAAAGAAAAAGGACATGGTTGGGTAAGTTTAAAAAATGCAATGAAACAATCCTGTGACACCTATTTTTATGAGGTTTCAAGATTATTAGGTGTTGATCGATTAAATTTAACAGCCGAGAAATTTGGTTTAGGTAAAAAAGTACTCGGAGATTATTTTGATGTAGAAAAAAAAGGATTATTCCCGAATACAAAATGGAAAAAAAATAATCTTGGTAAAGGGTGGGTATTAGGAGAAACATTGATAACAGGTATTGGTCAAGGTTACATACAATCTACTCCTTTACAACTTTGTATGATGACTGCACAAATTGCAAATGGTGGTTATGCAATAAAACCAAAAATAGTCGTAGATAGTAATCCAATATCTTATGAGGATGCAAAACAATCCATGGAAAATGAATTATTATTTAATAAAGATTCTGAATTATTAAGAGATAAAAAGTTGTTTAAAAATAAAAAAAATATAAAAATTGTTCAAGAAGCAATGTTTAGTTCTACAAATGAAAGATTTGGAACTTCTTACAAATCAAGAATTGATGATCCTAAATATCAATTTGCAGGTAAAACTGGAACTGCGCAGGTAAAGAGAATTAGTAAAAGAGAAAGAGAATTAGATTTAGAACTACAGCAAATTCCTTATAAAGATAGGGATCATGCATTGTATGTTGCTTACGGTCCTTACATAAATCCAAGATATGCAATGAGTATAATAGTTGAGCATGGTGGGTCAGGAAGTAAGGCTGCTGCACCTATTGCAAAAAAATTATTTAAATTAATCATTGATAGACATGATTTAAGAAATGAACAATCAAATTTTGAGAGAATTACAGTTTAATGTTTCAACACGATAGATTAAATAATGAGATAACATTTTTACAAAAGATTAAAAATTTAGATTATATATTGTTAATTTCCGTCATTCTTCTCTCTGTAGTTAGTGTTTTTATTATGTATTCTACAGACGGAGGAGAAATACTTTTTCACACCAAAAATCATTTTATAAAACTTTTGGTTTTTTTTCCATTAATGATTTTTGTAGCTTTTTTTAATATTAAATTTTGGCATAATTTTTCTTACATTATTTATTTTATTGTAATTATTTTATTAATTTATGTTTCATTTTTTGGAATTAAATCCTCTGGTTCGCAAAGATGGATGGATCTTTATTTATTTGTTTTGCAACCCTCAGAGCTTATGAAGATAGCTATTATAATGTGTCTTGCAAAATATTATAATAGATTAAAAATTGAAAATGTGAATTCATTCACCAGTATTACTATTGTATTATCAATTATATTTATTCCAGTGATTTTTGTTGTTTCTCAACCCGACCTCGGTACATCAATTTTGATAGCTTTAAGTGGATTAATTATTTTGTGGTTGGGAGGGGTAAAAATAAAATACTTTATTTACTCATTTTTTACGTTCTTGATTTCTCTACCATTTATAATTTCATTTCTTAAACCTTATCAAAAACTCAGAATACTTACTTTTTTAGATCCAGATAGAGACCCATTAGGTGCTGGTTATCAAATAATACAATCAAAAATTGCTATAGGTTCAGGAGGGTTAAATGGCAAAGGTTTTTTGAAAGGTACTCAGAGTTATTTAGATTTTTTACCCGAAAAACATACAGATTTTATTTTTACTTTATTCTCTGAAGAGTTTGGTTTTATAGGCTCAGTATTACTTCTAATTCTATATTCTATAATTATTTTTAGAATTATTAGAATAGGTTCTATTTCAAGAAGTAATTTTGCTAGACTTTTTTGTTTTGGTTATGCTTTTGCAATATTTATTTATATAGTAGTAAACTTGTCCATGGTTCTAGGTTTACTACCTATAGTTGGGTCTCCGCTACCAATAATGTCATATGGTGGTTCATCAATGTTGGCTACCATGATTGGTTTTGGTATAGTATTAAGCGCAAAGATTAATCATAAACAAGTAATTGCTTAATTATAATTTAAATTGCTCTATTTGCCACTCGTATGATTAAACTTTCGCTTGTATAATTTGTCGCCCTAAAAAATTATGTTTTAATTGTATAACAACGCAATGAATAAAAATCTTAACATTGGAATAGTTGGAGCAGGTATTCAAGGAGTTTCAAATGCTTTGTTCCTCCAAAAAAAAGGTTTTAATGTGACTATCTTTGATAGAGATAATCCAGGAAGTCAGGCAGCATCATATGGAAATGCAGGGCATTTCTCGCCCTATGCCTCTGTCCCATTAAATAGACCAGATGTCTTAGCTGATGTGCCTGCAATGCTTTTAAATTCTACTGGCCCACTTGCTTTAAAATGGAATTATGTACCTAAAATGCTTCCTTGGTTTTTAAAATTTATTTTGAATTCAACAAAAGCCAAAATGATGCATACAGCAAAAAATATGCATCAGATATTAAATTTAGCTTTACCTGCTTATGATGAGTTATTTGATGAGATTAATTTAGAAGGATTAGTTGAAAATAAAGGTATACTTTATATTTGGAATGATAAGGATTTAAAAAGTAGAGAATTAGAAATTAAAGTTAGGGAAGAATTAGGTGTCGAACAATATTTAGTGAATAAGGCTGAAATTCATGATCTCGAACCAAATATTAAACCTTTTTATCATGCTGGGGTATATTATCCTTACGCAAGACATGCAAGAAATCCAAAAAGAATTCTTTTGAAGTTATTTGATTTATTTTTAGAAAAAGGTGGAAATTTTAACAAAGTAAATATTAAAGATATAAGTCTTGATGATGAAAAACCTGTTTTTAAAACTGAAACTCAAAAATATGTTTTTGATAAAGCAGTTATAGCCTGCGGTGCCTTTTCAAAAAAATTAACAGATAATTTTGGTGAAAAAATACCTTTAGATACTGAGCGTGGATACCATGTTCATTTCAAAAATTGTGATCATTTATTAAGTAGACCTGTAATTTATTCTAATCGTGGGTTTGGAATAACACCAATGGAACAAGGCTTGAGAGTTGTGGGGACTGTAGAATTTGGTGGCTTAGATAATCCATTGTCTAAATCAAGGGTTAAGAATTTAATAAATAACGCAAAATATATGCTTGGAGACTTACCAGAACATGAGGATGAATGGTTAGGATTTAGGCCAACTTTACCTGATTTTTTACCTGTAATGGGACCATCAAAAAATTATAAAAATATTTATTATTGTTTTGGACATCATCATTTGGGATGGACTTTGGGTCCAATTTCTGGAAAGATTGTTTCAGGAATGATAGCGAACGAAAATACAAACCTGGATTTAAAACCTTATAGTTCGCTTAGATTTAGTTAAGTGACAAAAGATAATAATTTTTTAGCTTATTTATATCTATTTTTGACAGTAACTTTCTGGGCAGGGAACTTTGTGGTTGGCAAGCTTGCAAGTTTTTATGAGGTTCCACCTTTTTCTTTAAATTTTTATCGATGGTTTTTTGCTTGGTTAATTTTAGTACCTTTTACAATTCCTGAAATTTTAGAGAAGAGAAATTATATAATTAAAAATTATAAATTATTTATAATATTAGGAATTACTAGTATTACAGTATTTAACTCTATAGTTTATTATTCTTTAAATTTCACTCAAGTTATCAGTGGAGTATTGATGATATCAACTATACCTGTAATGATAATGTTGTTTTCATCAATTTTAAAAATTGAAAAAACGAATATATTTCAAATCATAGGAGTAATATTTTCCTTTGTAGGTGTAATTATGATCATAACTAAGGCAAATTTTGAGATATTAAAAAATTTGGATTTCAATAAAGGTGACATAACTATGGTTGTAGCGATGTTTTCTTGGGCACTTTATTCAACTTTATTAAAAGGAAAAAAGTATGAGCTATCCCAAATATCATTGCTTCAAGTAGTAATAACCTTTGGATTAATATTTTTGATACCAGTTTATTTTATAGAGTATCAAATAGGATTTAGAATAAATTTAGATTTACCTTTCATTTTAATTTTATCCTATGTAGTTTTGTTTCCAGGTTTGGCATCTTTTCTGTTATGGATAAAAGGAATTTCTATGATTGGTGCTAACCGTTCAGGTGTCTTTTTGCATTTAATGCCAATTTTAAGTGCAATAATGGCGATGATTTTTTTTAGCGAAAAATTTATGTTTTATCATATTTTAGGTGCGTGTTTTATTATCTCAGGAATACTACTATCAAATAAGAAAGTTAAAAATGCTTAAAGTTGCTATATTAGATGATTACCAAAATGTTGCTCAACAATTTGTAGATTTAGAAAAATTATCTGGAAAATATGAATTTAAGATTTTTAGTGAGCCTTTTACAGATGAATCAGATGCAATTGAACAGTTAGCTGATTTTGAGGCTCTTTTAATAATGAGAGAAAGAACTCCAATTACAAAAAATTTAATCGAAAAATTAAATGATTTAAAATTTATTATCACAAGTGGATTAAGAAATAAATCTATTGATTTAGATGCAGCAAAGAAAAGAAAAATTATAGTCTGTGGTACAGATATAAATGTTAATCCAACACCTGAACTTACATGGGCTTTAATTCTTGGTTTAGCAAGAAATTTTAAGGAAGAAATTGATAATATGTATCAAGGATACTGGCAAACAACAATTGGCTTTGAATTAAAAGGCAAAATCTTAGGTTTAATTGGCCTTGGAAGAGTGGGTACAGAAGTAGCTAAAATTGGAAAAGCTTTTGGGATGCAAGTTATGGCGTGGAGTGAAAATTTAAGCCTTGATAAATGCAAAGAATTAGATGTTCTCCCTTCTAGCAAGGATGATTTAATTACAAATTCTGATGTACTTTCAATTCATGTTCAAGGAGGTGAAAGGTATAAAGATTGTATAACTTTGAAGGAATTAGATAAAATGAAAAAAACTTCCTTTTTAATTAACACTTCAAGAGGCCCTATTGTTAATGAGGATGACTTAATTATTGCATTGTCAACAAATGTGATCGCAGGAGCTGGAATCGATGTATATGATAAAGAACCATTGCCAGAAAACAATAAGCTCAGATTTTTACCTAATGCATTACTTACGCCGCATATTGGTTATGTGACAGCTGAAAATTATAGTATTTTTTATAATCAAATGATTGAGGGGCTTGAAGCTTGTGTTAATGGAAAGCCAATTAGAGTTTTAGAATAACCATGGATTTACCTGTTGTAAATCATGAGGACTATTTTGCAAAAATTGGAGATGATCACAAATTCCCAATTAAAAAATTTGGAGAATTAGCAAATTATCTTACGAAAAATAAAATAGTTAAAAAATTTCATAAACCATATGCTTGTTCATTTGAAACATTAAGTTACGCACATTCAAAAAATTATATCTCCGACATAAAAAACAAAACATTGAGTAAGGAGGGCATAAAAAAAATTGGATTTCCACTTGTAGATAGTGTTGTACAAAGATCTTTAGTTGCTACTGGTGGAACTGTTTTAGCATCTAAACTAGCAATTAATTATGGTATTTCATGCAATACAGCAGGCGGCAGTCATCACGCTAATTACGATGGAGGTGCTGGATATTGTGTTTTTAATGATGTAGCGGTCGCAGCTCATTATTTAATTAATAGAGGTTTAGCTAATAAAATATTAATTGTTGATTTAGATGTTCACCAAGGAAATGGTAATTCAGAAATTTTCAAAGATAATAGAAGTGTTTTTACATTCAGTATGCATTCCAAAACAAATTATCCAGCCAAAAAATCAAATAGTGATTTGGATGTGGAGCTTGAGGATAATTTAGAAGATAATGCCTACATCAAAACTTTAAAACATTATTTAAGCGAACTAAATAAAGAAAATTTTAATTTTGTTTTTTATATAGCAGGAGTTGATATTCATTTTAATGACCGATTAGGTAAATTAAAAATTTCTGATGAAGGCATTAAATTAAGAGACGAATTAGTTGTAGAAAATTTTTTTTCACAAAGAATACCATTTTGTGGAGTTTTAGGTGGGGGTTATAATAAAGATTTTAACAAACTCATAGAATTACATTCAATGTTGCACCAATCTTGTGCTAAATATATAGAATCATGACAAAAAAAATAAATTCTAATTTAACCGCAGAACAAAAATTAATTCTGTTTGAAGAAGGAACTGAGCGTGCAGGTTCAAGTGAACTTAATAATGAAAAAAGAGAGGGAAGTTTTCATTGTGCAAATTGTGATGAAAAATTATTTGATTCAAAAACAAAATATGAGAGTGGCTCAGGTTGGCCCTCGTTTTATGAATCTTTACCAGATGTCTTTGACACAAAGACAGATCACCATATTGGATATGCAAGAACTGAGTATCATTGTAAAAAATGTGGTGGACATCATGGTCATATTTTTGATGATGGTCCAGAGCCAACTGGAAAAAGATACTGTAATAATGGGGTATGTTTAGTTTTTAAACCTAAGAGTTAAAATTAATGTTAGAAAATATTGATATCGGATTAATCAAAAAAGAATTAAGAGACCAATCAAAAAATTATAAACAAAATTTTATCAATATTGAACAATTTATAAAAAATGAAGTACAAGAAATTTTAGATCTTAAGAAAAATAATAAGCCTATAATTCCAGAAATAAGCTTTAATGATATAAATAAAAAAAAATTTGAATTATTAGAGGATATCAAAAAAAGAGGTTGTGTAATAATTAGAGATGTTTTTGAGGACACATTAATTAGAAATTTAAATAATCAGCTGGAAAAATATATTGATGAAAATAATTATTATGAGGATCAAAGAAAGAAAGCTGATTTAGACAAATATTTTAGTGATTTAAAATCAGGAAAACCACAAATATATGGTCTCTATTGGTCTAAAGCTCAAATAGAAATTAGACATGCTGACCAGATGGCTAAAGTACAAAGATGGCTTAATAATCTTTGGATTTATGAAAATGAAGAATATAAAGTTTTTGATCCAAATAAAGAGTTGTCTTATGCAGATAGAGTAAGAAGAAGAGAACCCGGTGACGATACGCTTGGATTATCTCCACATTGTGATGCAGGTTCAGTTGAAAGATGGACAGACAAAAATTATCAAAAAATTTATAAAGAAATATTCGAAGATAATTTTGAAAAATATGACCCTTTTAATGCAAAATTTAGAGATAGAGTAATAGAATTCGAGTCTCCTGCAGTTGCACATGTGTTTAGAACTTTTCAAGGATGGACTGCCTTAACAGAGCAGGGTCCAAATGACGGTACATTACAATTAATACCTATTGCAAAAGGAATGGCGTATGTTCTTACAAGAGCATTACAAAATGATGTTCCAGAAAGCGAATTATGTGGCTCTAAACCTGGAAGAGCGTTATCAGTTAATAAAGATTATCATTCTTTACTTTTAAAAGGTTTAATTTCTATCCCTAAAATGAAACCAGGTGACACAATATGGTGGCATCCTGATGTTATTCATGCGGTAGAAGATAAACACTCAGGAAAAAATTTTTCTAATGTCGTTTATGTTGGTGCAACCCCTTATTGTAAAAAAAATCTAGATTATACAATAAAACAGTCAAAAAAATTTCTAGAGGGTAAAAGTCCGCCAGACTTTGCGGCTGAGGACTACGAGGTTAACTATAAAGGTAGAGTTAAATTAAAGGATTTAAGTTTATTAGCAAAAAAACAGCTTGGTTTGGAAGATTGGAATTAATTATTTAACAAATCTTGAAGTTTATTTTCTTTCTCTAAAGCCCTAACTTCATCATAGCCACCTATATGTAGTTCATCAAAAAAAATTTGTGGAATAGTTCTTTTGCCATTTGCTTTTTTTATCATTTCATCCATCGCTCCATCAATTTTTGAAATATCAATTTCATTATAAGTAGCATTGTTTCTTGTTAATAACCTTTTAGCAGCCTCACAGTAACCACATCTTGGACCTGTATACATGGTAATTTTTTTCATAGACTATAGATAGTCACCTTTTTTAATTTTACTAGTGATTTCTTTTCGTGAGTATTCGAATTTTTTTCTATGTTTTATACTTTTTTGATGTACTCTTTTTCTCCATAATCTGAAAGATGATGGTTTTAAGGATCGTCTCATAATTTTAATTACATCAGATTCTTTCTTTCCAGTTTTTTTTTCAATTTCTTCAAATGTAATTCTGTCAGCCCAAGCCGCCCAAATGATCCAATCTGGATCGTCCATTTTGGGTTCTGGATTTTTGACTCTAGTTAATGGCCTGTGACCTTTTTTTTTCATAAATCCTTTATATTTGAAAAAAAAATTTAATGCATTTTTTTTACGCTCTGATATTATGCATTAGATAGTCCTTCTTAGCCATCTTTAGCTCCCGGTTTTTAAGGACTATCTTTTTTTATGCTCCCCCTAGATTTTATTCTCTACTTGCAGATTATAATTTTTTTATTTATTACCCCAGGAACTCCTAGAATTGTAATTATCTCATATTCTATGAATTATGGAGTTAGAAAATGTGTTTGGTCTGCTTTTGGAGATGTAACTGCAAATTTAATTCAAGCAACTTTAGTAATATTCGTTATAGGATCTTTCTTTGCTGAAAGCTCAACAATCTTAAATATTTTTAAATGGGTTGGAATATTTTACTTGTTATATCTTGCTTATGATATTTATAAATCCAGGCCAAAAGACATATCCAAAAAAAACGAAATAAAAAAAACTAATTTATCCTTTTATAAAGATGGTTTTTTAGTTGCAGGAACAAGTCCAAAGGCTTGGATGTTTTTTCCTTTTATTTTTCCCCAATTTATTGACTTTAATGAAAATTATTTAGCCCAATTCTTTATTTTAATAACAACTTATATTGTTTTAGACTTTATATCTTTAATTGGTTATGCGTTACTTGCACAAAAATTAATTAGTTGGATTAAAGCAAATCCCAAAACAATTAATACAATTTCTGCGAGTGTTTTAGTAATCATTGCAGGAATAATCGTTATAACTCAACAATATTAATTATCTAGAGGTCTTTATTGCCACTTGCATAAAATACTTTTTCTTTATTTAATCACTTATTAATTAATTAATTTAAGAGGAATAAAATGAGATTAAATAAAATAATTTTAAGTTTTGTTTCTGCATTAGTAATTTTATTTTCAACATCTGTTGCATCTTTTGCAAAAGTTGTTGGTGACAAAATTATTTTAGGTGCTGCAATTTCCTTAACTGGTAAATACTCATCTAATGGTGTTCATACTCAAAACGGATATAATATGGCCGTTGACAGAATTAACAGCATGGGTGGTGTTAAAGTTGGTGGAAAAACTTACAAGTTTGACATTATTTATTATGATGATGAGTCAAACCCTAAGAGAGCTGCACAGCTTGCGGAAAGATTAATATCACAAGATGGTGTTGAGTTTATGCTTGGCCCATACAGTTCTGGTTTAACAAAAGCGATTGCTCCAGTAACTGAAAAATATGGTGTTCCAATGGTTGAAGCAAATGGTGCATCTAGATCTTTGTTTACGAAAGGTTACAAATATCTATTTGCAGTTTTAGCTCCAGCCAACTTATATCTTGATGTTGCTATCGAAACAGCGGTTGAGTTAAATGGTGGAAAACCAGTAAGAATTGCACAAGCGTTTGAACAAGATGCATTCTCACAGGACGTTAGATTAGGTATTTTAGATGCTGCAGAAAGAACTGGTTCTAAAATCATAATTGACGATAAATTACCTAAAGAGCTAAATGATATGGCTGCTACTTTGGTTAAAGTAAAACAAATGAAACCAGATGTACTTGTTGTATCAGGTCACACAAAAGGTGCGTTAACTGCGATCAGACAAATTGCTGAAATGAAAGTTGATGTTCCTATGTTGGCTATGACACACTGTGATGCTGCTAAGCTATCTAAACAGCATGGTAAAAATTCGCAGTATGCATTATGTGCTTCTCAATGGCATAAGTCACTTACTTATAAAGATGATTTCTTTAAAGATGGTATGACATACGCGGCTGACTTCCAAAAAGAATTTGGATATGACCCACCATATCAATCTGCTGAGTCTTCAGCTGCTTTATTGGTATTCAAAGATGCATTTGAAAGAGCAAATTCTTTTGATCAAAAGAAAGTAAGAGATGCTCTTGCAGCTACTAATATGCAAACATTCTATGGAAATATTAAATTTGCACCTGGTGGTCAAAATGTTGACAAACCAATGGTACTTTTCCAAGTAATGTGTGATGCTTCAGGAAGTTGTGAAAACAAAGTTGTTGCTCCATTAAAATGGGCATCAGCTAAGTTAATTCACCCAATTCCTAAGTGGTCTGAAAGATAAAATAAAATAACAAAGCCCCCTAGTCATAGGGGGCTTTTTTTTATATAACCCAAAAAAAACTTTTATGGATTTTCTTGTATTTCAATATCCAATGATAACAGTTCAAGCTTGTTTGGATGGAATTCTTTTAGGTGTTTTATTTGCATTAATTGCTTACGGAATGGCACTTCAATGGGGTGTGATGAATATAATTAATATTGCACAAGGAGATCTTGTTATTTTGGGGGGATACATAGCATATTTTATGTATCTTTACGGTATTCATCCAGCATGGGGTGTAATTGTTGCACCAGTAATAATGTATTTTGTAGGTATAGCAATTTACAAACTCGTAATAAATAAAGTAGTGGATAGAGATTTATTTATCTCAATCTTAGCGACTTTCGGAATAAGTATTTTGTTCATGCAATTAATGAACTTTGCATTTGGAGCAGACGTTGTGCTTGCAAACTCAGGGTATGGAACAACTATGTTATTTGACAGCAACGTTGTTTTACCTAATTCAAAAATATTTTCAGCATTCATAAGTATTTTATTTGCTGCTTGTTTAGTAATTTACATGAAAAAATCTAAGCTTGGCCGCGCTATTAGAGCTACAGCTCAAAATGCAAGAGCTGCTAAAATTTTAGGCGTTGATACAGAAAAAGTTTACGCTGCAACATTTGGTATAAACGCAGCACTTTGTGGTGTTGCTGGAGCATTAATTTCTATAACATTTACAATTCACCCTTATATGGGACTACCATATACAATTCGATCATTTATGATCGTTATTGTTGCGGGTCTTGGAAATTTACCAGGAGTTGCAATGTCAGGTATGGGATTAGGTGTATTTGAAGAATTTGCAGACTATATTCTAGGAACAGAAT
>CACNVX010000003.1 GCA_902624045.1 uncultured Pelagibacteraceae bacterium
TAATAACTAGTGGTAATATTAAAATTACACAATTTGATCAAATTATAAAAAGTTATTTCAAGATTACTACAAAAAATTTTTATAAATCAGTTTTTTTTAAAAATAAATTGTATTTCTTGGATAATACCGATTTTAGAGACCTAGAATATATTGTTAAAAAATCTAACGAAATTATTTGTTGTGAAGGTGCTATTAGTCATGTTTCAAATGGGTTTAATAAAAAAACTTATGCTTTGATAGAAAATATTAATACTGCAAAATTTTGGACAAGTCATATGAAAAACGTGTATTTGTTAAAAAGAAACAGTATTCACAAAATTTGTAGGCAAATAAAAAATATTTAAAATGAATATATGTTTTTTAGATGGTGTTGATATTCCATATACATCTAATGACTCTAAATGTAGCAAGTTAAGAGGAGCCGAGAATGTTGTTATCAATCTTTCTAAAGAATTATTTAGATTAGGACACAAGATTACCGTTTTTAACAATGTTCATAAAAACACTATTATAAATGGAGTAATATGGCGTAATATTAACAATATTGATCAAAATACAAATTTTGATTTAGCAATAAGCAACAATGATTTAAACCTTTTTAAAAAAATTAAATCAAAAAAATATTTAGCTATTTCCCATAGCATCCAATCTATTGAAAAATTCATAAGAAAAAAACAATTATTTAGCTATTTAAAATATAGACCAAAAATAATTTTGTTAAGTAGTTATCATTCAGATAATCGGAATAAATTATTAAAGATATTTGGCTCAATAAATCTTCAATGGGCAGTTGATGAAGATTTTTTAGACACTGTAATTGATGACAACTTAGTTGAAAAGAGAGCTTTATTTACTTCAAGAAATGATAGAAATTTAAATCTGTTAATTAACTTATGGAAGAATCAGATTTATTCCAAAGACAAATTGTCAAAACTTTATGTTACACCCAGTCCTTTAATAGATAATAAATTTAACATTTTTGAAAGAAATTTTGGAAAGCGCCTTTTTTTAATTAATGATCTCAAAAAATCAAAAGTTTTTTTAGTTCCTGGGCATAAAGGTGAGATTTTTTGTTTAGCAGCTGAAGAGGCCAGGGAGCTGTGTGTACCTATTGTAACATTGGGTATTGGCTCGTTATCAGAGCGTGTTCATCATGGTGTTACAGGTTTTATTGCAAAAAATCAAAACGAATTCGCTGATTTTGCATTAAATATACTTAATGATAACAATTTATGGCAAAAATTAAGAAATAATTTAATAAATATAAGAGGAAGTAAAACCTGGCAAATGATTGCTAAAAAATTAATTGAAAATGTTAAATGAATTCGTTGTATAAATTTTTACAAAGATTAAGCAGATTTTTATTAAAATTAATCAGTATTAATTATAAAAAAAATCATAAATTTCAGAATAAAAATCAGGTCACTAATACAGAATTAATTCTCTCTTTGCTAAAGGAAAAAATTAATCCTAATTATATTCTTGATATAGGATGTGGTCATGGTGAATGGTTTTTAAAATGTTTTAAATTTTTTCCTAACTCTAAATATTTATTATTTGATGCTAATAAAAATAATAAGCATAAATTGTCATTACTTTCTTCTAAGTATTCACAAATTTCTTATAAAATTTGTTTACTCTCTGATACAATAAAAGAGTTCAAATTTTTTAATATGGGTTATGGATCCTCTGTATATGAAGAGAATACTAATCATCCCAGAGATATCGAGCTAATAAAATCAACAACTTTAAAAGAAGAATTATCTAAATATTCTATAAACTCAACAAATAATATTATCAAGCTAGATGTTCAAGGATCTGAAATTGATATTCTTAGTGGTTTACAAGAAAAAATTTTTTTATTTGAGGTTATAATTTTAGAAACTTCCTTAAAAGAGTATAATAAAAATTCTCCATTGTTTTTAAATGTTATTAATTTTATGGATAGTAAAAAATATATTTTTTATGATATTTGTGACATGAAAAGATTAGGGAAAAATAGTTCCTTTTTAGTTCAATTTGATGCTGTTTTTGTTAAAAGTGGCTCAAACTTGTTAAATTTTGATTTTACTTAAAGCATTGTTTTTAAATATATTTGCCTCTCTGATATATCTTCTAACCATTTGCGTTGATTTATGACCTGTCATAGCCATTATGCTTCGCTCATCAGCGCCAGAGTCTGCAGCAACTGTTGCAAAACCTGACCTTAAACTATGACCAGCAAAATTTTTATTTTCGATACCAGCTAAGTCTAAATATTTTTTCATTAATAAAACTACAGATTGGTCAGTTAATCTTTTATCTGTTAATGATAAGCCTTTTGAAAATCTTCTAAAAATAGGTCCAGATTTAATTTTAGAAACTTCTAACCATTTTTGTAAGTTTTTAACTGGACAATAAATTTCATTATCGAAGTAGGGCAGTCCTTTAATCATTCCTTCACCGAATTGATCTGTCTTTGATTTTTTAACAGTTATTTTAAGTCCTTCAGGAACAAATTCTAAGTCCTCGTGATCTATTGAAATAAGCTCAGTTCTTCTAAAACCACCTCCAAAACCAATTAAGATAATTGACTTATCTCTTAATTTCTTAATTTCCTCTTTTTTTTGTTCATTTATTACATTAATTATTAATTTTAAATGATTGATTAATAAAGGTTTTTTACCTTTTTGAATACTTCCTTTAACTCTTCTAATTCCCATTAGGTTTTCTACTATGATTGGGTGTTTTGTATCCAAATAATGGCCTTTTAACTTATGAACCATGGTAATGGACACCAGTCTTCTTCGTAATGTGCTTATTTTTGAATTTTTAGATAGATGAGTAATATATAAAGAAACTACCTTTGGTTCAGATGGCAAACATTTTAAGCCATGTTTTGCACAAAACGATCCAAAGTCTTTAAAGTCTGATTTATATGCTCTTAATGTGTTATTTGCTTTGGAACTTTTGAGATTGTTTAAAGTTTCTTCATGCAGTAATTTTAAATGTGTAGTTAACTCAGTCATATTATTAGTATCGATAACAATTAATTATCATTAGTAATATATTATGTGTTTTCGAATGTCAAATAAAAAAATTAAAAATTTACGAAGACAATTAATGATATTGCGAACTTAATAATGATGAAATAAGATATTAATATGGGCATAGACGGAGTAATTGAACCAATGTATTTCCTAATAACTTCAATTGGTTTTATAATTTTGAGCTTTATTCAGTATAAAAAAGCAGGAATAACGTTAGAAACAATCTATCTATCAATTTTAGCTGTTTTTTTTATAGTTTGCTTTATTATTTTAAATATTTATTGATGAAAGGGACTAAATTTCAATTAAAAGTCTGGAAATATCTTAAAACTATACCAAAAGGACACGTAAAAACGTATAAAGAAGTAGCTATTGGTATAAAAAGCCCAAAAGCAGCCCGAGCTGTAGCTAATGCATGTGGAAAAAACCCATATGCCCCCAAAATACCATGTCATAGAGTAATTAGATCTGATGGAGCTCTTGGTGGGTACTCAGGAAGAGGTGGTATTAAGACAAAGCAGCGTTTATTAAGATCTGAAAAAGTTAATATTTAGTGGCTTTTTAGGCTAATTTAGGGTCAAAAACACTAGAGAAATCAACAATTTTTGAGTATTTAAGAGTATTTAAGTATAAATAGTGTTTTGCACCCTTCAGTTGTACTATGTATCGAGACAAACTAAAATAAAGCACCTCTATGGCCGTTTAAAACATATATTCTATAACTGCATTGCTCTACTTTTCAATGATATCAAGGATAATTTTAATGTCCAATTTCAATGAGTTTTTTATAAATTTTTGTTTCCCTACTCACTTAAGCAAGTATAAATTTTGTATTTTATTATTAATAAGCTTAAAAAACTATTGGTATTAAACACTTTTAATTACTTATGTTAATTTTTGTAAAAATTTTACAACATTTACTTCATCTATTTAGATTTATAGTTTTTTACTGATAGTCCTCATATATAAATTGAATAAATCATACTAATTTGTCAATATAATTATAACATAATAATATAATAATTACAATAGTTTATAATAATTTATTAAAGTAATAGATTATATATTAGTAATTATTTGTTTACTATTAACTTGAACGAGATAGTAAATATTCTCTTCTAGAAATATATAACCCACTAAGAACGATAATAAACAAACCTAAATAAGTCCAATTATCAGGCAATTCATAAAAGAAATAATAACTAATAAGTATATTCGTAATTATCTCTGTATAGCCCAAAGGAGCCAATTTAGATGCATCAGCGTATTTGAGGGATAGTATAAGGAAAAGATGAGCTATAGAGGCTATAAGGCCTATTAAAGCCATTAAAACCCATTGATTTGATGTTGGATTAACCCAAACTGAGGGCATAAATAGGCTAATTATTATGGTTCCTATTAAACCCGATAGTAAAAGGGTTAAAAGAGGATTATCAGAGGTACTGAGTTTCCTCGTGATAATAAGATAAAACCCATAGCAAATTCCATTACCTAAAGCAGCCATGGTAGCCAAGTTAAGCTCAATAAAACCAGGTCTGATTACAATTAAAGTTCCAATAAATCCTAATGATACAGCAGTCCACCTCTTCACCCCTACTTTCTCATTTAAAAAAAATGGAGATAAAGCTGTAACACAAATTGGAGCTACAAAAGCTAAGGTTAAGGCTTTAGGAAGTGAAATTTCCGATATTGCGTAAAAGAATAAATAAGTAGAAAAAACAAAAATTAATCCTCTTATTAATTGAAGCGCTGGTTTTTTTGTCCATACTAATGATTGTCTATAAAAGATAAGCATTAAAGATAACGTAAAGACCACTGTAAAAAAATATCTAGCCCACGTTATCTGCAAAACGTCCATAGATGAACTTAAATATTTAGCAAAAGCATCCATTACAGGAACTATCATCCAAGCAGTAGCATTTAAAATTATAGCCTTCATTAAAGAAGGATATCCCTTAATAGAAGTATTTTAAA
Source organism: uncultured Pelagibacteraceae bacterium (assembly GCA_902624045.1). GTDB lineage: Bacteria > Pseudomonadota > Alphaproteobacteria > Pelagibacterales > Pelagibacteraceae > Pelagibacter. Next base: position 5,004 of record CACNVX010000003.1, read on the forward strand.
GCAAAGAATAATGTAATTGGGATAGTAAATAATGACATGATTGTAGATACTACAATCGTGCTAGAAATATTATCCACAATTTCTTTAGGAGAGTACATGTGGGCAACTAAATAACATAAAATTGCACTTGGCATACACGATTGTATCAACAATACACCCGCTGGTATTCCAGATAAATTAAAAAATTTTATAACAGCAAATCCAATAATTGGCCCAAATATTACTCTTCCAAAAGATGTTATTAATGCATCTTTGAAAGAAAATACTTTCATTTGAGTAAGAGCTACTCCAAGAGACATTAGGATCATTACAATCATACCGTAGGCTAAAAGCATTACGGTATTTAATACAAATTGAGGAAACGGTAATTCAAAATATAAAAAAATAACTGTTATTAAAATCGCATAGAAGGATGGACTTTTTAATATAATTTTAAAATCAAAAGAGCGTTTTGCTAAAAATATATTAAGTGTAAAATGCAGTAAAACAACTAGAGATGAAATTGCTGCGGCTATTCCCATTCCTAATTCTCCATAAGCAAATAAACATATAGGTATACCCATATTTCCGGTATTTGGTAAAATAAAAGTAGGCAATTCTCGAACATAATCTTTTTTCATAAGTATAAGAAAAATTAAACCAACAACACCAAACAGACTTAATAGAATTATTGAGTAACCAAAATACTCTTTAAATACATCAAAAGTAACACCACCAGCTGTGATAGCAAAAATAACGAGAGCTGGTGTTCCAAAATTACCAGCATATGTTGTTATAAATGATGTATCAAAATCTGGATTTTTTTTACCCAAATGATATCCAAGTCCTACTATCAGGAATACTGGAAATAAAACTTCAAAAAGTTTTAAATAAATTTCCATTAACTAAGCAATCTAATTAATGTTGGCGTTTTTAAAATATTTTTATTTTTTTTGAAAATATATAAACAATTGTGAATATTAATATCAGTTGTTTTATGAGTAATAATAACAATTGTTGCTTTATTGTTTTTTTTATCAGGTGTCTGTATTAGCCTTTTAACTGAAATTTTATATTTAGCTAAACGATTAGTTATTTCTGATAATACACCGGGCTTATCTTTTACTTCGAACCTTAAATATAATGAATTAACATAATTATTTACATTATATGGTTTTAAAGATTTAAGCTTAGAAACACTAACACCAAAAGGTTTTTTTATATTTCCACGCAAAATTGAAAGTAAATCAGAAAGTAATGATGAAGAAGTAGGACCTGGTCCAGCCCCCTCCCCTTGTAATACACTTTCTCCAACTGGTTTACCTTGAAGAATAACTGCATTCATCACACCGTTAACATTGCCAATATAAGATTTTTTACTAACTAAACATGGATGCACGGTTTCAAAAAGATGATTATTCTTTAACTCAGATATGCCTAGTAGCTTTATTCTTAAATCTAATTGATTTGCAATTTTAATATCTTTTAATTCAATTTTTTCTATTCCTTCCATCAAGCATTTATGTTTAGAAATTTTACTATTAAAGGCTAAAGCAGACAAAATTCTTACTTTGGCAAATGCATCAAAACCATTTAAGTCCAATTTTGGATTACCAGGCTCGGCATAACCAAGTATCTGTGCTTTTTTTAAAACATCTACAAAATTTTCATTTGAATTTTCCATTTCGGATAAAATGTAATTTGAAGTACCGTTCAAAATTCCATAAACTTTTGATATTTTGTTTGTTGCCAATCCCTCTTTAATAGATCTTAATATTGGGATGCCACCAGCAACTGAAGCTTCAAATTCCAAATTAACTTTATTTTTTTCTGCAAGTTTTGCTAACTCATTGCCGTGTTTTGAGATTAAAGCTTTATTAGGAGTAATAACATGAATTTTACTTTTTAAAGCAGTTTCTACAACTTTTTTAGAAATACCATCTGATAATCCTATGGCTTCAAATAATATATCAATATTATTTTTTTTGAAAATATCTAAAGGATTTTTGTAAAATATTTTTTTATTAACTTTAAATTTTCTTTTTTTATTAATATTTCTTGCAGAAACAGCGACAACATTTATTTTCTTACCTGTTTTAAGCTCAATATCTTTCTTTTTGGTATTTAGTTCATTAAGCAAATAATTGCCGACCTGACCAATTCCTACTATTGCAATATTAATTAATTTACTCATTTGCTTATATCTGGATATTTACTCTTTTTTGTATAGTCATCTATATAAATCTCATATTCCTCTAATGTCATTGATGTTATATCGTCTGACTTTTTTAATATCTCATTTAATTTTTTTTGATTAGTTTTACTTTCAATAGAATTTTCAGTCCAATATTGAGAATCTTTGTTTAAAGAACAATTGGCTAATATTAATGGAAAAAAAATTATTATAAATTTTCTCATTTTAATCCAGTCTTTTCAGAAAAATTAAATTTATTATTCAGATTTTGTACAGCTTGACCAGCTCCGCCTTTAATTAAATTATCAAGAGCAGATAGAATGATTATTTTATTGTTATATTTAGATTTGCATACAGAGATATAGCAGTTATTAGTATTTATTACTTCATTAGTACTTAATAATGAGTCAGACTTTAATATTTTAACAAAACTCTCATTTTTATAAAAATTAGTTAATGCTTTTAATACCTTAGTTTGTGAAATATTATTTTCTAAATCAACATATATTGTACTCAGAATACCTCTGAACATTGGTGATAAGTGAGGAGTAAAACTAAATTGAAATTTTTTCTTCGTAAATTTTCTTAACATTTGGTCTATTTCAGAATTGTGACGATGAAAACCAACTCCATATGCACTTAAAGATTCATACAAATTTTTGTCTTTATATTTTTTGTGAACTCCTCTTCCAGCGCCTGAATATCCAGATTTTGAGTCGATTATTATATTATTAAATTTAATTAATTTTTTTTTAAATAATGGAAATAGAGGTAACAATATTGATGTGGGATAACATCCTGGGCATGAAATTATATTATACTTTTTAATCTCTTTTCGGTTTATTTCAGGGAGCAAATAGATGCTTTTCTTTATTAAATTAATTGCACGATGTTTTTGTTTATACCACTTTAAATAATCAGAAGCTTTTTCTAATCTAAAATCTGCGGCAAGATCGATTAGAATATGATTTTTGCTTAAATGTTTAGATATATCCTGTGCTTCGCCATTTGGAAGTGCTGTAAAAATAACATGAATATCTTTTAATAATTTTTTATTAAATTTTAAAATTTTTGGTAATTTATATTTAGATAAAGATTTATCATAAAATTTAACGTGTTTACCCACAGAAGAGTTTCCACAAAGATATTTAATATTAATATATTTGTGTTTAACTAATAATTTAATTAATTGAACACCAATATATCCAGTTGATCCAGCAACTAATGCGTTAAGCTTAGGCATTTTTTATTATAGCAGTTAAAAATTAAAAAAAAATTATCTTTTAGAGAATTGGAAGCTTCTTCTAGCTTTTCTTCTACCAGGTTTTTTTCTTTCAACTGCTCTTGAGTCTCTAGTTGTAAGTTTCTCTGTTTTTAGGGTAGATTTTAAGTTTTCATCAAATAATACTAATGCTTTTGAAATTCCGTGAACCATAGCGCCTGCTTGACCTGTAGGCCCTCCTCCTTTTACACTGCATCTAACATCGTAGTCTGTTGCTTGATTTATAATTTCAAAAGGTCTTGTAATTTGCATTTTGTGAATTTCGTCAGCAAAGTATTCACTAAAAAGTTTACCATTTACGTAAATTTTACCAGAACCTTTTTTTAACCAAACTTTTGCAATTGATGTTTTTCTTCTACCAGTAGCGTATTTACTATCTTTAAAATCTAATTTTAATTTTGGGGATTTTGATGCTGATTGAGTATTTTCCATCTTAGTTTCTAGCTATATTTTTACTATTTAATTTATCTAACTCTATTACAGTCGGATTTTGTGCTGAATGCGGATGTTCATTTCCTGCATAAATTTTTAATTTTGTTAACTGTTTTCTTCCCAATACTCCACCGGGTAACATCCTTTTAACTGCCATTTTTAAAGTTTCTCCAGGTTTTTTTTCATGAAGTTTCTCAGGTGTTGTAACTTTAATTCCACCTGGATGACCAGTGTGTCTGTAATATTTTTTATCTTGAAATTTTTTTCCAGTGAATTTTGCTTGTTCAATATTTTTAACAACAACAAAGTCACCATCATCCATATGAGGTGTGTATGTAGTTTTGTTCTTGCCTCTTATGATATTGGAAACAACAGTTGCTAATCTACCAACAACTGCATTCTTTGCGTCTATTTCATACCAAGATGAATTTAATTGGTCTTTTTTAGTGAATTTTGTCATTGTGCGAGGATTAATACTATTAATAATTACAAAGTCAATTTTATATTTAGCTTGAAATATGTAGCTAATATGCTAAATATCAGTTGCCGATTTGATCCTATTGCGGGCTTATAACTGCTAAAAAGGAAATTTCATAAAATTAATAAAATCGGTGGGCATTTGAACTGTATTGTGCGCCTAACATAATGTTGAAGCACTAAAAAAGGAGTAAAATGACTAAAAAAAGAAATAACGCTGAAACTATTGCCATACATGGTGGTGACTATAGGAGTGATCCAGCGACGAACGCAGTAGCTGTTCCAATTTATAGAACAACATCGTACCAATTTAACAATACAGAGCACGCTGCTAACCTTTTCGCTCTTAAAGAATTTGGTAACATCTATACTCGTATAATGAACCCAACAAATGATGTCCTGGAAAAAAGAGTTGCCGCTCTTGAAGGAGGTCTATCATGTGTAACTGTATCCTCAGGTCAAACTGCATCAACGTTTGCTGTATTAAATGTAGCCCAAGCCGGTGATAATATAGTAAGCTCAACTGATCTTTATGGTGGTACAGTATCTTTATTCACACATACACTTAGCAAACTTGGGATAGAGATAAGATATGCAGATCCAAGTAATCCTGAAAATTTTGAAAAATTAATAGATGATAAAACTAGAGCTTTTTACGGTGAAACCTTACCAAATCCATATTTAAGGGTGTTTCCAATAAAGGAAGTTTCAGACATTGGAAGAAAATATAATATACCATTAATCATGGATAACACAGCTGCACCAGTAATATGTAAACCGATTGAACACGGAGCTGCAGTAGTAATTCACTCACTTACAAAATACATAGGTGGTCATGGGACAGCAGTAGCTGGAAGTATCGTTGACAGTGGTAACTTTGATTGGACTGCAGATCCTAAGAGACAACCATTGTTTAACGAACCAGATGCAAGTTATGGTGGTGTTATCTGGGGAAAAGCTGTACCAGAACTAACTGGTGCCAATGTACCATTTGCAGTTAGGGCAAGAGTTTGTTTATTAAGAGATTTGGGATCAGCTCTTGCTCCAGATAATGCTTTTGCAATAATTCAAGGGCTTGAAACAGTTGCTTTAAGAATGAGACAACATTGTGCTAATGCTGAATATGTAGTTGATTTTCTTAAAAAGCATAAAGAAGTTACAAAAGTTATTTATTCTACTGAACATGATAAGCCTATAGCTGATAGAGCAAAAAAATATCTTCAAGGTGGAAATGGACCAATGGTTGGTATCGAACTTAAAGGTGGTATTGAAGCTGGTAAAAAATTTATCGAGTCTTTAAAGATGTTCTATCACGTTGCTAATATTGGTGATGCTAGAAGTTTAGCAATTCATCCAGCAAGCACAACTCATAGTCAATTAAATGAGAAAGAGCTAGCTGCATCAGGTGTTACTCAAAGCTATGTAAGACTTTGTATCGGCATTGAACACATTGATGATATTATTGAGGATCTAGATCAAGCATTGAATAAATCTTCGAAGGGTAATTTAAAAGCTGTTAGCTAATTTGTGGTTTTAGTGTCTAAAACGTGAACTAGAAATTAGTTTTTTTATGTTCCACAATATAAAGAAAATACAAAGTTGAAAGTATTATTAAAATAGAATTTATCTGGTGTAGAGACGCATAAAGCATTTTTACTCCAGATAAAATTGTTAGAACACCTAAAAAAATTTGAAACAATAAAGCGATTCCAATAATGAAAATTGGTGTTCTTAAATTTACACTTTCATTTTTTAAAACAAAAAAAAGTATATAAAAATATATTATGACAATTAAATACGCTAAATTTCTATGAATAAATTGAACAAGTGATTGATCATCAAATACTTTTAGGTTAAAAAAATCAGCAATCATACTGTCATCAGGAAAATATGATGAGCCCATCAAAGGCCAAGTATTATAAATTTTTCCCGCATCCATCCCTGAAACAAATGCTCCAATAATTAATTGTAAAAATAATAATAAAAGAAAGAATTTAATTGAGAATAATTTAATATTAATCTGATTAATTTTTACATCAGTAAGATTTAAATATTTCCAAAAAACTATAGATAAAATTATAAAAGCTGTAACTAAATGAAGTGATAATCTATAATGACTAACATCAACTCTATCAACCAATCCACTTGAAACCATATACCATCCAATAAATCCCTGAAAACACACTAAGAAAAAAATAATTGAATATTCCCTTAAAATCCAAAAACCATTTTTAATTGTAAAATAAATCATGGGCAAAAGGACTGTTAAACCAATTAGTCTACCAAGTTGACGATGTGCCCATTCCCACCAAAAAATTATTTTAAATTCATTCAAGGTCATATTAAAGTTTTGTTCCTTATATTCAGGTATTGTTTTATAAAGATCAAAATATTCTATCCATTTATCATTTGTTAAAGGAGGCAATGAGCCAACAAAAAGTTCCCAGCTTGTAATAGATAATCCAGAGTCAGTTAATCTGGTTAAACCACCTACCAAGATAATAAGAACAATCATCATTAATAGAGTGATCATCCATAGTTTTAATTGAGAATTCAAAGAATAATTCTGGCTGTACATGATTAGATAAATATAATAATTATTAATTAAACCAATAAATTAAATGTCGCCTAAAAACAAAAAAAAATTGGAAATAATAAGATCTAAATTAGATAAATTAGATAATAAGCTATTAACTTTAATTAAATATAGAACAAATCTTGTAAAAGAAGTTTTAAAACTTAAAGAATTTAAAAAAGAAATAGTAGATAAAAGACGTATTAATTTTATTCTTAAGAAAATTCACTCAAAATCTAAAAAACTAAAAATTGATCCTAAAATTACTAATCGTATATGGAAAAATATGATTTTGTCTTATATCGATTATGAAAAGAGAAACTTTAAAAAAAAGTAATTATTTACTGTGTGGTGGAAGCTTCTTTTCCACAAACATTTCGTGCTTTCTAGTATCGGGATTGTATTTTTTTGCCGAAAGTTTAACCTTAGCTTTCTCGCCTCCAGCTGGTTTTTTTACATAATAGAAGTAAGGACTATCTGGTTTTGCCTCTGGAACCATTCTTACTTTAACGTGTGTTTTTTTTGCCATTTTTTAATTCTTTTAATTTATTCGAAATTTTTACTAACTTAATTTTTAAATTTTCAGTTCTTATAGATTTATCTGCTATTTCGTCAAGCTTTAAAGAATCTTCGTTATTTAATATTTTTTTTACTCCATTTATTGTCATACCCTGATCTTTAAGTAAAAATTTAACTTTTTTGAGAAGATTTATTGTTTTTTCATCATAATACCTTCTATTAGAATTCAATAATTTCGGTTTAATTTGTTTAAATTGGGTTTCCCAAAATCTAATAACATGTGTACGTAAAGCACCTTTGTCATTTGATTTAAGGTTTAATATTTTAACTACTTCTCCAATAGTTTTATATGCATTGTCTGATTTATCCATTATTCTTCAAATTGATAAATTCTTTAAATTCTTTTGATGGCTTAAACAATACAACATTTCTGCTTGAAATCATTTTTGTTTCTTTTGTTTTGGGATTTCTTCCAATCCTAGATTTTTTTTGTCTTATAGAAAAAGTACCAAATTTTGATAGTTTTAATTTTTTTTCATCTTTGATATTAGATACAATAGTTAATAAAAAATCTTCAATTAAATTTTCTGATATTTGTTTAGAAAAACCAAGCTGCATATAAACCAAGTTAACTAAGTCTCTTTTAGTTAAATTAATTCTCATATTCAAATATTTTGCTTAATCTTTTCTATCAAATTACCTTTTACAATTCTATGACAAACATCTATAGAGTTTGAAAAGCCAATATAATCAGTTCCCCCATGGCTTTTAACAACTGGTGAGTCTAATCCAATAAATATAGCCCCATTGTACAATCTTGGGTCAAGTCTTTTCTTAAATTTTTTTAAATTTGATATATTTAATAATGATGAAATTTTACCTAATAATGAACCTGTCATAGTATTTTTTAATTCACTAATTATAAAATTTGCAGTACCCTCTGCAGTTTTTAATGCAATATTTCCAGTAAAACCGTCTGAAACAATTACATTTACTTTTCCATCCATAAGATGATTTCCTTCAATGTATCCAGCAAAATTATAATTATCTGATTTTTTTTCATTTAATAATTGATATGTTTCTTTTATTGTCTCGTTACCTTTCAATTCTTCTGAACCAATATTTAATAAGGCAACATTTGGTTTATCATTTGGATAAAGTGAAGTGTATAGGGAAGATCCCATAATTGAAAAATCTAAAAGATTTTTTGAACTACATTCGATATTTGCACCTAAATCTAAAACAACGCTCATCCCTTTTTTATTTGGCCATAAAGCAGATAGAGCTGGTTTATCAATATTTTCAATCATTTTTAAATTCAGTTTTGATACAACCAACAATGCTCCAGTATTACCAGCAGATATAACTATATCTGCTTCTTTATTTTTAACACTTTGAATAGCAAGCCACATACTGGTATCCTTTCCCCTCTTAGCTCCTTCTAAAGGACTGTCTGTACTTTCAATTTTTTTTTCAGTATGTACTATTTCAAAAAACTCTTTGGAAATTTTTCCTGCTATTAATGGACTTATAATATTTTTGTCGCCAAAAATTTTAAAATAATTATTTTTATTTCTTGAATGATTTAAAATAATACCATCTATTATTTTCTTAGGTGATCCATCACCACCCATTGCATCAACTGCAATTTTTATAATATCTGTCATTTTAAGTAATTATATACTATTCTTTTGGGTCTAAAACCTGTCTTCCCTTATACATGCCAGTTTTAAGATCAAGATGATGAGAAAGTCTATATTCGCCAGATTTTTTATCTTCAACTACATTTTTAGTCGAAAACCTCATGGTTTGTGCTCTTCTCATTCCAGTTCTGGAAGGGGTTTGTTTTCGTTTTGGTACAGCCATAATTATGGGTTACTTACACTTTTTAAATAAGAATTCAAAGTTTTTTTTGATAAATTTGTGTTAAAATCATCAAAATATTGAGTTAATTCTTCAATATTTTTAAAATCACTTAAAAAAATAGAAATTTTATCTAATTTTTTATCTTTATTAAGTGTGTCCCAAAAATGAACTTCGGAAACCATTTTGTGAAATAGATTAATATAATCTTTCATTTTTTTATTTATTGACTGGTCACCATAACCAATTTCTCTTATGCTTAATTCTAATTGTTTAAAATTAAAATCATATATTTCTTGTAATATATTAGAATTTTCCTTTTTTTTAAAATTTTTTAAAAAGAATGAAAAATGAAGTAAAAATAAGGTTAAACGGTCAGAGAATTGATCTTCTCTTTCAAGACTTTTATATAAATCTTTATTTCTAGAGAAACTAATCAAATTGTTATAGATATGTATATATTTTTCATTCATGATTAAAATATTATATATAATTTTGATTAGTTTTGTAGTTTCAAATTGTTCAATTAAACCAGTTATAAAACATCATGGTGTACCTTTTTTAGAGAAAAAGGAAAGTTTATTACAAGTAAATAAAACAAATAAAAATGATATTATTGAAATTTTAGGATATCCGTCTACTAAAAGTAATTTTGATAATGATGTTTGGATTTATATTGAGAGAAAACAAACTCAATCGAACATAAAGAATCTAGGTAGGATGAAAATCTATAAAAATAATGTTCTTGTACTAGAAATCGATAAATATGGGTTATTAAAAGAGAAAAAACTTTATAACGTTGATAATATGAATGATCTTAAAACTACAAAAAATATTACAGGTCAAAACTTTAAAAAAAACTCATTTATATATAGTTTTATGTCTAGTTTGAGACAAAAAGTTAGCGACCCTCTTGGTCAGAGGGCCAAAAAACGTAAAGAAATTAACCAGCGATAACAGCTAGTAGTAGCAAAGCTACAATATTTGTAATTTTAATCATTGGATTTACTGCAGGACCAGCTGTATCTTTGTATGGATCACCAACAGTATCACCGGTAACAGCTGCTTTATGTGCTTCAGAACCTTTTCCACCGTGATTACCATCTTCAATATATTTTTTTGCATTATCCCAGGCACCTCCTCCTGCAGTCATAGATACCGCAACAAAAAGTCCAGTTATAATTACTCCAAGCAACATTGCACCAACAGAAGCTAGGGCAGCTACTTGACCACCAATTGAAAAAATAACAAAATACAACACCACAGGAGATAATACTGGTAATAATGATGGTATTATCATCTCTTTTATTGCCGCAACTGTTAATAAATCAACTAGTTTTGCATAATCTGGTTTTTGCTTTCTTTTCATAATACCTGGAAATTTTTTAAATTGTCTTCTCACTTCAACAACAACCGCACCACCCGCTCTACCTACAGCTTGCATACCCATAGAACCAAATAAATATGGTAACATTCCTCCAATAAGCAAACCAACTACAACATATGGATTTGATAAATCAAAAGTTACAACTATACCTTCTAAGGCTGAACCAGCTTCCTTTGAAAAATGCTTAATATCTTCTGTATATGCTGCAAACAGAACAAGAGCGCCCAAGCCAGCTGAACCGATCGCATATCCTTTAGTAACTGCTTTTGTTGTGTTGCCAACAGCGTCTAAAGCATCTGTAGTTTTTCTAACTTTTTTATCTAAATTTGACATTTCAGCTATACCACCTGCATTATCAGTTACAGGACCGTAAGCGTCTAAAGCAACAACCATGCCCGCTAAAGCAAGCATAGTAGTTACAGCTATTGCTATACCAAAAAGGCCAGCGATAAAATTCGTAATAAGAATACCTGCAACAATTATTAGTGCGGGAATCGCAGTCGCTTCCATAGAAACAGCCAACCCTTGAATAACATTTGTACCATGGCCTGTTGTAGATGATAAAGCAACGGATTTAACTGGTCTATAATTTGTTCCAGTATAATATTCCGTAATCCAGATTAATAATCCAGTAATAACAAGTCCTATTACTCCACAATAATATAAATCCATTCCATTAAATGTTTTGTTATTTACTGTATATTCATTTGTTAAACCAATGACATGATCTGTAACAGGCCATAAAATTGCTAATGAAGCTATAGCAGAAACAATAAACCCTTTGTATAATGCATTCATTACATTGTTGTTTTTTCCTAGTTTAACAAAAAATGTTCCAATTATGGATGTTAACAAACACGCTGCACCTATAGATAGAGGATAAATCATCATATTCAAATCACCAACAAAAAAAATAGATGACAAAACCATTGTTGCAACAATTGTTACTGCATAAGTTTCAAATAAATCAGCAGCCATACCAGCACAGTCTCCAACATTATCACCGACGTTATCTGCAATCACAGCAGGGTTTCTAGGATCATCCTCTGGAATTCCAGCCTCAACTTTTCCAACTAAGTCAGCACCTACATCAGCACCTTTAGTAAAAATTCCACCGCCTAATCTTGCAAAAATAGAAATTAACGATGCACCAAAACCTAATGCAACTAATGCATTTACAATTTCTCTTTCATCGATATTGAATTTGAGCAATATATAATAATAAACAGCTATGGACAATAATGCTAAACCAGCAACCAACATTCCAGTAACAGCACCAGATTTAAATGCTACTGAAAGGCCTTGAGCTAGACCTTTTCTAGATGCCTCTGCAGTTCTAACGTTTGCTTCCACGGAAACTAACATTCCAACATATCCAGCAATACCTGATAAAGCAGCACCAATTAAATAACCAAGACCTACTAGAGGACTAAATGCAATACTTACAATTACCAAAACCACAGCACCAACAATAGCAATAGTTTTATATTGTCTTGCTAAATATGCCTTCGCACCAATCTGAATTGCTGATGCAATATCTTGCATTTTTGCATTTCCTGCACTTGAATTAAGAATATTTTTTCCAGTTAAAAATCCATAAACGATAGATAATAAACCAGCTCCAATTGTATATAATAGTATTGTTTCGACTGTTTCGATCATATTAACCTTAAGTTGTTGGTTGTTAAATTTTAAGCCCGCACAATACAAAAAAAGATAAAAAAGACAACGATTAACTTCTAAAACCGATGAATATAACCTTTAGATTTAGCTTGGATTTGCTGGCCTTTTTCATTCAATATCAAAGATCTATCTTTACCAGATACAATTTTACCAATTTTAGTTATTTTAATTCCGGTTGTTTTAGATACGTTTTGAATGATTCTAGCTTTATTTGTATCTGCAGTAAATAACACCTGATAATCATCTCCATTAGAAATTAGATTAAGTTTATTTAGTCTTTGTTTTTTAATAAAATTACTTAATTTATTGGAAACAGGTATTTTATTTTCAAATAGGTGAAATGATAAGCTTTGTCTATTAATCATTTTTGCTAAATCATCAATTAATCCATCTGAAATATCGATAGAGCTATTAGCAAATTTTAATAAATGTTTTGTTAAATTTAAAGGTAAGTCGGGTTTGTAATATTTGTCTACAAAGAATGATTTATCTTTATTATTAAGTTTAGCTTTATTAGTTAATGCTTTAAGTCCTAAATAACTATCTCCCAAATTTCCAGTAACATAAATATCATCATTTAATTTAGCTTTATTACGATAAATTATTTTATTCGAATATCCTAATGAAGTTATTGTAAAACTAAGTTTGTTTGAAAAAGTTGTATCTCCACCGCACAAATCTATATTAAATTTATTTTGTTCTGATTTAAGTGATTTTGATATTTTATATAAATTATTTTTTGTAAACGTTTTTTTATTACCAGAACCAGAAATAAAATAAAACTTTGGTGTCACACCTTTACAAATTAAATCAGAAATTGATGACCTTAATATTTTTTTTATTACTAAATCAGGTGATTTAAAATCATAAAAATGTGTACCAATATTGTATGTATCAACAGATATAATGATACCTCTTTTTTTATCAAAAAAAACATCATCATTTAGATTTAGAGCAGATTTATTTTTTTTAGCTATTTTAAAAAAATAATTATTTATTAGATCAAATTCATGCATTTTTAGATCTTAATTTTTTTCCAACATTATCTAATAAAGCATTAAGATACTTTGTTTGTGAATTCTCAAGAAAAAAATTAGATGAATTCAAATACTCTTTTATAATTATATTAATAGACAAATTTGGTTTATACATGAATTCATAAGTTGCTGCTTTTAAAATTATTTGAAAGACTTTATCTAATTTATCAAATACAAATTCATCACTTAATTTACTATTTAATTCATCTAAAATAAGATCGTTTCTTTCTATTGTTCCTAGAACAATATCCTTAATAAATTTTTTAAATCTGTGTTTTGGAAAATCTAAATCATCATCTTCATTATAAAATTTCCCATATAATTTCTGAATAATTATAACTCTAGGGTTATTTTTTGGATTATAGTGAGTTCTCATTTTTGAGACAAAACTGAAATCACAGCTTCTGCAGCTTCAGCACCCTTTTTTCGTCTTACTCTTGCTTGAGCCATATTAAGACAAGTAATTATTCCATTTCCAATTGGTTTTTTGCTATCTATAGATAATTTCATTATGGCATTTGTTGATGCTTGGGAAATAAAATCGAAATGAGGTGTTTTACCTTTAACTATACATCCTAAAGCTAAAAAACCATCAAATTTTTTTAAATTTTTTGAGATTGTAACTGGAATTTCAAAAGCACCAGGTACCTTAATAATTTTTATTATGTTTTTTTTTGGAATTATTTTTAAAGCACTTTTTATTAAGCCTTCAGCAATATCCTTATAATAATCTGCTACAACAATTAAATATTTTTTTTTCATCAAATTAATTCTTGTTTTGTAATTTTTATACCATAACCATCAAGACCAATAACTTTTTTTGGTGATTTAGTGATTAATATCATATTTTTAATTTTTAAGTCTTTAATAATTTGAGCTCCAATACCATAATTTTTTATTAACTTGTCGTTTCCCTTTTTATAAAAATCTTTATTTTTATAATCTTTTAAAGTCTGAGTTACTGACTTTAAATTTGAGTCTTTGATAAATACCAAAACACAATTTTGATATTTTTTAAAATAATTTAAGGTCTTGTTGAATGAATTTGGTAGTGATTGATTTATTAGATAGTTTTGGACAACATTAGACGAAATTACTCTCACTCTTGGAGTAATACCTTTTTTTATTTTGCCTTTTATTAATGCAAAATGTTCTGAACCATCTAAAAGATTCTCATAAATTCTAATGCTATATTTTTGATTTTTTACATCAATCATGCTTTGCTTTTTTAGTTTAATAAGTTTTTCTTTTTTTAGTCTATATGCGATCAGATCTTCTATTTTTCCAATTTTTAATTTATGTTTTTTTGCAAAATTGAATAAATCTTGACCTTTAGCCATTGTTCCGTCTTCATTCATAATTTCACAAATTACAGCAGAGTTATTTTTTTTTGCTAATTTAGATATATCAACTGAAGCTTCGGTATGACCTGCTCTAACAAGAACTCCACCATCTTTAGCAATAATTGGAAACACGTGACCAGGTGAAACAATTTCATTTTTATTTACATTTTTTTTTGATGCAATTTTAATTGTTTTCGCTCTATCTTTAGCAGATATACCTGTTGTAATTCCTTTTTTTGCTTCAATAGAAATTGTGAAAGCCGTCTTGTTTCTTGATTGATTTACTGGCGACATTAAAGATAAATTTAATTTTTTTGCTTGAAGTAAATCAAGTGCTAAACAAATTAAACCTCGCCCGTATTTTGCCATGAAGTTAATATTCTTTGCATTTGAGTCTGATGTTGAAATAACTAAATCTCCCTCATTTTCTCTTTTTTCATCATCTACTAAAATAAACATACCGCCTTTTTTAGCTACGCTTATAATTGACTCTATTGACGAAAAATTATTTTTTTCCATTAAAATAGTTCCTAACGTATTTAGACAAGATATCTATCTCTATGTTTACTAAACTAGATTTTTTTAAAGTTGATAAATTCGTTTCTTTGTAGGTGTGAGGGATAATCCAAATTTGGAAACCTTTTTTAGTTACTTTTGAAATTGTTAGAGAAATACCATTTACACAAATTGATGCTTTTTCTATTAAGTGTTTTCTTTCTTTTTTAGTTAATTCAAAGTCAAAAAGAAATGATTTATCTATTTTTTTAATACTTAAAACTTTACCAACAGTATCAACATGTCCTTGACAAATATGTCCTGAAATTTTTGTACCATATTTTAAAGGTAATTCTAAATTTATTTTATCTTTTAATTTTAAAAATTTAAATTTTGAACGAATTATCGTTTCTTTCGAGAGGTAAAATTCCATAATTTTAGATTTATATGAAATTAAAGTTAGACAAACACCATCACAAGCAACAGACAAACCTATGTCTTTATTTGATACTTTAATGTTACTTTTTACAAAAATATTAAGACCTTTAGGTCTTTTAATAATTTTAGTTATTATACCTTGATTATAAATTATTCCATTAAACATAATTTCTATCTATATAGTGTTATTCTGTCTTTTCGCAAATTCAGATTTAAATTAATCTTTGTTTTATACTTTTGATTTAAAGTTTTCATACCAGTAAATTTTATATATTCTAAGCTTTTAGAAAGATTTTTAGGGCTTTTAAATAAATAAAATTTATTAAAAATTTTGTTTTTAACCAGTGAATTTGTTAGATCATTTCCACCCTCTATTAATAAATTCCTACAGCCAAAATTATATAATTTTTTTAAAATTTCTCTCATATCAAATCTATTATCTCTATCAATTTTAGATTTAATAAGAATAATCCCTTTTCTTTTAAATTTAGAAATTTTTGATTTATCAGCTTTGTTATAAAATATTAAAGTATTTCCATTATTAGAGGTTTTTATTATATAGCTGTTCGTTTTACTGTTTAAATTATTATCTAAAATAATTCTTTTAGGAGAAAAATTTTTCATACTTTTTAAACGACAACTTAATTTAGGATTATCTTTGTTTAGTGTTTTGTATGTAATCATCAAACTATCGTTTTGATATCTCAAAAGATGCGTAAATTGATCTGAGTAAATATTTGTAATTTTTTTTTGATACTTACTGTAAATAATATTGTATTTTGAAATAGCTATTTTGCCTGTAACATAAGGTAATTTTTTTTTTCTATTAAAAAAATAAGGATAATAAAAGTTTTCAATTTTATTTTTTAATAAACCTTTTTTTACAATTATTTTTTTTGAATTTAAAATTTTAAAACTTTTATTTCTTACTCTTTTGTCTATGTCTGTAACAGAATATATGACCTCAGCAATTTTAGATTTAATTATGAAGTCAGTACATGGTGGTGTTAATCCATGGTGACAACATGGTTCTAAGGTAACATACATTTTTGAGCCCTTTAAATCTTCGAAACTATTCTTGATTGCATTAGATTCAGCATGAGGTCTTCCATTAAATGAGGTTTGACCTATAGAAATAATTTTGTCATTTTTAACAATTACACACCCTACTGAGGGATTTGACCCAGTGAGACCGTGACGAGATCTAGCTAGATCAAGGGCAATCTCCATGTAAAATTTATCTTTTAATGTAAAATTATCTTTTTTTGTAGACATCTAGCTTGTCCACGAATTGTACAAAGTCTTTTTCTTCTCTAAAATTTCTATATACAGATGCAAATCTGACATATCCAACTGGATCTAAATCTTTTAGACCCTCCATAACCATTGTTCCAATTGTATTAGTAGCTATTTCACTTTGACCGAGTTCTTCTAGAGATCTTGAAATTTGACTTATAAATTTTTCTATTGTCTCAGTGTCTATGGGTCTTTTTTTTAAAGCAATGTAAATTGATTTGGATAGTTTATCCCTATCAAATGTTGATTTCCTCCCATTTTTTTTTACTACCATTAATTCTCTAAATTGAACTCTTTCAAAAGTTGTAAAACGAGCTCCACAAACACAAAGTCTTCGTCTTCTTATAGCTGTACCATCTTCTGTTGGTCTAGAGTCGACTACTGAGGTCTCCCCTTTTTTACATATTGAGCAAATCATTTACTAAAGGTTCTTATATATCGGAAATGACGAAGTTAAAGAAATAACTTCATTTTTTACTTCTTCTTCTATTTTGCTATTATCAGAGGGATTTTCAGACAATCCTTTTAAGGTTTTTGTAATTAATTCTCCAACAGTTTTAAATTCACTTAATCCAAAGCCTCGTGTTGTAGCTGCTTGTGTACCTAATCTAATACCTGATGTAATCATGGGTTTTTCTGTATCAAAAGGAATACCATTTTTATTACAGGTGATATTTGCTCTAGATAAACTTTCAGCTGCAAGATTGCCTTTTACATTATAAGGTCTTAAATCTACCAACATCAAATGAGTATCTGTTCCATCCGAATAGATTTTAAATCCATTATTTTTTAAAGTTTCTGCAAGCATCTTAGCGTTTGCTAAAACAGATTTAATATAATCTTGAAATTCTGGCTGTAATGCTTCCAAAAATCCAGCAGCCTTAGCAGCAATAATATGCATCAAGGGTCCACCCTGATAACCAGGAAAGACTGCTGTATTAAATTTTTTAGCAAGATCTTCGTGATTAGTTAAAATTATGCCACCTCTTGCACTTCTAAATACTTTATGTGTAGTTGATGTAACAACATGTGCATAATCACAAGGATTAGGGTAACCTTTACCTGCAACTAAACCCGAGAAGTGTGCCATATCAACCATTAAATATGCGCCAACTTTATCTGCTATCTCTCTAAATCTTTTAAAATCAATTACTCTAGAATAAGCACTTCCACCAGCAATTATTAGTTTAGGTTTATGCTCTAAAGCAAGTTTTTCAACATTATCATAATCAATTAGCTCTGATTCTTTATCAACATCGTACCCTATTGCGTTAAACCATTTACCAGACATTGAAATTTTTAATCCATGGGTTATATGACCCCCTGAATTTAAACTCATTCCCATAAAAGTATCACCTGGGCTTAACAAAGCTAAAAATACTGCGCCATTTGCTTGAGCACCTGAGTGTGGTTGCGCATTTGCAAATTTACAATTAAATAACTTTTTTAATCTTTCAATAGCAAGATTTTCAGCAACATCAACATGCTCACAACCATTGTAATATCTTTTACCAGGATAACCTTCAGCGTACTTATTAGTTAAAACTGAACCTTGTGCTTCTAATACTGCTTGAGAAACTATATTTTCAGAAGCGATTAGTTCTATATGCTGTTGTTGTCTAATTAATTCTTCTTTTATAGCTTTATAAAGCTCTGGATCTTTTACCGATAAACTATCTTCAAAGAAACTTTTATAACTATCGTTTAAATAATTTTTTTCACTAGACATAATTATATTTTCTTTATTCTTTTTGAATGTCTCCCACCATCAAATTTAGTATTTAAAAAAACACCTACAAACTTTAAAGCATTTTTTTTAGATATCAATCTTGATCCTAATGTAATGATGTTTGCATCATTATGCAATCTGGATAATTTTGTTGATTTTAGATTAAAACATTGTGCTGCACGAATATTTTTATGCTTATTTGCCGCAATATTCATACCTGTCCCAGATCCACATACTAAAATACCAATATTGCTTTTATTGACTTTAACCTTTCTTGCTACTTTATGTGCATAGTCTGGATAATCAACTTTACTGTCATTCATTGGACCAAGATCCATAAATTTAATTTTTTTATTTGTTAAATAATTTTTGATTGTTTCTTTTAATTTAAATCCAGCGTGATCAGATGAAATAAAGATAGTTTTCAAATTAATTAAATTTATAATCTAAAACACAAGCAACTAAATGTATTCTATTTTCTTCCCCACCATTAAATGCATTGTGATATTTAGTATTATTAGTAACCCATACTGAACCATCAGCAGGCATATGCTTTGCAACATTATCTATAACCATTATGCAACCTGGATTTGTGATAATGGGTATATGTAATCTTGGTTCCGGATCTCTATGCCAACTCAATGTTGATCTTGGTTCTTTTAATAAAATTCTCATACGACCCAGTTTATACTTTGATGACAATACATCGTATACTTCCTTAAAGTATGTATTTTCATAATCCTTTACGAATTCAGAATACGCTGACTCATCTAATGTTTCATCTCTAACAACTTCTTTTCCTGATTTATCAGGTTTTGTCCAATATACACCTCTTGCCTTGTTACCTTTAATAGAATCTGGATCTCCAGGTATTTGAGTTAGTGATATTGCTCCAAAGTGTGTTACACCTGCGTCATCAAATTTTTTAATTTTAACTATTTGATGATATGCTTCTTGTAACTTTTGAATATCAAATTTAATTTCTTGTTTTTGAAAATCACTGAAGTCAAGGACTCTCTCTTCTTTCTTAATATTTAAATCTATTACTTTTGAAATTTCGTTAATCATCTTGATTGCTTTCTATCCTTTTTTTTAAATATGTGTATATTACATTTGTCGCAATTAAAAAGTAAATAAAACATGATTATTGGTAAATATCCCAGTCTAAGACTTAGAAGAAATAGAAAAGAATCTTGGTCAAGAAGACTGATTCAGGAAAACACTTTAGGTCCAAACGACTTTATATTACCTATTTTTTTAATTGAAGGATCTAATAAACGTCAAGCAATTTCATCTATGCCAGGAGTATACCGGTATACTATTAATAGATTGAGCCAAATAATAGACAGAGCAATAATGAAGAAGATACCTATGGTCGCTCTTTTTCCAAAAACCCAAAATGTACATAAAGATGAATTAGGTACAGAATCTCTTAACGAAAAAAATTTAGTTTGTAGAGCAATTAAAGAAATTAAAAAAAGATACAAAAATCAAATTGGTATAATGTGTGACGTAGCGTTAGATCCCTACACATCACATGGTCATGATGGATTAATTAAATCTAATACTATACTAAACGACGAGACTATAGAGGTGTTGATTAATCAATCATTACTTCAAGCAGAGATGGGTTGTGATGTTATTGCCCCATCAGATATGATGGATGGTAGAATAGGAAAAATAAGAAAAGCTCTAGACAAGAATAAATTCCAAAATGTTCAAATATTATCTTATGCTGCAAAATATGCTTCAAGCTTCTACGGACCTTTTAGAGACGCTGTAGGATCTAAAGGTTCGTTAAAAGGAGATAAAAAGACCTATCAAATGGATTATAGGAATTCCGATGAAGCATTAAGAGAGGTTGCGCTGGATATTAAAGAAGGTGCTGACATGGTAATGGTTAAACCAGGTATGCCCTACTTAGATATTATAAAGTCTATAAAAGAAAAATTTAAATTACCAGTTTTTGCTTATCAAGTATCAGGAGAATATAGTTTAATTGAGACAGCTATAGCTAAAAAATTAGTTAATAAAGATGCCATATATGAAAGCTTGGTTGCTTTTAAGAGAGCTGGTGCCAATGCTATAGTAAGTTATTATGCTGACAGAATTGATAAAATTATTAAATAATTATTTTAAGGTATTTAAGAATAATAATCTACTATTTGGATAATTTAAATTATTTGGTTTCAATATAGTTTTATCTAAATAATCACCTACTAATTTCAAACCAATTAATAATAAATTTAAATCATTAACTTCTGTATCTTTTTCAATTAAAAAATTAGGAACATATTTTTTTTCTTTTGATGAACTTGCATAATATATATTTTTATTACCCTCTAATTCTTTTTCAACTAAACTTTCAAGAGCTAAGTCATATCCTAATATTTTAAGTAACTCCAATTCCCAAAATATATATTTTTTTAACCAATCTTTTTCTTTTAAAATTAAAAATAAATTTTGAATTATAAAATAAACTTTGTCGTTAGATTGAGCCTCTGCGGTCAGTATTTTAATTAAGTTCATAGCAGATGTGATGCAGGATAACTTTTGATTGTTATCAAAATATAAAGGGGTATATGCATTTAAAATTTCAATTTTAAAATAACCTATTCTGTTTTCATTTTTAGAATTGTAATTTACATGAAGTTTATTGCCAATCTGAAGATAATTTTTAATTTTTTTTGAAGTTCCACCAAATATAATTCCAGATATCTTTCCTTTATCTTTTGTAAATAATTCGGCAATTATTGAGTTTTCATTATATCTTGATTTGCTTATTAAAAAGCCTTCATCTGACCAATTCATATTTTGTTTGTTTTTTTTAAACATTCTATAGCAGCATTTTGCTCAGCGTCTTTTTTTGATTTTCCAGTAGCTATAAAATATTTTGTATTGGGTAATCTTACTCCAACTTTAAATATAGGTTTATGTCTTGGACCTGTATTTGAAATTAATTTATACGTAGGTAATTTTTTGAATTTTTTTAAAGTACGTTCCTGCAACTTTGTTTTTGCATCTATTTCAGTAACTACACTTTTTTCAATATGATTTTTCCACAAGTTTAATATTGTTTTTTCAACAGTTGTAAAACCTTTATCAAGATAAATAGCACCAATTAATGCTTCACAGCTATCAGATATAATTTTGTCCTCAATTTTTATCTTTTTATTGTTAGGATTAAATGTTTTCACATAACTATTTAAATTGATTTTTTTTGCTATATCCAGACACGTTTTTTTATTAACTAATGATGCAAATTTTTTATCAAGGATACCTTCTTTTTCTGCAGGATAAATTTCTAAAAGTTTTTTTGCTATTACTAAACCGAGAACTCTATCCCCCAGAAATTCTACCTTTTCATTATTTTCATTTGGATTAAAGCTTTTATGCGTAAGGGCTTGGATAAGAAGATCTTTATTTTTAAATTTTACATCAATTTTTTTTTCTAAACTCTGATAGTTAATTTTCATTAATTGATTTTATTAAATGTTCTATTAAATCTTATTGACTTATGCCATTTCCAAAATTCTATAAAACTTCCTATTTTTTTATCAGACGAGAAAAATATAAATTGAGCTTTTCCTACTAAATTATCTTTATGCACATATCCAACACTTGTTAAGTACCTGCTATCTTTAGAACAATCTCTATTGTCACCTAAAAAGAAATAATGATCTTTTGGTACAGTGAACACATTAGAATTTTGATAGGTATAATCTTTTAGATACACTGTATGAAACTTTTTTCCATTTGATAACTTTTCCTCAAACCTATAAACATCAATACTTTTGTTTCCACAGAAAATAGTAGTTTTGTTATTAATCTTAGATTTAAAAATTTCAGAATTATTTAAATATAAATTAGAGTCTATAAACTGAATTTTATCTCCTGGTAAACCAATTAATCTTTTAATGTAATCTGTTCTATTATCTGCGGGAGTTTTAAACACAATCACATCACCTCTTTTGGGAGAGCTAAACATAATTCTTTTGTTTAATATTGGAGGGCTAAAAGGGAATGAATGCTTACTATAACCATAGGTATATTTTGTTACAAATAATCTATCACCTACTAATAAAGTAGGTTCCATGGATGAAGATGGAATATAAAATGGTTGTACTAAAAGCGATCTAATTATAATTGCTATTACTAAAGCATAAATTAAAGTTTTTATATTTTCTAAAAAAAAATTTTTATCTAAACTCATAATGTTTGAATAATTGCAAATGCCGTTGAGTATTTTTTTTCATCCGAAATTGATAGAAAACATTTAAAATTTTTAATTTTAAAATTTTTCTGTATGATTTTTGTAATTTTTTTATTTTTAACATAATAAGGCTTTCCCATTTTGTCATTAACAACTTCTATATCTTTAAAATTTAAATTCATACGAAAACCTGAGCCAATAGCTTTAGAAAATGCTTCTTTTGCAGCAAATCTCTTAGAAAAATAAGCTACTTTATTATTTACAAGGTTGGATTGTTTCAATTCTTTAGATGTATAAATTCTTTTTTTAAATAAAGTATTTTTAATAGATTTTTGAATTCTTCTATTTTCAACAATGTCAACACCAATGCCAAGAATTTTCATTTACTCTTTTATAATTTTTTTAAAGTTTTTAATTACTTTCGAAAGTCCACAAAATAGAGACTCTCCAATTATAAAATGTCCAATATTATACTCTTCTATATCTTTTATATTAGTTAATATCTTGGTGGTTTTATAGTCTAAACCATGACCAGCATGAACTTCTATATTTAAACTTGATGCTAATTTTGCACTTTTTTTAATTCTGTTTAATTCACTAGAATAATTTTTTTTTGATTTAACTAGATTTGCTAGTTTACCTGTATGTATTTCAATACAATCAGTATTTAATTTTTTAGCAAGTCTAATATCATTTATAGAAGGGTTAATGAATAAACTTGTTCTTATCTTTGCTTTTTTAAATTTTTTAATTATTTTCTCTAATTTATTGAGATTGTTTTTTATATTTAAACCTCCTTCAGTGGTAATTTCTTTTCTATTTTCTGGAACTAAACAAATAAAATTTGGTTTTATCTTAAGTGCTTTATTAACAATTTCTTGATTCATAGAAATTTCAAGGTTTACAAGTACCTTTTTTAAACCACATATTTTTTTTGCGTCAATATCATTTATATGTCTTCTATCTTCTCTTAAATGAATTGTCACAGAGTCAGCTCCATAATTAATAACTTTTTTGGCTGCGTATAATGGATCTGGATGTTTCTCTCCACGAGCGTTTCGTAAAGTTGCAATATGATCTATATTTACGCCTAACCTTTTCACTTTATAAATCTGCTTCCTGGGGTTGTTATTGGTATAGATTTAAGTTCTAGTGGTAATTTATTTGCTTTGTAAGTAGGAACATCTATTTTCAGATGTGATATTATTCTAGTTCTTATTTTTAAAGATTGTTTAGTTGATCGATCAATTATAGATGCAAATCCAATTAATTTAGCTTTTGATTTTTTAATTAACTTTACACATTCTAAACTTGATTTTCCTGTAGTGATTACATCTTCTATAATTATTACTCTTGCACCTTTTTTAATATTGAATCCTCTTCTAAGAGTAAATTTACCATTTACCCTTTCACAAAAAATTGTTTCTTTTTTTAGCAATTTTCCTATTTCATATCCAATAATAACTCCTCCCATTGCAGGTGCTAGTATTAAATCAATTTTTTTAAATTTTTTTTTAATTTTATTTGCTAAAGATTTACAAATTTTATCAGCTAGATTAGGGAAGCTTAAGAGTTTTGCACACTGAATATATTTTGAAGAATGTAGACCTGAGGATAGAACAAAGTGACCTTCTAATAATGCATTAGTTTTTTTTAAAATATTTAAGGATTTTTTGTGTGAAAGCATTTCTTTTTTCTTCGTGTCTGATTATCTTAAATTTTATACTCTTTTGTTTTAGCTCTGCAATAAAATTAGTAAAATTCTTAAGATTTCTAATAATTAATTTAAATTTAAAATTAATATAATTGGGATTTTTACCAACCATTTCTAAACTTGATATATTTAATTTATGACTTCCAATAAGTGAACTTATATCTCCTAATTGACCTGGCTTATCAGGTAATGACATCCATAGAGTAGTGTTATATTTTTTTGTTTTTTCCTCTTTTTGCTCTCCTTTATCATGCCAATATCTTCTTATTGCTGCTCTAGCTTTACCTGTTTTAGTTGTTGGTATCCAATGAAGTGACGGTGAATTATTTTTAGATGTTATAATATTTACACGATCACCATTTCTTAAAATGGTTTGTAGTTCGCTTTTGTTTCCATTAATTTCACAACCAACTGCTGAATTACCAATTTTAGTGTGGACTGCATAAGCAAAATCTATTGCTGTTGCATCTTTAGGTAATTTTATTACTGAACCTTTTGGTGTAAAACAAAATACGTTTTCTTGAAACATTTGCAGTTTTGTATACTCATATGAGTCTTCAGGGTTTTCATTTTTTTCTATAATCTCAACAAGATCTTTTAACCAATCATACTCCTTCCAGCTTAAAGAATTAAATTTTTCAGAAGATTTATACTGCCAATGAGATGCAACACCTCTTTCTGCAAATTCATGCATTTCTTGTGTTCTAATTTGAATTTCTATCGGTTTTTTGTTTGAACCAATTACAGATGTATGTATAGATTTATAACCATTAATTTTTGGAGAAGAAATATAATCTTTAAATTTTCCTGGTATGCAATTCCATTTTTTATGAAAAATACCAAGAGTTTTGTAACACTCATCTACGTTTTTTAAAATTATTCTAAAACCAATAATGTCTGTTATTTGTTCAAGTGAAACTCTTTTCTTTTGGACCTTTCTCCAAATTGAAAAAGGTGTTTTTTCTCTACCATGTATCTCGGCATTAATTTTATTATCATTCAAGATTTCACTTAATTCAAAAGATTGTTCTTCAAATAAATCTTTTCTGTCCAATTTTATTTCATCAAGCCTTTTTTTTATTAATTTTCTTGCATCGTTATTTAAAATTTCAAAAGACAAATCCTCAAGCTCGTCTCTTATTCTGTGCATTCCCATTCTGTCTGCTAATGGAGCATAAATTTCCATAGTTTCTTGAGCTATTCTTTTTCTTTTATCTTCTTTTGTGATCGCTTTAATAGTTCTCATGTTGTGTAATCGATCTGCAATTTTAACTAACAAAACTCTAATATCTTTTGATGTTGCTAAAATTAATTTTCTAAAATTTTCAACTTTAGAATTTGCACCAGCTGAATTTTCGAATACTGATATTTTAGTTACACCGTCAACTAAATCAGCAACCTCATCACCAAACTCTTGTTTTATGGTTTCATAAGTTGCAAAGGTATCCTCTATGGTATCGTGCAATAAACCTGTGGTAATTGTCGCGCTATCTAATTTTAATTCAGTTAAAATATTTGCAACCTCAATTGGATGAACTGAATAAGGATCACCTGAAGCTCTTTTTTGACTCTTATGTGCGTTAACAGCAAAATTATATGCCTTGTCCAATTTTTCAGGATTTAGAAATTTATTATAATTTTTAACCTTATTTATAAGTTCATTTGAATTAAGCATATTTAACATTATACCACTAAATCAAATTTGTTTAATAGATCTAATGTCTCTATCAGGAAGTAGAGAAATCAAGGTTTTAACATCAATTTGTTTATCAGGATGGATCCAATTCTTTTGAATTTCAAATAAAGGAAATAATACAAAATTTCTTTTATGCATCATTTTGTGAGGTAAATTAACTCTAGCATTTCTTTTGGATACCAATTTATTAAAATCAATTATGTCTAAATCGCACGTACGAGGTGCGTTTTTTTTTGCTTTTTTTCTGCCTAATCGAGTTTCTATAGATTTACATATTTTTAAAAGTTCTTGGGGATTGTAATGGCATTTTAATTTTAAAATAATATTTAAAAACTTTGGTTTTCTTGAATCTGGCCAGGAAGGAGTTTCGTAATAACTTGATACCGACAGAAAATCTAAATTAAACTCTGCTAATAAAAATTTTGCTTTTTCTATATTTGTTTTTCTTTGGCCTAAATTCGAACCTATTCCTAAAAAAACAATTTTAGCTCGATTTTCTAATATATCTTGCCTTTTCACGGTTCCAATCTCTACTTTTTTTTGTGGCTCTTTTATCATATTGTTTTTTACCTTTTGCAACTGCTAGTTCTATTTTAGCCTTTCCTTTTTTAAAATACATTTTTGTTGGAACTAATGTGAAACCATCTCTTTGCATTTTACCTATTAATTTATTTATTTCTTTTTTATTAAGTAGTAACTTTCTGTCGTTAGTTGGATTATGATTAGAGTAACTGGCTTGCTTGTATGGAGAAATATGTGAATTAATTAAAACAATTTCACCTCTCTTCTCAACTGCATAAGACTCAGCAATATTCACCTTACCATCTCTTACTGATTTAATCTCAGATCCCTTTAGAACAATTCCAGCTTCAAAAATATCTTCAAAAAAATAATTAAAACTAGCTTTTCTGTTTAAACAAATAATTTTTAAACCAGGATTGGTTTTTTTGTTCATTAAATTAATTTAGCAGACTGAAGAGCTTTTTTTACAATTTCTTTTGTTTTCTCTGTTACTTTTACAAGTGGTAGTCTTACACTATCATCACAAAGGCCCAAAAGTTTTGCAGCGTATTTTACAGGACTAGGATTGCTTTCGACAAACAATGAGTGATGAACCGGTTGTAATATTTTATCCAATCTTTCTGCCTCTTTTATTTCGTTATCAGTGTCTGATTTTGATAATCTTTGAAAATCAGAACAAAGTTTAGGAGCAATGTTTGCAGTGACACTAATAGTGCCCACCCCACCACGTTTATTAAATTCAAAAACATTGTCGTCATTACCAGTTAATTGAATAAAATCTTTACCCAATTTTTCAAGAGTTTGATTAACTCTATTTAAATCACCTGTTGCATCTTTAACACCAACTATGTTTTTTAATTCATAAAGTTTAGCCATTGTGTCCACTGACATGTCAATCACAGATCTACCAGGAATATTATAAATTATTATTGGAATGCCGCACGTGTCATTTATTGCTTTATAATGTTGATACAAGCCTTCTTGTGTTGGTTTATTGTAATAAGGTGTAACTATCAAAGCTCCACTAGCTCCTGCTTTTTCTGCATGAGTAGTTAATGAAATAGCCTCTTCTGTTGAGTTTGATCCTGTTCCTGCAATAACTGGAATTTTTCCATTACTTTCTTTTATACATAAATCTATTACTCTTTGATGCTCATCATGGCTCAACGTAGGGGATTCACCAGTTGTACCGGCCGGAACAAGTCCATTTGTTCCATTATCGATCTGAAAATGAATTAATTTTATATATGCTTCCTCATCTAGACCATTATTTTTAAATGGTGTAATTAAAGCAACATTTGATCCTTTAAACATAAATACTTATAACATAGTTTATAGATTCATATACTAAAAGATTATGCTCAAAAAAATATTATTTTTAGGTTTCACTGTAACAACATTAATGTTTTCAAATAATCTCTTTGCTGGAATCAATTCAATTGTTCCATTAAAAAAACCTGTTTTAAGTAATGAAGAAATTCAAAAAAAAATATCAATAAATATACTAAAACCTTTAAAGAAACCCTCACAAAAAAAGGAGATCAAAATTGAGGAAGTAGTTGTTAAAAAAGAGTTAATTTTAAAAGAAAAAAAGTTAAGTTTTAAAATACCAAAGAAAAAACCAACTGTTGCTGGTCTTAGTACTAGCATGAATATAAAAATATCAAAATATTACAATAAAAGAGATTATGGAATAGCTAAAAAAGCCATTTCTGAAATGCAAAAAAGTAAATGGTCCTCTGCACTTAAAATATCAAAAAAAGCAAAAGACAAATCAATTTATAATTTTATACAATGGAGACATCTTTTAACGTCTGGTAATCAAGCATCCTTTTATGAATATCAAGTTTTTTTAAATAATAATTCAGATTATCCAAGAATAGAAAGAGTTAGATATCTAGCAGAACATAAACTATCAACAAAAACTGTTTCGCCAAAAAAAATAATAAATTGGTTTGGAGAAAAAGATCCATTAAGTGGTTATGGTAAAATGATACTTGGAGAAAGTCACATTTTAATTGGAGACAAAAATAAGGGTAAAAAACTAATTAAAGAAGGTTGGATAACAGCAGATTTATCTAAAAATGAATTAAGATACTTTAGAAAAAAATATAAAAAATTCTTAAATGCAGATGACTATATAAAACGAGCTGATTATTTAGCCTGGAACGGTGATCGTTGGGATTTACAAAGATTAATAAGATATCTGCCAAAAGATTATGAACTTTTATATAACGCGAGATATCTTTTAATGAGTAAAGGTTATGGCGTGGACCAAGCAATAGCAAATGTTCCTCAAAAATTTAAGAATGATGCTGGGTTAAACTATGATCGATTAAAATGGAGAAGAAAAAAAGGCCGTGTAGACTCTTCAACAGAAATCTTATTGAAAATAAGAAATGATAAAGAATATTTAGTCAGACCTGATAAATGGTGGAAAGAAAGAGAAATTATTTCAAGAGCATTACTATATAAAAAGAAATACGAAATTTCATATAAAATCTCAAGTAATCATGGAATGACTGAAGGATCAGAATATGCTGAAGCAGAATGGATGAGTGGTTGGATAGCATTCAGTTTTTTAAAAGATCCATTGACTGCTAAAAATCATTTTAAAAATTTTTATGAAAATGTTAGTTACCCAATAAGCCTGTCTAGGGGTGCTTATTGGCTTGGGAGAGCCTATGAGAAAATAGGTGATAGAGAACAATCAAATAATTGGTATAGAGAAGCAACAAAATATCTAACAACATATTATGGTCAACTAGCTTTTTTGAAATTAAATCCAAATGGAAAATTTGAATTAGATAAAGATAGGGAAATCGATCCAAAATATAGAATTCAATTTTTTAATAAAGAACTTGTAAAAATTTCTTATCTTTTAGATGAATTAAAGAAAGATAAATATACAAAACATATTTTAAGACATTTAGCGAACGATAATATAGCTAAAGGCAGTGAGCTTTTAGCTGCAGAATTAGCCACTAGTATAAACAGATACGATTTTGCTATTCAAGTTTCAAAGATTGCTTCTTACCAAAAAAGGTTTCATAATAAATACAATTACCCAATAATTAGTACACCTAAATATATTAACAAAAGAAAAATTCCAGAAAGTGCTTTAATCCTATCTATAATTAGACAAGAAAGTGAATTTGATTTAGAGGCTAATAGTCATGCTGGTGCAAAAGGATTAATGCAATTGATGCCTTACACAGCAAAATTAGTTTCAAAACAAGCTAAACTTCCTTATTCAAAATCAAGATTAACTAAAGATCCTGAATATAATATCAATTTAGGATCTCACTATATAGCTGGGCTGATTCTTCAATATGACGGTGCTTACCCTTTTGCAGTCGCTGCATATAATGCTGGGCCCAACAGAGTTAAATATTGGAAAAGAATAAATAAAGATCCACAAAAAAAACAAGTTGACTATGTTGATTGGGTTGAATTGATAAAATTTAGAGAAACTAGAAATTATGTACAGCGTGTTTTGGAAAATTATAATGTTTATAGATATATACTGGAACAACGACCTGTAGCTATGAAAAACTTTTTTAAGGATCAGCCTCTATTTTAGTGGCGGAAGAGGAGGGATTCGAACCCTCGGTACAAGTTTCCTCGCACGGTCATTTAGCAAACGACTGGTTTCAGCCTCTCACCCACTCTTCCGTATGACATTGTGTATTAAGCGATTGTATTGAAAATTCAATATATATAAAGTATTTATTCAATTATTATGAAAAATAAGTACTCAGTATTTTCGTTAATTAAAAATGCTTTTTCATATCATGAAAATTGGCAAAGAGCATGGAAAGACCCTGCTCCTAAAAAAGAGTACGATGCAGTTATTGTTGGTGGTGGTGGACATGGATTAGCAACAGCCTACTATTTAGCAAAAAAACACAATATGAATAATATTGCTGTAGTCGAGAAAGGTTGGATTGGTGGAGGGAATACTGGACGGAATACTACAATTATTAGATCAAATTATTTATGGGACGCTAGTGCAGGATTATATGATCATGCATTAAAAATTTGGGAAGGCTTGTCTCAAGAACTAAATTACAATGTAATGTTTAGTCAAAGAGGTGTAATGAACCTTGCGCATAATTTACAAGATGTTAGAGACTTAA
The DNA here is from genome assembly GCA_902624045.1 of uncultured Pelagibacteraceae bacterium. Classification (GTDB taxonomy): domain Bacteria; phylum Pseudomonadota; class Alphaproteobacteria; order Pelagibacterales; family Pelagibacteraceae; genus Pelagibacter. Next base: position 36,017 of record CACNVX010000003.1, read on the forward strand.
AAAGACGAACACATGCAAATAGACTTAATGGTATTGATGCAGTTTACTTAAGCACTGAAGAAGTTAAAAAATTTTGTCCAATTATAAATACATCGCCAGATATTAGATACCCTGTTTTAGGAGGAACTTTACAACGTAGAGCTGGTACAGCGAGACACGATGCGGTTGCATGGGGATATGCCAGAGGAGCTGATGCAATGGGTGTTGATATTATTCAAAATTGTGAAGTTAAAGGAATAAAAAGAAATGGAGATATTGTTGAAGGAATAGAAACAACAAAAGGATTTATAAAAACTAAGAAAATTGGTGTAGTTGCAGCTGGTCATTCTAGTGTAATAGCAAATATGGCTGGTCTAAGACTTCCACTTGAAAGTAAACCTTTGCAAGCTTTAGTTTCTGAACCTGTGAAACCAATTATTGATACAGTTGTAATGTCTAACGCAGTGCATGCATATGTCAGTCAATCTGACAAAGGAGAATTAGTCATTGGTGCTGGAACGGATGATTATGTTTCTTATACTCAAAAAGGTAGCCATCAAATAGTTGAAGGAACGTTAAATGCTATTTTAGAATTATATCCTATTTTCAGTAGAATGAGAATGTTAAGACAATGGGGAGGAATTGTAGATATTTGTCCTGACGCTAGTCCAATTTTAAGTAAAACTTCAATTAAAGGATTATACTTTAATTGTGGTTGGGGTACTGGAGGATTTAAAGCAACTCCTGGATCTGGAGATTTGTTTGCACATACTATTGCAAATGATGAACCACACAAACTTAATGCTGCATTTAATTTAAATCGATTTGTAAGTGGAGACCTTGTTGATGAACATGGGGCTGCAGCGGTTGCTCATTAATGTTTTTAATAAACTGCCCGTACTGTGGAGAACGTGATCAGCAAGAATTTAAAGCTGGTGGTGAAGCTCACATTGAAAGACCTAAACAACCAACAGAATTAAGTGATGATGAGTGGGCAGAATATTTGTTTATGAGAAAAAATATTAAAGGTGTGCAATTTGAAAGATGGAATCATGCACATGGTTGTCGTAAATGGTTTAATATGGTTAGAGATACATCTAACGATGAAATAAAAGCAATTTATAAAATGGGTGAAAAACCACCTTCTCAATAAAATGACTAAAAATTTAAGAGTAAAAACTAGTGAGTATATTGATGAAACTAATAGAATTTCCTTCAAATTTAATGGCAAAACTTATCACGGTTATAAAGGAGATACTTTAGCTTCTGCATTACTTGCAAATGATGTTCATTTGGTGGGTCGAAGCTTTAAATATCATAGACCTAGAGGAATTATGACGTCGGGTTCAGAAGAACCAAATGCCATAGTACAAATAAACCCTGGTACCAACAGAACAGAACCTAATGTTAGAGCAACAGAAGTCGAGATTTACGAGGGTTTAGAAGCATCTAGTCAAAATTGTTGGCCAAGTGTAGAATTTGATATTGGTGGAATAAACAATTTTCTCTCCCCTTTTTTTCCAGCAGGTTTTTATTACAAAACATTTATGTGGCCTGCTAGTTTCTGGGAAAAATATGAATTTTTCATAAGACATTCAGCTGGTTTAGGAAAATCACCAACATCTAGTGACCCTGACGTTTATGACCACCGAAATGTTCACTGTGATGTATTGGTTGTAGGCGCAGGTATAGCAGGGATATTAGCAGCAAAAAATGCAGCTAAAAACAATTTTAAAACTTTATTAGTTGATGAAAAAAATGAACTTGGTGGATCAACTATTTATGAAAATAACGAATTCAATAAAATTGATAATAAAAAACCTTCAGAGTGGTTAAAAAAAGAAATAGAGGACCTTAAAGATATTGAAAATCTTGAGATAAAAACTAGAACAAGTGTGGCCGCTTATCATCAATATAATTATCTCTTAGCTAGAGAAAATTTAACTGATCATTTAGAGACTAAAGATAAAACAAATAAAATCAGACAAAGACTTCTTAAAATTAGGGCTAAGAAAGTTATTTTAGCCACAGGTGCATTAGAAAGACCATTAATATTTAATAATAATGATAGACCAGGAATAATACTTTCTTCTGCTGTAAAAAAATACAGTGAATTTTATGGTGTTGCGTGTGGTAGTAAAAATGTATTTTTTACTAACAATGATAGCGCTTATGAAAGTGCTTTGTCACTATACAACAAAGGTATAAATGTTGAAGCAATTATTGATATAAGAGAGCAATCTGAAAGTAAAATTGTTAAAAAAGTTGAAGAAGTAGGTATCAAAATTTACTGGTCTTATTCGATTGTTGATACAGCTGGATACAAAAGACTAAATAGTGTTTCAATTATGAAGCTATCTAATGATGGTACTTCTGTTACTGGAAGTAAAATTTCTATTTCATGTGATTGCTTAGGAGTTGCTGGTGGTTGGACACCTGCAGTGCATTTATATACACAATCAGGCAGTAAACTTGTATTTGATGAGGAAAAAAATGTATTCTTACCAAATCAAAATACATCTAACCAAATAAGTGTAGGATCTTGTGGTGGAGATTTTAAGATCGATGAAATTATTAAAAATTTAAATCAAAAACTTAAAGATAACTTAAACATTAAAGAAACAGATTTTGATAACATTAAAGTTGAGATTGATCAGGAAAACTCAAAAAGAAATATTTGGTTACTACCTTCTAATAAACCTTTAGGCAAAACTAAACCATTTGTAGATTATCAAAACGATGCAACTGCTAAAGATATTAAGCTAGCATTAAGAGAAGGTTTTAGATCTATTGAACATGTAAAAAGATACACGACTACTGGTATGGGAACTGATCAAGGTAAACTAGGGAATATGCATGCGTTAGGCATAATTGCTGATACAGCAGGTGTTAAAATGGGAGAATTAGGAACAACCACTTTTAGACCTCCTTACACACCTTTGACATTTGGGACAATTGTTGGTCGAAATGTAGGAAAATTTTTTGATATTTTTAGAAGAACACCAATGAATGATTGGCATGTTGAAAATAAAGCTAAATTTGAAAATGTAGGTCAATGGAAGCGTGCATGGTATTACCCTATTAATGGAGAGACAATGCATCAAGCGGTACAAAGAGAAAGTAAGGCAGCAAGAGAGAGTGCTGGTATATTGGATGCCTCTACACTTGGTAAAATTGATATTCAAGGAAGTGACGCTTCAGAATTTTTAAATAGAATTTACACTAATGCTTGGTCTAAATTAGCTATTGGTAAATGCAGATATGGTCTGATGCTAAATGAAGATGGTATGGTTTATGATGATGGTGTTACAACTAGATTGGGAGAAAATCATTATATAATGAGCACAACAACAGGTGGAGCTGCTAATGTTTTAGGAAAGCTTGAAGATTATCTTCAAACAGAATGGCCAGAACTAGATGTATACTTAACATCTGTAACTGATCATTATGCTACTGCAAGCTTATGTGGTCCTAATAGCAAAAATATTCTTAAAAAAATAATACCAGATTTAGATTTATCAGATGAAAATTTTCCGCACATGTCATTTAAGGAAGCCAATATTGGTAATATCAAATGTAGAATAATGAGAATTAGTTTTACAGGTGAACATAGTTACGAAATTAATGTTCAGGCGAGTTATGGAAAAGATTTATGGGAAAAATGTATAGAGGCAGGTAAAGAGTTTAATATTACGCCTTATGGAACTGAAACAATGCACTTATTGAGAGCAGAAAAAGGTTTTATAATTGTTGGTCAAGATACAGATGGAACTATGACACCTATTGATCTTCAAATGGATTGGATAGTTAGCAAAAAGAAATATGATTTTATAGGTAAAAGATCTCTATACAGATCCGATACTATGAAAGAAGATAGAAAACAATTAGTAGGATTGTTAACCGATGATCCAGAAATAGTTTTAGAAGAAGGAGCTCAAATTGTTTCAAAGTTAAATCAAAGTCCTGTTGAAATGCTTGGACATGTAACTTCAAGTTATTTCAGTCCAAACTTAAATAAATCAATTGCACTAGCAGTTGTTAGAGGTGGAAAAGACATGATGGGTAAAAAACTTTTTATACCAATGGAAGATAAAAATATTAATGTAACTGTTGCAAATCCAGTTTTTTATGATGAAAAAAATGAGAGGTTAAATGCTTAATTATAATTCAGTTATTAAAAATGAAATTAATCATGAAAGTGTTTCTATAAAAGAAATCTCTCCGGTAATAAAAATTAATGTAAGAGGTAAAAAAAGAGAGTTTTTAACAAATATTGGTAAAAATCTTAATATGATTTTACCAACAGAGGCAAACACTTCATCAACGAGTGACAAATTAACAGCTATATGGCTTAGCCCAGATGAATGGATGATAGTCTCAAATGAGCTAGCGAGTAAAGACACTAATAAAAACGATCTATATGAGGTCTTATTTAATAGTATTTCAAAAACAAATTTAGGTGCTGTTATAGATGTAACAGATCAATTTGTTCAATTAGAGCTTAAAGGAAACAATATCTTTGAAATTTTTTCAGCAGGATCTCCCTTTAATTTTAATGAATTTAAGGAAAAGAAAGGATCAACAACCCAAACAGTTTTAAATCACATAGATGTAATTCTTCATCATAAAGATGAAAATATTGTGAATTTATTTGTTAGAAGGTCTTTTGCCGAACATCTTTATTCTTGGATTGAAGACAGTGCCTCTAGGCTATAGTAGCTTATTTTTTTCTTCTATAATCCCATGGCATTTCAAATTTACCTTGCCAGAGACCTAATTTATTATTTTTAGCATTAATTTCATCAGATACATATTTTTTTGAGTATTTTCTATAAACTACTGCGTAACCATTAGAAACTAGCCATGAGTTTAAATTTAAATTTCTTTTATAACATTCTCCAATCAATCTATTATATCTATCAACGTTTAAAATTTTACATTTAATTTCTTTATTATTAACTTTTTTTTTTAATTTTTCAGTTGAAATTTTTCCACAAGGATAGTCTTTGTGAAAAGAAAAAAAAATTATTGTTAAATAGGGTTTTTTACACATCTGTTTGAACTCGGGAGCATCTATTCCATGCAGTCTAATTTTTTTTGCATTAATTTTAATTGTATCACCATCAATGATTTGTGCATTACCAGAGATTTCTTTTATTTCTTCAGACTTAACATCATTATATGTAAGTATAAAAAAGATAGAACAAATTATGATTAAAATTATTACTTTTTTTTTAGTAAAAAACATTCTATTTCTATCTTCAAAAAATTAAACATAAGCTAGTTTATTATTTATGTAATACTTCACATATAAAAATAACAGAAGCGAAATTGTCCATTGAAATATAGCCCATATATAAAAAAAGGTTTTAAAATCTGCACCGATAGTTATTGCTATATAAAACGATAAAATAGGCACAACCACATTTCTTATGATATTATTAATCATAGCTTTTCCCGATCTCTTTAAAGCCATAAAAAAACCATTTGATAAGAAAAATATTGGATAGGCAGGTAATATAATTGCAGAAATTTTTAAATAAATCGATCCATATAAAATAACCTCTTTATCAGATGAAAAGAATTTTGGGACAACATCTGCTAATGAAAAAACTAATATTCCAGCAATTATCATTAAAAAAATTCCATATTTTATTGATACAAAATAAGTATTTTCCACTCTATCAAGAAATTTAGCACCAATATTTTGGGCTATTATAGAAATTATTGCGGTATTAATTCCTAATATTGGAAGTAACACAACTTGTTCTATTCTTGTTGCTGCACCATAACCAGCTACTGCATATTCGCCTGATAAACCAACAAAACTAAAAACTATTATTGCAGCAATTGAATAGCCAAAAATTGCTAAAGCAATGGGCATAGATTGAAAAAAAATTTCTATAAGAAACAAAAATTTTATTTTTAAGTATTCGATAGTAATATGTTTAATTCTACTATTATTGATTATTTTTATTAGGATAATTAAAAATGAAACAGACTGAGCAATTAATGTTGCTATACCTATGCCTGCTACACCAAGTGGTGGAATAAATAAAAAACCAAAAATCAAAATAGGATTTAAGATTATATTTAATAAAAAGGATAAGATTAAAACATTTCTATAAGTTACTGTATCACCTTCAGCATGCAAAAAAGAATTCAAAGCTACAACTAAAATAAATATAATTGTTCCTGGAAATATAATATTCATATATTCAAGACCCAAATCTGTCACTTCTTTAGAGGAATTCATAATATAGAATACTTTTTCTGAAAAGAATAAGCCGATGAAAGTTATAAAAAGTGAAATTATTATTCCAAAAAAAATTACATGAGTAAAATATTTTAAAGCTTTCTTTTCATTTTTTTCACCTATACTACTGCCAATAAGAGATGTTCCAGCTACCGTAACACCAATTGAGGTTGCAACTATAATAAAATATAAAGGAAAAGATTTACTTAGTGCTGCTAAGGCCTCTGGTGATATTTTGCCTGCATAGAAAGTATCTACAATATTATAGAGCGTTTGAAATAATGTTCCAACACTTGCAGGTATAGCAAGTTTTTTCACTAATCTTGAAATGTCATCTTTCAATAAATCCATAATGAAAATAAATTAATACTCTTTTTGGAAGGTATGTCTTTTTCCCTCTTTTTTAGCAAGATTTATTTGCTTTTGCCGCATTCTAAATCTTAATTTTTGATCTTTTGTTAATGTTGAGTAACACTTTGGACACGAAACACCTTCTTCATATTTTTCTGACTTTTTTTCTTTTGTTGAAAGAGGTTTTCTACAACCACTACAAATTCCGTATGTTCCTATTTTTAATCCATGTTTTAGACTAACTCTATTATCAAAAACAAAGCACTCACCTCTCCATAAACTTTTTTTCTTATTAGTTTTTTTTAGATAATTTAAAATACCACCATTTAACTGATAAATATTCTTAAACCCTTTTTTCTCTAAATATACAGATGCTTTTTCACATCGTATACCACCAGTACAAAACATAGCTATGGGCTGATTTTTATTTAATTTTTTTAAATATTTAGGAAAGTCCCTAAAGTTATCAATCTCAGGATTAATTGCACCTTTAAATGTTCCAACATCGTACTCAAATGGCTTTCTTGCATCTATGAGAATAGTTTCTTTTTTTTTAATTAACTTGTTCCATTTACTTGGATCTACATGGCTATCTCTTTTTTTTATTCTTTTATTTAAACTTAAATTCATAGGCACAACCTCATTTTTAATTTTTACTTTAGGTTTATGAAAAGGTTGGAATAAGCTCTTAGAGATATTGCTGTTATCGAAATTCTTAAATTTAAGTTTTTTTTTTAATTTATTAATTACGAATTTTATATCTGTCGATTTTCCTGAAACTGTTCCATTAACCCCCTCTTTAGAAATAATTATTGTTCCTCTAACTTTTTTTTTATTTAAAGTTTCTAATAATCCTTTTTGGTTCTTCTTCAGATAAGGAATTTTAATAAATTTATAAAAGCCAACTATTACAAACATTATAATTTTCTACAAACAGTCATACCATCACCAAGTGGAACTATTAATTTTTCTATCCTTTCATCCTTTGAAATATGATTATTAAATTCTTTAATATTTTTAGTAAATTTGTCAGTATTATTTTGATTAACTACTTCACCATACCACAAAACATTATCGATTATTATTAAACCATTTTTATTTAATAATTTTAAAGAACGTTCATAATATTCTATATAATTAGTTTTATCGGCATCAATAAAAACCAAATCAAAATTTTCATTTTTAATTTCATCCAAACTTTCTAAAGCTGGTTTAATTAATGTTTTAATTTTATGTTCTTGATTAGCTTTTTTGAAAAAATCTGTTGCAACTTTATTAGTTTCACTATTTTTATCTAAAGCAATTATTTTGCCATCATCTGATAATGCTAAAGCCATGGACAATGTGCTTAATCCTGTAAATGTACCAATCTCTAAAACTTTTTTTATGTTTGAAATTTTAATTATTAAATGGAGAAATTGACTTTGTGAAATTGATATTTGCATTCTTTTGATATCACCAAGTGAAGTATTGTAATCAATTATTTCCTTTTGGATTGGATGTAAATTTAACCCATGACTTAATATATAATCTTGAAGTTCTTTATTTATTTTTAGGTCTGAACCCATAAGTTTTAAAGTTTTTTCTTTAAAATCTCATTGACTAATTGAGGATTAGCTTTTCCACCAGAAACCTTCATTACTTGGCCAACAAAGAAACCAAATAATTTTACTTTACCTGATTTATATTCAATAGCTTTATCTCTATTATCATCAATAACTTTGTCTATAAGTGCCTCTAGTGCTTTGGGATCACTCTCTTGTTTTAGACCTTTTTCTTCTACAATTTTCTTAGGATCTTTGTCACCTTTCATCATTTGTTCAAAAACTGTTTTTGCTATTTTTCCAGAAATAGTTCCGTCTTTAATTAAATTAATTAATTTTGATAAGTTTCCTGCACTTATAGGACTTTCAGTTATTTCTAAATTCTTTTCATTTAAAGCTGCAAATAATTCACCAATTATCCAATTTGTTGCTAGTTTTACATCTGATTTCTTAATTACATTTTCAAAGTAATTAGATGTTTCGATATCTGATACTAAAATGTTAGCTTCGTAAGGTGATAATTTAAATTTTTCTATAAACCTTTTTTTCTTTTCATCCGGGAGTTCGGGAATTTCTGATTTTAAATTTTCAATAAAATCATCAGAAACTTCTAATGGCAATAAGTCAGGATCTGGAAAATATCTATAATCATGAGCATCCTCTTTTGATCTCATTGATCTAGTCTCATTCTTTTTAGTATCAAAAAGTCTTGTTTCCTGATCTATTGTTTGACCATCTTCAATTAAATCAACTTGTCTGTTCGCTTCGTATTCAATAGCCATCTGCATGAACTTTATAGAGTTAACGTTTTTAATTTCACATCTAGTTCCAAATTCTTTTGAACCTTTCTTTCTAACAGATACGTTTACATCAGCTCTTAAAGATCCTTCTTGCATATTTCCGTCACAGGTTCCTAAATATCTCATTATTGATCTTAATTTCTTAATATATGCATTAACCTCATCTGGAGATCTTAGATCTGGCTTACTTACAATTTCCATCAAAGCTACACCTGATCTATTTAAATCTACAAAAGTATTTTTAGGGTCTAGATCATGAATGCTTTTACCAGCATCTTGCTCTAAGTGTAATCTCTCTATACCTACCTCTTTTTGTCCATCGGGCATATCAAGTATTACTTTACCCTCACCTACAATTGGATCTTTGAATTGTGAAATTTGATATCCTTGAGGTAAGTCAGCATAAAAATAATTTTTTCTATCAAAGACAGATCTCTTATTGATTTTAGCTTTTAAACCAATTCCTGTTTTAATAGCTTGTTTTACACAATATTCGTTTATTACTGGCAACATTCCAGGAAACGCTGCATCAACTAAACTTACTTGAGTATTTGGTTCAGCTCCAAATTTGGTTGCTGAAGTTGAGAATAATTTTGAGTCCGATGTAACTTGCGCATGAACTTCTAGACCGATGACAACCTCATATTGATTATCATGTCTATTAATTAAATATTCAGATTTGTTCTTACTCACTTGATCCACCAATCAGTAATATTGTTTTTAAAATTAATTTTTTCTTCCATAGCGTATGCTATATTTAATATATTTTGTTCATCAAAAGCTTTACCAATTATCTGCAATCCTAAAGGATATCCTTTAGTATCATGTCCTGCAGGTATAGATATTCCTGGTAAACCAGCTAAATTTACTGGAACAGTAAAAATATCATTTAAATACATTGAAACTGGATCATTTGTTTTCTCACCAATTTTAAAAGCTGAACTTGGAGTGGATGGAGTTAGAATTGCATCAACTTTTTTATAAGCTTCATCAAAATCGTTTTTTATAAGTTTTCTTACCTTTTGAGCTTTAAGATAATAAGCATCATAATATCCTGAGGATAAAACATAAGTTCCAATCATTATTCTTCTTTGAACTTCAGCACCAAATCCCTCAGATCTAGTTTTTTCATACATATCAATAAGATTTTCCCCCTCAGCTCTAAAACCATATTTAACACCATCATATCGAGCTAAATTAGATGAAGCCTCAGCTGGAGCTACAATGTAATAAGTTGGTAGCGCATAATTTGTATGAGGTAGAGATATATCAATAATCTCAGCACCACAATCTTTTACATATTCAATACCTTTTTTCCATAGATCTTCTATTTCCTTAGGCATACCATCTACTCTATATTCTTTTGGTATTCCTATTTTTTTACCCTTGATGTCTTTTGTTAATTCCTTGCTGTATTCGTTCCTTTTAAAATCTATTGATGTAGAGTCTTTTTCATCATAAGTGCTAATAACTTCTTGTAACAATGCACAATCTTTAACATTTTGTGCCATTGGCCCAGCTTGATCTAAAGATGATGCAAAAGCTACAATTCCATATCTAGAGCAACTACCATAGGTAGGTTTTAGTCCAACTGTTCCTGTAAAAGAGGCTGGCTGTCTTATGGATCCACCTGTATCTGTTCCTATAGTTATTGGTGTTAATTGAGCTGCAACTGCTGAAGATGATCCTCCAGATGATCCTCCTGGAACTAAATTTTTATCAATTGGGTTTTGCACATTTCCAAAAAAACTAGTTTCGTTAGACGAGCCCATTGCAAATTCATCACAATTTAATTTACCCACTAGGATAGCCCCTTCATTCCAAATGTTTTGTGTTACTGTCGACTCATAAGTTGGAACAAAGTTATTTAAAATCTTACTACCTGCAGTGGTTCTTAAATTTTTTGTACAAAATAAATCTTTCACAGCCATTGGAATACCGGGCAATTTTAGATCAAGATTAGGTTTTTCATCAAACGTTTTTGCTTTATTTAAAGCATTTTCATAATCCTCAGTTATATATACATTTAATTCTTTTGATTTTTCTGACCTTTCAACAAATGCTTTAGTAACTTCACTTGAGGAAAGTTTTTTACTTTTTATATTTTCTACTAACTCAGACAATGATTGTTTTGTTATATCTGACATTATTCAATTACCTTTGGTACAACAAAATAATCCTCATTTTCTTTAGGAGAATTTTTTATTACTTGTTCTCTTAAATTTTTGCTTTTTACTTCATCTGGTCTTAATTTAAGGGTTGTTTCAGCAACAGAAGTTAATGGTTCAACATTGTCAGTTTTTAATTCGTTAAGTTTTTCAATAAAATCGAAAATTGAATTTAAATCTCCTGCAAGTTTCTCTGCTTTTTTCTCATCTACAGAAATTCTTGATAGTTTAGATATGTGCTTTATTGTTTTAAGATCGATACTCATATGGTATTTAAATATGTCGCAAACTATCACTTAAGTTTAAAATATACAATATGATCACTATTGAAGAATTCAAAAAAAAACAGTCTGAAACCTCTAGATTGATTGGTTTAGATCTTGGTTCAAAAAGAATCGGTGTATCAATTTGTGACGAGAAACAGTCAATAGCGACACCCTTTAAAACTATCAATAAAACCAATAATGATGATCTAATCAACGAATTAAAAAAAATAATAGAAGAAAACAATATTAAAGGAATTGTCATTGGATATCCAATTAACATGGATGGTTCATTAGGTCCTTCTGCACAGTCAGTAAGTGATGTATCTAAAAATATAGACCAAAATGTTGGGGTAGATGTTTGTCTATGGGATGAAAGACTTTCAACCGTAGGTGCATTTAATCTGTCTAGTCAGCTTGATGTCAATGTTTCTAAGCGTGAAAAAAACATAGATCAGAACGCAGCTGCATTTATCCTCCAAGGAGCTATAGATTATTTAAATAATTAATCCTTGCCATTTAATGGCTTTATAGCTATAGAGTTAATTTTAATGGCAATTAAAACCAATAACGCTGTTAAAATCTCACAAAAACATCTGTTAGGTATCCAAGATTTATCAGTAAATGATATAAATTATATACTTGATGAATCAGAGGCTTTTATAAAATTAAACCAGAGTAAAAATAAAAAAATCGACGTATTAAGAGGTAAAACTCAAATTAACTTATTCTTTGAACCATCCACAAGAACTCAAAGTTCTTTTGAGCTTGCTGGAAAAAGACTTGGTGCAGATGTTATGTCGATGAATATGGGTAACTCAGCAATTAAAAAAGGTGAAACTTTGATTGATACTGCAATGACTTTAAATGCAATGCATCCTGATATAATCGTTATCAGACATCAAGATTCCGGTGCTTGTAATCTTCTATCTCAAAAAGTTAATTGTGTTGTTCTTAATGCTGGTGATGGTAGACGTGAACACCCTACCCAAGCATTATTAGATGCATTAACAATTAGGAATCGAAAAAAAAAAATTCAAGGATTAAAAATAGCTATCTGTGGAGATATACTTCATTCTAGAGTAGCTAGATCTAATATTTATCTTCTTACAATGTTAGGAGCAGAAGTTAACATAGTTGCACCTACAAATCTTATGCCAAAAGAAATTGAAAAATTTGGTGTAAATATATTTACTGATATGAAAAAAGGTGTCAAAGATTGTGACATTGTAATGATGCTTAGATTACAAAATGAAAGGATGACTAGTTCATATCTTTCATCAAATAGAGAATATTATGAATATTATGGATTAACGCCAGATAAACTTGATCATGCAAAATCAGATGCTTTGATCATGCATCCTGGTCCAATGAATAGAGGAATAGAGATTGATACTAGATTAGCAGATGACATAAACAAAAGTGTAATTAAGGAACAAGTTGAATTAGGTGTTGCTGTAAGAATGGCATGTTTAAAAATTTTTTGTGAATAAATGAAAAAACAATACTTTATAAATGCAAATATTATAGACCCTCATAATTCTATAAATGAAAATGGTGGATTAATAATTGGAGAAGAAGGAAAGATAGAAGCTATAGGAAAAAAGGTAAATACAAACAATTTACCAACTAGAGAAAAACCCACTGATTTAAAAGGAAAATATATATTTCCTGGTATAGTGGATATGAGAGTTTTTGTAGGTGAGCCTGGATATGAATATAAAGAAAATTTTAAGACATTAAGTAATGCCGCGTTATCAGGAGGAGTGACTTCTGTTGTTACTATGCCTAATACAGATCCAATTATTGATAATGTTTCAATTGTAGATTTTCTAAAAAGACGAGGAAGAGATAAATCTAAAATAAACATCTTTCCTTGTGCTTCATTAACTCAAAATACCGATGGCACCAATATGACTGAATTTGGATTACTGGCCAAAAAAGGAATTATTGCTTTTACAGATGGTGTAAAAACAATTCAAAATACTAGACTAATGTCTAGAATTATGAATTCAGCCAAGGATTTGGGATGTCTTATAATGCAACATGCTGAAGATTACGATTTAGCAAAAAATGGAATGATTAATTCTGGTATTATTGCAACAAAACTAGGTTTATCAAGCATACCCGATATTGCTGAAAGAATTATAATAGAAAGGGATCTTACTCTTTTAGAAAAAACTAAATGTCGATATCATATATCTCAACTTTCAGTAGGAAAATCTGTAGATATAATTAAGGAACGTAAACAAAACATTAAATTTACTTGCGGTGTATCAATAAACAATCTTTCACTAAATGAAAATGATATTGGAGATTTTAGAACATTTTTAAAGTTATCACCTCCACTGAGAAGAGAAGAAGATCGAGAAGCTTTAGTTCAAGGATTAAAAGATAAAACTATTGATGTAATTGTTTCTGACCATAAACCTGAAGATGAAGAATCCAAAAGATTAACTTTTGCTCAAGCTGCGACAGGTGCATCTGGTATTGAAACATTGTTATCTTTAAGTTTAGAATTATTTCATAATGGATCTCTAAAACTAGAAACCATCATTCAAGCTTTAACCTCTAACCCAGCAAAAATATTAAATATAAATAAAGGAAACCTGTCTATTGGTAATGATGCAGATTTTTGTATAGTAGATATCTATAAACCATGGATTGTAAAAAAAGAAAATTTAATCTCTAAATCTAAAAATACTTCTATTGAAGATAAGAAACTTCAAGGAAAAGTAACCAATACATTTGTAAAAGGTATAGAATTATTTAAAATATAAAAATGGAACTTTTTATAATAGGTATAACCTCATACCTAATGGGATCAATTCCTTTTGGATTAATTTTAACCAAAGTATTTTTAAAAAAAGATATTAGAGAAATCGGTTCTGGTAATATTGGCGCAACAAATGCTTTAAGAACTGGTAACAAGTTAATTGGTTATTCAACACTAATACTTGATGTATTAAAGGCAGTAATACCTGTTTTATACGTTAAAATTAATTTTCCTGATGCAGTATATATATCAGCTTTATGCGCTTTTATAGGTCATGTGTTTCCAGTATGGTTAAAATTTAAAGGTGGCAAAGGTGTAGCGACATATGTTGGGATACTTTTTTCTTTAAATATTATTTTTGGTTTAGTGTTTGGTATTTGTTGGTTAATAATTTTTTTAATTTCTAAATATTCATCTTTATCTTCCTTGATAGGATCACTTTCTATACCTATTTATATTTTAATTTTTGAGGGTTCAGAAAATGTATTTTTTTACGCAATAATGTTTATTTTAATATTTTTTACCCATAGAGAAAATATTAAACGCTTGAAAAATAAAGAAGAAACTAAGACAAAAATTTATTAATTTGACTATCAAACTCTTTTGAGTAGTTTGTTATTTTATGAATCTAGTCATAGTTGAAAGCCCTGCTAAAGCGAAAACAATAAATAAATATTTAGGTGATAACTATACCGTTTTAGCTAGCTATGGTCATATTAGAGATCTTCCTTCAAAAAATGGATCAGTTGATCCTGATCAAAATTTTAAAATGGAATGGGAAGTTGATAGCTTTTCAAAAAAATATTTAAAAGAAATTACTGATGCTGCGAAAGATTCTTCAAAAATAATTCTTGCTACTGACCCAGATCGTGAGGGTGAGGCAATAGCATGGCATGTAAAAGAGTATTTAAATGAAAAAAAACTTTTGAAGGATAAAGAAATTGAACGTGTGGTATTTAACGAAATAACAAAAAAAGCCGTTACACATGGTATTGAAAATCCAAGACAGATAGAGCCCTTATTAGTCGATGCATACATGGCTAGAAGAGCACTAGATTATTTGGTAGGGTTTAATATATCACCAATACTTTGGACGAAACTACCTGGTTCAAAATCTGCAGGTAGAGTTCAATCTGTTGCACTGAAATTGATCACAGAAAGAGAGCATGAAATTGAATTATTCAAACCTGAAGAATTTTGGACATTAAGTATTAATTTTCAGGATAAAAACAAAAGCAACATTACAGCAAGTATTTCTCAACTTGATGGAGAAAAAATTGAAAAATTTTCATTTAAAAATAAAGAAGAAATTGAAAAGGCAATTTCCAATATTAAGATCAAAAAATTTAACATAACTGATATTTCCTCAAAAGTTGTTAGCAGAAATCCCTCGGGACCCTTTACTACTTCAACACTTCAACAAGTTGCTTCTAGCAGATTGGGTTTTGGTGCATCAAGAACAATGCAAATAGCACAAAAACTTTATCAAGGAATAGAAATTGAGGGAGATACAGTTGGATTAATTACTTATATGAGAACGGATGGAACTAATTTATCAGCTGATGCCGTCACTGATTTTAGAAATTTTATTAAAAAACAATATGGTAACGAATACTTGCCAGAAAATCCAAATAATTACTCAGGAAAAAAAGCAAAAAACGCTCAGGAAGCTCATGAAGCAATAAGACCAACTGATATTAATAGAAATCCAGACTCAATTAAAAAGTATTTAAGTTCTGATCAGCAAAAATTATATTCTTTAATTTGGTCTAGAGCACTATCGTCTCAAATGGAAACAGCAAAATTTGATAGAAATACAATAACGATTGAGTCTGAAGACGGTAAAACTATATGTAAATCAAGCGGATCGGTATTGAAATTTGATGGATTTTTAAAAATTTATTCAAATCAAAGCAAAGATGATGATGAGCAAATTTTACCTGAGATGTCAAAAGGGCCAATTAATATAGAAGCTCTTATTGATGAAGAACATTTTACCCAACCTCCCCCACGTTACTCTGAGGCGAGCTTGGTTAAAAAATTAGAAGAGTTAGGAATTGGAAGACCTTCAACTTATGCAAGTATCATTTCAACAATAGCAAATAGAGGCTATGCAGAAATAATTAATAAAAGATTTTTCCCAACTGACAGAGGTAAATTAATTTCTGCGTTTTTAGAAAAACTATTTTCAAAGTATGTAGATTATAACTTTACAGCTGGACTAGAGGATCAGCTAGATGAAATAACTTCTGGAAAAGAAAGCTGGTTAAAAGTCTTAGAAATGTTTTGGAAAGATTTTAATAGCAATGTTTCAGAGGTAAAAGAAAAAAGAACTAGAGAGGTTTTAGATCTTTTAAATGAAAGTTTGGGAGCGTTGATATTTGACACTGATAAAGAAGGAAAGATAGTTAGAAAATGTCAGTTATGTGACACAGGTTCACTTAGTTTAAAAAATAGTTTTAGAGGAGGTGCGTTTATTGGATGTTCAAACTATCCAGAATGTAAATTTACAAGACCATTATCAAAAGCTAAAGCGGCTGCTCAATCACAACTTGCTGAACCAAAATTTCTTGGAAAACATGAAAATGGAAATGATATTTTTCTAAAAAATGGACGATTTGGTCCTTATCTTCAGTATGAGAAAGTTCTCGAAGAGAATATTGAGCAAGAAAAATCTAAAAAAAGAAAAAAAATTAAAAAAAATAAACCTGATGTTAATGAACTATTAAAAAACGTATCTATACCAAAAGGAATTGAATTAGAAAGTATTGATTTAGATAAAGCAAAATTTTTATGTTCGCTTCCTAAATCATTAGGCATTAATCCAGAAAATCAAAAAGAAATTACCTTAAATACTGGTAGATTTGGACCATATTTAAAATGTGAAAATAAATCAGCTAGAATAGAAAATGTCGAAGAAATTTTTTCTATAGGATTAAATAGAGCAATTACACTCATAGCTGAGGCAAAACCTGGAAGAATGTCTTCTTCAATTATTAAAGATTTAGGGGAGCATCCTGAGGATAAAAAGCCAATCCGAATCATGAAAGGTCAATATGGACCATACATTAAATACAAATCTCTAAATGCAACAATCCCAGAGGAAAAAGACCCAGTAGAGTTAACAATGGAAGAGGCTCTTATACTAATTGAGAAAAGAAGAGAATACGATAAAAATAAAAAATCTAAAAAAAAGAAAAAATAAAAATGAATTTCGAAAACAAAATTAAAGAGTTAAAGATTAATCTTCCAGAAGCGAAACCACCTGTTGGATCATATGTAGCTACAAAAATTGTTGGTAATTTACTTTATATCTCTGGACAAATTTCTATTTCAGAAAGTGGTGAATTGATAAAAGGAAAAGTTGGTAAAGATTTAACAGTAGAAGAAGGTTATAAGGCGGCAGAGAGATGTGGTTTAAGTATTATATCTCAGGCAAAAGTAGCTTGTAATGGAGATCTATCTAAAATCAAATCTTGTGTGAAATTAACTGGTTTCGTTAATTCAACAGATAACTTTACTGATCAACCAAAAGTAATTAATGGTGCATCAGATTTAATTGCTTCCGTTTTTGGAGATTCAGGTATGCATACTAGAGCCGCAGTAAGCACAAACAGTTTACCTCTGGGTGTTTCTGTTGAAGTTGATGCTATATTTGAATTAAATTAATTATCTTCCGATACCAAAATATTTAATATTTAATTTCTTCATCTTTAAAGGATCATATAAATTTCTCATATCAAATATTTTAAAATTACTTTTATTAATTAATTTTTTAAAATTGAGTAATTTAAAATCATTCCACTCTGTATGCAAAATTATTAAATCTGCATTAAGGCATGCCGATGTAATACTTGTAGAAAATTTTACGTTTTTTAAATTTTTGAATTCAATTTTCTCTCCTGAAGGATCATAATAATTAATTTTACAATTTTTTTTGTTTAAATAATTAATCATAGGTATACTTGAAGCTTCTCGCATATCATCTGTATTCGGTTTAAAAGTGACACCTAAAAAAGTAATTTTTTTATTTTTCAGCTTGTTATTCAAAATTGATTTTACTCTTTCTAATAATAAAGTTTTTCTGGCATTATTTGAGGCAACTACACTTTTTACAATTGATAAATCAGTTTTAAACTTATTTCCAATATCGATTAGAGCGCGAGTATCTTTGGGAAAACAAGAACCTCCGTAAGCTGGTCCAGCTCTTAGAAATCTATCACCAATACGTTGATCTGAACCCATGCCTAGTGAAACATCTTTAACATCTACACCTGATTTTTCACAAAGATTAGCTAGCTCATTTATAAAAGAAATCTTTGTTGCTAAAAAGGAATTCGAGGCATACTTAATTAGTTCGGCTCCTCTTCTTGACGTATTAAAATATCTACTACTTTTTTTAATTATTGGCATATATAAAGATTTAAGTATCTTATTTGCTTTTCTACTTTCTGTTCCAATTATAACACGATCAGGATAAGTAAAGTCTCTTATAGCTTCACCTTCTCTTAAAAATTCAGGATTTGAAACTACATCAATTAATTTTTTTTTTCTTAAATTGTTTAAAATTTTTTCAATTTTATCACCTGTAGTTACAGGTACAGTTGATTTTGTTACAATAATTTTATAGCTGGATATCAATTTTTTAAGCTCATTTACAACATTAAAAACATATTTTAAATCTGCAGAATTACTATTTTTTTTTGTTGGAGTGCCTACGCAAATAAAAATTATATCTGAATTTTGAACAGCTTTTTTTAAATTAGATGTAAAAAATAATCTTTTTTGTTTATAATTTTTCTTTAATATTTCCTCTAAACCAGGTTCATATATTGGGACTACACCTTTATTTAAAGAATTGATTTTATTAATATCTTTATCAACGCAATAAACTGTATTCCCTAAGTCAGAAAAACATACACCACTAACTAAACCAACATAACCTGTTCCAATCATGCACAGTTTCATAATTTACCTATTTCTATAGAAGAATTTATATAACCATCTATTGTACCACAGTCGAGATATTTACCTTCAAAGTTATGTGCTATAAAATTTTCTTTATCATTAATTAATAACTGAATAGCATCTGTAATATGTATCTCTTTACCTTCTTTTGGTTTCAAAGATTTAATTTTATTAAAAATTGATTGAGGTAAAATATATCTTCCTATAACAGCTTTATTTGATGGGGCTTTGTTTCTTGAAGGTTTTTCTATAACGCCTTTAATTGTAAAATTTCTTGAATTTAATTTTTTGTTAATTTTATATATTCCCCATCTTGAAACATTATTTTTTTTAACTTTCATAGATGCCATAACAGAAGCCTTATATTTTTTATGAACGTTAATCATCGCTTTAGAACAATTTTTCTGAATTATTAAATCATCAGGTAGCAACATTAAAAAATATTTATTTTTAATAAATTTTTGAGTTTTGAGAACAGCATCACCGGTCCCTTTAGGAGTGTTTTGAAAAACGAACTTAATTTTATTTTTATATTTAAGAATCCTCTTATATTCATTAAGTATTCTTGGGTCTTTATTTTTTTTTATAATTTTCTTGTAAAAATTGTCACTATAAAAATATTTTTTTATCATTAATTTTTTGCTAGAAATAATAAATATAATCTCTTTAATACCTGCATCTAAACATTCATCAATAATATATTCAATTCCAGGTCTACCATTAATAGGTAGAAGCTCTTTAGCAAAAACACTAGTTAAGGGCAACAACCTGGTACCAAGTCCAGCCAATGGAATAATTGCTTGTTTAATCATTTAAATGTTTTACTTATCTAATATTTTAATACAAATGAAAATTTTATTAAACAATAGATCATTAATTGAATCATTAAGGCCATTTAATGACCTTGGTTTTGTTCCAACTATGGGCGGTATACACGAGGGTCATTTATCACTAATAAATAAATCAAATAAACTTTGTAAAAAAACAATTGTAAGTATTTTTGTTAATCCAAAACAATTTAACAATAAAAAAGATCTAATATCCTATCCACGAAATATCAAAAAAGATTTACAAATTCTAAAAAAATGTAAAAAAGTTGATTTTGTTTATCTTCCAAAATTTAAAGACATTTACAAAGATACAAAAAAATCAAAAATTAAACTACTTAAAAAAGATAAAATTTTATGTGCTAGATTTAGAAAAGGTCACTTTGAAGGAGTTTTAGATGTGATGAATAGATTGACTAAAATTGTGTGTCCTAAAAAAATATTTATGGGAGAAAAAGATTTTCAACAATTATATTTAGTCAAAAAACTGTTGGAAAGAAAATACAAAACAAAAATTATTTCATGTAAAACTATACGAGATAAAAGCAATATTGCTCTATCATCTAGAAATATTCTATTAAATAAGTTTAATTTAAAAGTTGCTGCAAATGTATATAAAAAATTATTAAATATTAAAAAAAATATTAAAAATAAGAAAAATATTTCGAACTTTTTAAATCTTAAAAAAAAAGAATTAAATGATAATTATAGTATTAAAATTGATTACCTAGAATTAAGGAATATAAGTAATCTAAAAATTTCAAACACGATGAAAAATTCAAAATTGTTTATTGCCTACCATCTAAACAATGTCAGATTGATTGATAACCTTTAATTTTATAAAAAATAAGCCCCAACACCTAAAAAGGAAACAAAACCAATTACATCTGTAATCGTCGTTACAAAAACACTTGAAGCAATTGCCGGATCAATTTTCATCTTTTTTAAAGTAAAAGGAACCAATATACCAAATAATCCAGCAATGATCATAGTTAGTACCATAGATATTGCGATAATCATTGAAAGAATATTATCTTTAAACCAAAGTTGAACAATTAAAGCACTAATTGCTGCAAATATAATTCCATTTAAAATACCAATAGAAAATTCTTTAAATACATTTGATGAGAAATTATTTTGAGTTAAATCGTTTGTGGCTATAGTTCTAACCGTTACAGCAAGAGTTTGCATTCCAGCATTTCCACCCATTGAAGCAACTATTGGCATCAAGAAAGCTAATACTACCATTTGTTCAATGGTTGCTCCAAATAAACTAATGCACCATGTTGCTAGAAAGGCAGTAAATAAATTAAGTAAAAGCCAATTGAATCTTCTCTTTGTTTTTTTTACAACTCCATCAGTAATTTCTTCATCTCCTACCCCTGCTAATCTTAAAGCATCTTCTTCAGCTTCCTCTTTCAAGACTGTTAAAACATCATCGTTCATAATCATACCAACTAATTTATTGTTTTTGTCTACAACAGCGGCTGAATTCAAATTGTAATTTTCAAATAAGTTAGCAACTTCTTCTTTATCCATTTCAACAGGAATTAATAATTGAGATTCTGACATTATTGTTGCCATTTTAGTGTCACGAGGTGTTGTCAAAACTTTAGATGAAGGAACAGTGCCTATTGGTTTAAAATCCTCATTAACAATAAAAATTTCTAAAAACTCCTCTGGCAAATCTTTGTTTTCTCTTAAATAATCAATTGTTTGACCCACAGACCAATTACTTGGTATAGCTGTAAATTCACGCTGCATAAGTCTAGCAGCGGTATCTTCTGGATAACTTAAGCTTTCTAATAAAGCAAATCTATCCTTTGGCGGTAAAGAACTAAGAATTGCATTTTTGTCCTCTTCAGGAACATTTTCTAAAATAGATATTGCATCATCTGACTCTAGACCTTTTAGAATACTAACTATAGAATCTGAGGATAAATAAGTAATAATTTCAGATTGAATAGATTCGTTTAATTCAACAAAAACTTCTGGATCAATATTAAAATTATTTAATTTAATTAAACTTTCTCTATCCCCTTCACTAAGGTGCTCAATAATATCTGCAGCATCTGCAGGGTGCATTTCATTGAAAGAATTAGTAATAAATTGAGCGTCATTGTTAGCTATTTTGCTAGTAACAACTCTTATATATTCTTTATTAAATTCAAAATTTACTTTTTTATCTTTAGTTTTTTTAGTTAAAGACATAAATCTACCTATTGTTTAGATTTGCACTATTAATACATAATAAAGATAATACAATTTATAAATGAATATTGAGATCAAAAAGTCAATAAAACCAATAAATTATTTTGATGCTATAAGTGTACTAGAGTCAAGATTAAAGGATTTATACGATAATACTGAGCAAGAATTAATTTGGACTTTGGAGCATAATGAAGTTTTCACAGCAGGAACTTCTTATAAAGAAAATGAAATTATTGATAAATCCATCAAAATTTTAGAAACAAATAGAGGTGGTAAAATTACCTACCATGGGCCAGGTCAATTAATATGTTATTTTGTTCTAGATTTAAGAAAAAAAAAAGATATCAGAAAATTTATAACAATTATTGAAAAAACAATAATTCAAACCTTAAAATTTTATAAAATAGAAGCTTTTCCGGATAAAGATAATATCGGTATATGGCATAAATCTAATAATGAAGTTAAAAAAATTGCTGCAATAGGTATCAGAGTTAGCAAATGGATTGCCTATCATGGTTTTGCAATAAATATAAATAATGATCTAGAAAATTATAAAAAAATTATACCTTGTGGGATTTCAGATAAAGGAGTAACTAACTTAAGAAATATAATAAATCAAGATTACTCAAATCTAAGTGATATATTAATTAAAAATTTTATTTTAAATTTGAAAATCTAAGTCTTTTAGATTTTAAAAGTTTTTTAAAATAATCAGGTAATAATGCTGAATACGTATGTTTTATATCGTTAATTTTAAATTTAATTTGATATGAATGTAACATTAAATTTTTATTAATTCCCTTATTTGAATTTGGTAATTTATATTTTGTATCACCAAATATAGGATTTCCTATTGCATATAATTGTTTTCTTAACTGATGTTTTCTTCCAGTAATAGGTTTTAACTCTAATAAACTAGCTTCAGAATTTTTATCAATCACTTTAAAAATTGTTTTTGCTTTTTCAATTATTTTTTTATCCCCATCGTATTTAATTAAATCATCATCCCATACACCGGATTTTTTATTAATTTCACCTTGGCAGATAGCTAAATATGTTTTGTGTACTTTTCTTAATCTAAATAAAGAAGTAAGCAATTGAGCGCTCTCTCTGTTTTTAGCCATTATAAAAACTCCAGAAGTATCTTTATCTAATCTATGAACAGAATATGGTTTTGTTCCTTCAAAAATTTCACTTTTAGAAAAAATATCAACTAGATTTTTTTTTGATTTAGTTCCACCTTGAACCGATATGCCTGATGCTTTGTTTAAAACAACAAAATTGTCATTGTTGTCAATAATTTGATCTTCATTTGATCTTATAATTTCTTTTGATGGTAAAAACTTAATTTTTTTTTGTTGAATTCTTTCTTTAAATTCAATGTTGAATATATTTATTTCATCATTCGTTTTTACTTTAAAAGAGCTTTTAACTTTCTTTCTATTGAGTTTTATTTTTCCTGTTCTTAAGTATTTCTCCACAAGTCCTTGTGGAATTTTTCCAATTTTGAGTCTTAACCATCTGTCCAAACGCATATCATTACACGTTGAATCAACGATGTAAGATTTTTTCATGATTTAAGATTTAAGCTGTAGCTTGTTTTTTCTCTTCTGTTTTAGGAGATTCTTTTGTTGTGTCTTTCTTTGGTTTATCAACTCTCTTGGCTTCAACATCTCTATCAACAAATTCAATTATTGCCATTGGAGCATTATCTCCATATCTAAATCCAGCCTTAATTATTCTTGTATAGCCACCATTTCTATTCTGATATCTTTTAGAGAGTGTTTTTTTAACTTTATTAGCTGATTTAATATCCTGCAGTTTAGAGACTAACATTTTAGTAGTTTGTAAAGTTTCTTTTTTACCTAAAGTTATAATTTTGTCAGCTTGCGGCTTTAAAAATTTAGCTTTTGGTAAAGTAGTTTTGATTTGCTCATACTTAATTAATGAATTCAACATGTTCTTAAGCAAAGCTTTTCTATGCTCTGATGTTCTGTTTAATTTTTTATTAGCAAATCCATGTCTCATTAAATTGCTTCCTCTAATTTTTTGGACATCTCGGCAATATTGTCTGGTGGCCAGTTAGGTATTTCCATACCTAAATATAATGACATGCCAGTTAAGACTTCTTTAATTTCGTTTAGTGATTTTCTTCCAAAATTAGGTGTTCTTAACATTTCACCCTCAGATTTTTGGACCAAATCACCAATATAAATAATATTATCATTCTTTAAACAGTTCATTGATCTAACAGATAGTTCTAACTCATCTACTTTTCTTAATAGGTTTTTGTTAAATTCAGGCTCAGTAGAAACCTCTTTAACAGGTGCTTCAACTGGTTCGTCAAAATTAATGAACATTTTAAGCTGATCTTGAAAAATCCTAGCTGAATAGGCCACAGCATCTTCTGCTGAAATAGATCCATCAGTTTCAACTTCCATGGTCAATTTGTCATAATCCAAAGCTTTACCTTCTCTTGCTGTACTCACAGAATAAGAAACTTTTTTAACTGGGCTATAAAGAGAGTCAATAGCTATGAGACCTAGTGGTGGTTCTTCAGGTTTATTCAATTCTGCTGGTACATAACCTTTACCTGTATTGACATTCATTTCCATATGAAATGAAGTATTTTCATCTAAATTACAGATAACTAAATCAGGATTTAAAATTTCAACGTCAGCAACTGCTGTTATATCAGATGCTTTTATCTCACCAGGTCCTTTTGCATCTAAAATTAATTTTTTTGTTCCTTCTGAATTACTTTTAAGTGCTAAAGATTTAACATTCAGTACAATATCAGTAACATCTTCTCTTACACCTTTAATTGATGTAAACTCATGTAAAACTCCATCAATTTGAATAGAGGTTACTGCTGCGCCTCTTATTGAAGATAGTAAAATTCTTCTTAGAGAATTTCCTAAAGTTAACCCATAACCTTTTTCAAGAGGCTCAGCTACGATTTTCGCATGAGTTAAATCTTCACTTATTTGCACATCTAGCTTAGATGGTTTAATTAGCGACTTCCAATTTTTTATATTAACATTTTCAACTTCCATTAAACTCTCCTTTTTTTTGGTGGTCTAGTTCCATTATGCGGCATAGGTGTTGTGTCCTTTATAGACAAAATTTTAAATCCTCTTGCTTGTAAAGCTCTCAGCGCTGTTTCACGTCCAGATCCAGGTCCTTTAACTTCTACAGACAAAGTTTTCATACCGTACTCTAAAGCTTTAGAGGCTGCTGAGTCTGCTGCTATCTGAGCAGCATATGGAGTGGATTTTCTTGATCCTTTGAAACCTTTTTGTCCTGCAGATGCCCAAGATATTACATTTCCATTTGTATCAGCTATTGAAATAATTGTATTGTTGAATGTAGATTGTACATAGGCAACTCCATTTAAAATATTTTTTTTTATTTTTTTCTTTTTTGAATAAGTGCTTTTTGCACTTTTTTTTGAAGATTTATCTACCTTCTGATCTTTAATTTCAACTTTATCACTTTTTGCCATATTACTTTTTAGTTGGTGTTAATTTTTTTCCTGCAATTGCAATTGCTTTACCTTTTCTTGTTCTAGCGTTACATCTTGTTCTTTGTCCTCTTACAGGTAATTTTTTTCTATGCCTTGTTCCTCTATAGCAAGCTAAATCTATTAATCTTTTAATACTTAATGAATAATCTCTTCTTAAGTCACCCTCAACTTTAAAGTTTTGATCTATATATACTCTCTAATTTTTAGTATTTCCTCATCAGTTAATTCATTGATTCTTTTTGCTTTAGGAATTTCTAAAGATGAACAAATCTGTTGTGAAAATTTATCACCAATTCCATAAATGTAAGTTAACCCTACATACACGAGCTTATTTTGTGGAATGTTTATACCTGCGATACGAGCCATAATTTTGTGATAAATTGTGCCTTTTATATAAGAACATTGGTTAAAGTCAACGCCTTAAACATTTATAAAAGTGTCTATTTTACTAGTTATTTCTTCAATTTTTAGACTTCCATCAATCTCTTGGAAATTAGGATTCTTTGAGTAAAAATTGAGCACGGGTTTAGTAGTTTCCATATAAGTGTCATATCTTTTAAGTATTGTAGCAGAGTCATCATCGGACCTATTTTCAATAATTTTTCTTTTTTCAAGTCTTTTTAATATTGTTTCTTTGTCCACATTTAAAAATAAAATTAAATCTATTTTTTGGCCTGTTTCCTCAAGTAATAAACTCAAATTTTTAGCCTGACTTAAAGATCTTGGGTATCCATCAAAAATTAATTTATTTTTATTTGTAGGGTCAGATACTAACTTTTTAATTAGCTTATTTATAATTTCATCACTTACAAACTTTCCATTTGTTATATCTCTATTTATAGTTTTACCAATATCAGTATTTTTTTTTATTTCGTTTCTTAACATTTCACCAGTTGAAATTTGATAGGAATTCAATTTATTGACTATATATTTGGACTGAGTACCTTTTCCAGCACCTGGTGGTCCAAATAAAATAATATTCACTTATTTACCAAATTTTGTTTTTTTTATTAGCTGCTCGTATTGAGAGCTCATTAATCTAGTTTGTATTTGAGTCACTGTATCTATAGCTACCACAACAACTATAAGTATAGATGCACCACCTAAATAAAAAGGAATTGGATAGTTTGCAATTAAAAACTCTGGCATTAAACAAACTAAAGTTAAGTATAAAGCACCAATTGTGGTTAACTTTATAGATATATTTTCAATATATAAGGCTGTACTTTCACCAGGTCTTATCCCAGGTACAAATCCTCCATATTTTCTAAGATTTTCTGCTGTTTCTGTTGGATTAAAAGTTATTGATGTATAAAAAAAAGTAAAGAATATAATTCCTGAAGCGTAAAGCAACATATATAAAGGCTGACCCTGAGTAAAATAAGAGCTTAAATTTAAAAAAGTTTCATTATTTGAAAAAGAAAAATTAGAGAATGTCACAGGTAATAATAAAAGCGCTGATGCAAAAATTGCGGGTATTACTCCAGCTTGATTAATTTTTAATGGTAAGTGTGATGACTCTCCTCCATACATCTTATTGCCCATTTGTCTTTTTGGATAATTAATTATTATTTTTCTTAATGCTCTTTCCATAAAAACAACAAATAAAATTGTAATTATCAATAAAATAAACAATGACAAAATCATAAATGTAGAAACTGCACCAGTTCTACCTAATTCAAAAGTCGTTACAAGTGCTCTTGGTATTTCAGCAACAATACCAGCAAAAATTATTAACGATATACCATTACCAATACCTCTTTGAGTAATTTGCTCTCCTAACCACATTAAAAATATTGTTCCTGCAACAATAGTAGTTACAGTGGTAATTTTAAAAAAAGCTCCTGGATTAATCACTAAGTCAGCTGAGGATTCTAATCCAACAGATAAACCATATCCTTGAACTGTTGCAAGTAAAACTGTTCCATATCTAGTAATTTGTGTAATTTTAGCCCTTCCATTCTCACCTTGGGCTTTTAAATTTTTAAAATAATCAGAGACACCTGTTAAAAGTTGAACAATAATTGCGGATGAAATATATGGCATTATTCCTAAAGCAAATATTGCCATTCTACTTACAGCTCCTCCAGCAAATACATTAAACATTCCTAGTAATCCTTTTTGGTTACCTTCCATCATTATTTTTAATTGCTCTGGATCAATTCCAGGAAGAGGAACAAAAGTTCCAAATCTGTAAACTGCTAAAATTAATACAGTAAAGATTATTCTATTTCGTAAATCATTTGTTGATGATGAAGCGCTCATGTTAACAAATTATTTTTTTAATTGTATAGATCCACCAATTTTTTCTAGTTTTTCTATTGCTGCTTTTGAAGCAAGATCAGCTTCGATATTAATTTTATCTTTTACGTCACCCGATCCTAAAATTTTTAATTTTTTTGAGTTTTTATTTATTAATCTAAGTTTTTTTAATAATTCTGAGTTTAATACTTCTTTTGGGTTGATATTTTTTTTGTCAATAAATGATTGAATTTTATCTAAGTTTAAAATAGCGACACTCTCTTTCGAAATTGGGTTAAATCCTCTTTTTGGAAGTCTCCTATACAACGGCATTTGACCACCCTCAAAACTTTTTATAGCAACTCCAGATCTAGATTTTTGACCCTTAACACCTCTCCCAGATGTTTTGCCTTTACCAGAACCAATACCTCGTCCAACTCTCATTTTTGATTTATTGATTTTAGGTCTGTTATTTAAATTAATCATTATCCTCTTTTTTCTATTATTTCAGAAATTTTTTTATTTCGTATTGCAGATATTTGTTTTGGCGAACTTTGTTTCATCAAAGCTTTCATAGTAGCCCTTATTACATTATGTGCATTAGATGTTCCCATAGATTTAGCAACAATATCCTTTACGCCTAAAACTTCACAGACAGCTCTGACAGGACCTCCTGCAATTATTCCAGTTCCCTTAGAAGCAGCCCTTAAAACTATTCTCCCAGAACCGTCCTTAGCTCTGACATCATGATGAATAGTTCTGCCTTCTCTTAATGGTATATGTGTAAGTTTTCTTCTTGCCATCTCATTAGCTTTTTTAATAGCATCGGGTACTTGTTTAGCTTTTGCGTGCGCTATACCAATTTTACCTGCTTGATTTCCAACAACTACAAGGGCTGAAAATCCAAATCTTCTTCCACCCTTAACAACTTTGGTTATACGATTTATGTGGACTAATTTTTCTAATATATCGTCTGTTTTTTTATCTTTTAAATTTTCCATAATTAAAATTCCATTCCATTTTCTCTTAACGTTTCTGCAAACACCTTAATTCTACCATGATATTTGTATGAACCTCTATCAAAGTAAATTTTGGTAATTTTTTTCTCCTGAGCTTTTTTAGCTAGCTTTTGAGCAACTAATCTAGATAATTCTGTTTTATTAACTTTATCTACAGATTTAAGATCCTTTTCTACTGATGATGCTGATAACAAAGTTATTTTTTTTGTGTCGTCTATTATTTGTGCTGAAATATTCTTTGAAGATCTTGAAATGCTTAGCCTAAAACGATCTTTTGATGCAACTTTTCTAACTTTATTGCTAACTCTAAATCTTTTTCTTATATTAGCGTTTAACCTCATTACTTTTTCTTTCCTTCTTTTTTAAGAACATATTGTCCTTTTTCTCTAACACCTTTTCCTTTATATGGTTCAATTTTTCTCAAAGTTTTAATTTTGGATACTACCTCACCTACTAATTGTTTGTCAGAACCAGTAATTTTTAATGTTGTTTGTTTTTCGACAGCAATTTTAATACCCTCTGGAATATCAAAATTAATGTCATGACTATAACCTAATTGTAGATTTAATTGATTTCCCTTTAATGCTGCTCTGTAACCAACACCAACTAATTCTAATATTTTTTCGTAACCTGTACTTGATCCTATCACAGCATTATTAATTAAACTTCTATTCATCCCCCAAAGTCTCTTAGAGTTTTGATCTACTTTTTTTGGTTTTATGGAAATTTCTTTTCCTTCAATTATGTCTAAATTAAACATCTCTAAATCAACGTTGATTGATTTTTTCCCCAAAGGTCCTTCTATATTTATAATGTCACCTGCTAAAGCAACCTTAACTTTTTCAGGGATAGATATGTTTATTTTACCTATTTTAGACATTAAAATACCTTACAAATTATTTCGCCACCAACTTTTTGTTTTCTTGCATCTATATCAGTCATTACTCCTTTTGGGGTCGACACAATAGCAATTCCTAAACCATTATTTATTTTAGGTAAACTATCTGCAGATGAAAAAATTCTTCTTCCTGGTTTTGATACTCTTTCAAAAGCACTTATTACCGGGTTACCAGAATGGTACTTGAGCTCTAATGACAAAATAGGTTTTTTCTCTTCAGAAGTTACTTTAAAATCTTTAATAAAACCTTCATTTTTAAGTATATCTGCTATTTTAGTTTTAAAATTAGATGAAGGTAATTCCACTTTTTTATGGTTTCTTGCTTGAGCGTTTTTAACTCTTGCAATCATATCTCCTATCGGGTCACTTAAACTCATAATTATCCTTTCTACCAGCTAGATTTAACTAAGCCAGGTATCTTTCCTTGTAATCCTAATTGTCTTAATGCAATTCTTGATATCTTTAATTTTCTATAAACACCATGTGGTCTTCCTGTTATTTCACATCTATTCATAATTCTTGTTTTAGCAGAATTTCTTGGCAGTTTAGATAATTTTTGCTGCGCTTTAAATCTTTCCTCTAATGATAATTTTTTATTCATAACAATTTTTTTTAATTCTTGTCTTTTTTTATAAAACTTGTCAGAAAGCTTAATTCTTTTTTTATTTTTATTAACAGCGCTTAACTTTGCCATATTTAATTATCTCCTTTTTTAATAAATGGGAAATTCATTTTTTCTAGTAACGCAAAACTATGTTCTTTATTTATTGCTTTAATAACTATTACTATATCTAAACCTCTGACTTTATCTGCTCTATCAAAACTTACTTCTGGAAAAATTATATGTTCTTTGATGCCAAATGTATAATTACCAAATTTATCAAATCCTTTTGGTGACAAACCTCTAAAATCTTTAATTCTTGGTAAAGCAATATTCACTAGTCTGTCTAAGAATTCATACATTCTATTTTTTCTTAAAGTTACTTTTAAACCAGCATTTGATCCTTTTCTGGTTTTAAAATTTGCGACAGATTTTTTAAATTTTGTTGTAACTGGCTTTTGTCCAGTAATCTTAGCCATATCCTCTTCACATGATTTTAAAATCTTAGAATCTGTAGCATCTAAACCAAGACCCATATTTAAAATAACTTTTTCAATTCTTGGAGACATATAAATATTTTTAAACCCAAATTGGACTTTTAATGCAGGCTGAATTTCTTTATTGAATATTTCTTTTAATCTTGGTGTCATTATTTTTTTAGCCTCTTTTTTCTTAGCCCCTATTTCATCAATTAGTTTTAAGTTAGAAATATGAATAAAACTTTCCTTTGAAAAAATTCCACCTTTTTTCTCTTTTGTTGTTTTAACGTGTTTTTTAACCATATTTATTTCTTTAACTTTAGCTCTGTTATTAGCTCTATCAAGTTCAATAACTTCACCCTCTTTTTTTTTATCTTTTCCAGTTAAAACTTTTACTTTCAAACCTTTTTTAATCATTATAAAACCTCTGGCGCCAAAGAAATAATTTTCATTTGACCTCTACTTCTTAATTCTCTTGTGACAGGACCAAATATTCTTGTTCCTACAGGTTCTCCTTTATCAT
The DNA here is from genome assembly GCA_902624045.1 of uncultured Pelagibacteraceae bacterium. Classification (GTDB taxonomy): domain Bacteria; phylum Pseudomonadota; class Alphaproteobacteria; order Pelagibacterales; family Pelagibacteraceae; genus Pelagibacter. The sequence goes on from CACNVX010000003.1 coordinate 67,447, forward strand.
CGACCAGCACAGCTGCATTATTATCAAATCTAACTTTAGAACCATCGTTTCTGTGTATTCCTTTTTTAACTCTAACTACAACTGCTTTATGAACAGACCCTTTTTTAACTTTTCCTTTTGGTATTGCTTCTTTAACTGCAATTACAATAGTATCACCAATACTGGCATATCTTCTTTTTGAACCACCTAAAACTTTTATGCACTCAATTCTTTTTGCACCGGTATTGTCAGCTACTTGTAATTCTGTTTGAACACCAATCATTACTTTGAACTCTCCATAACTTGAAATTTTTTGTTTTTTGAAAATGGTTTACTCTCAATAATTGAAACTTTGTCTCCAGTTTTATACTTATTATTTTCATCATGAGCGTTATAATTTTTTCTAACTTTTATTACTTTTTTTAAAATTGGATGAGAATACTTTCGTTCTACCATAACTGTAACTGTTTTATTTGGTTTGTCGCTTATAACTACACCTGTAAGTATTTTTTTAGGCATTTGCTTTTCCTTTTAAAATTGTTTTTAATCTTGCTATTGTTTTTCTGGTTTCCCCAATTTTAGCTGGATTTGTTACTTGTGAATTCATTTTTTGAAATCTGAAATTAAAAAGATCTTTTTTAAGTTTATCAATATTCTTCACAATTTCATCCTTTGATAATTTTTTAATTTCTTGTTTTTTCATTATGCAAATCTCTTAATAGTTTTAGTCTTAATTGGTAATTTTGCTGATGCTTTGTATAAAGCTTCTTTAGCAATTTGTTCTGAAACACCATCAACTTCAAACAATATTCTTCCTGGTTTTACTCTACATGCGAAGTATTCAGGTGAGCCTTTTCCTTTACCCATTCTGACTTCGATTGGTTTTTTTGAAACTGGTATATTTGGAAATATTCTTGTCCAAACTCTTCCTTGCCTTTTCATGTGTCTTGTTAGAGCGACCCTAGCAGCCTCAATTTGTTTACCAGTAACTCTTTCAGGCTGTAAAGCTTTTAAAGCGTAAGCACCATAATTGATAGTGCTAGCTCTTGTGGCATTACCATGAATTCTACCTTTGTGGGCTTTTCTCCACTTTGTTCTTACTGGTTGAAGCATTATTGTTTACCCTCTTTTGGTGTTACCTTGTTTGTTTCTTGGCTAAATTCTCTAGCAAAAACCTCACCTTTATAAATCCAAACTTTAATTCCAATAATTCCATAAGTAGTGAGTGCCTCCGCTTCGGCATAATCTATATCAGCTCTTAATGTATGTGATGGAATGCTTCCATCTCTTAGCCACTCTGTTCTTGCTATTTCGTTTCCACCTAATCTACCACTTACCGATACCTTAATCCCTCTAGCGCCTAACCGGATACATGACTGCATTGCTCTTTTCATGGCCCTCCTATACGAAATTCTTTTAACAAGCTGCTGTGCAATATTTTCTGCAACCAAATATGCGTTAGTTTCCGGTTTTTTTACTTCTTTAATATTTAGATTAACTTCATTTTTTGTGAATTTTGATAAATTATTTTTAATCTTATCAATATCACTCCCTTTTTTTCCAATAACAAATCCAGGTCTTGAAGTATAAATTGTAACATAACATTTATTAGATGTTCTTTCTATCATTACCTTAGATACACCAGAGTTTATTACGTTTTTCTTAATATATTCTCTGATTTTAAAATCTTCGATCAAATAATTCCCAAAATCTTTTTTCTTGGCATACCATACAGAGTCCCATCCTCTGTTGACACCTAATCTAAAACCTACTGGATTAACTTTTTGTCCCATGTTTCTCCAATTGTTTTGCTTCTGATAAAATTATTGTAATAGTAGACCAAGGTTTTAATATTGGTGCTGCTCTTCCTTTAGCTCTAGGTCTAAATCTTTTCATAACTATTTTTTTTCCACAGTAAGCTTCTTTAACAATCAATTTGTCAATGTCGTATTGAAAGTTATTTTCGGCATTTGCAACTGCAGAACTAATTGTTTTTCTAACATCTCTAGTGACTCTCTTTTCAGAAAACTGTAAATCTCTAATAGCAATATCAACTTTTTTACCAACGATACTTCTAAGTATTGGATTTAGCTTTCTAACGCTTGATCTAATGCCGTTGTTAATAGATTTCACTGTTTTATCTTTAGTTTTGTCAATTTTCTTTTTTTTACCCATAATTATTTCTTCTCTGCTGTTGCTGGTTTAGCTTTCTTATCAGCTGGTGTATGACCAAAGAATGTTCTTGTTGGTGCAAATTCGCCCAATTTATGCCCAACCATATCCTCTGATACTGTTATTGGTATAAATTTTTTTCCATTATAAATTTGGAAGCTTACCCCTACAAAATCAGGTAAAATTGTAGATTTTCTTGACCATGTTTTAATAGGAATTTTCTTTGGATCGTCCTTATACTTGTCAACTTTCTTCATCAAGCTTTCTTCTACAAACGGGCCTTTCCAAACTGCTCTAGCCATTATTTAGTATCCTTTCTCTTGTTTCTTCTCTTCACTATAAATTTATCTGTTCTCTTATTATCTCTAGTTTTTAAACCTTTAGCAGATTGTCCAGTAGGTGAAACTGGATGTCTTCCTCCAGCAGATTTTCCTTCACCACCTCCATGAGGGTGATCAACTGGGTTTTTAACAACACCTCTAGTATGAGGTCTTCTACCTAACCATCTTGATCTACCAGCTTTTCCAATTTTGATATTTTTTTGATCCGGATTACTTAAAATTCCTATTGTAGCTAAAGCTCTTGAATCTATCTTTCGAACCTCACCTGAAGCTAATTTTATTAAACTATAATTTCCATCTATACCACTGATAGTGACTGATGAACCAGCCGCTCTAGCTATTTTTCCACCACTACCTGGCTGTATCTCAACATTATGTATATTGATGCCAACTGGTATGTCTTGCAATGGCATACAATTACCTACTTTGATCTCTTTTTTAGAGCCACTTTCAACCTTATCTCCAACTTTAATTTTTTGCGGTGCTAGGAAATATGAGTGAGTACCGTCTACAAATTTAACTAACATAATATAGCAAGATCTATTAGGATCATATTCTACTCTTTCAACTGTAGCTTCCATGTCGAACTTTTTTCTATAAAAATCAACATGCCTATACATTTTTTTGTGTCCACCTGCCCTATTAATAGAAGTAATATGGCCATTATTATTTCTACCTTTCATAGCATTTTTAGGCGAAACTAATGCCTTAAACGGTTTACCTTTCCATAAACCACTTCTATCAACCAAAATTGTTCCTCTTGTAGATTTTGTATAGGGTTTAAAAGTTTTTAATGCCATTTGTTAAATTCCTGTTGTTAGATCAATGCTCTGACCTTTTTTTAGAGTAATAATTGCTTTTTTGTATCCAGATACTTTTACTTTTCTACCTCTGGTAACTTTTGTTCTATTTTGTTTATTTATAATGTTTATTTTCGTAACGTTAACTTTAAATAATTTTTCAATATTTTTTTTTAAATTCTTCTTATTAGCTCCATTTGGAACTTTGAAAACAATTTTATTCATTTCAGATAGGTTAGTTGATTTTTCAGTAACCACTGGTGAAACAATTTTATCGTATAGGTGAATTTTTTCCATTTTATGAATATCTCTTTTCTAGTTCTTTTACAGAACTCTCTGTAAAAACTACTTTTTTGAATTTAATAATATCGTAAGCGCTGAAATGATTCACATCTGTAACTTTAACATTTGGAATATTTCTTACTGATTTTTCAATCTTCTCTTTCGAACTTTTATCTAAAATTATTAGAGAGTTTTTAATTTCAAGTTTATTAATTATTGAGTTCATCTCTTTTGTTTTTTTAATTTCAGATCTAAAGTCATTTAGAATTAATAAATTTTTATTATTATTTTTTTCTGTAATTAATGAAGCTACGCTTTGTTTTTTCTCGGTTTTGTTTAATTTTCTTTTTTTATATGCCAATTCACCTTTTGGTCCATGAGCAATACCACCGCCTACAAATATAGGAGCTTTTCTGCTGGCATGTCTTGCTCCGCCAGTTCCTTTTTGAGCATATATTTTTGAAGTTGGTCCTTTTACTTCATTTTGTTGTTTAGTTTTGGCATGTCTTCCTTTGTAATTAGCATTTGTTTTATAAAGAACAGCACTAACTAATTTATGGTTAATTTTTGCAGAAAAGATCTTATCTAAAACTTCAATACTATCTTTTTTTCCATCTATGCTAATTTTATCTAATTTCATTATTTTTTCTTTTTTTCAGGTGTTTTTTTAGCCTCTTCTGCTGCTGCTTGTTTTTCACCAATTGTCATTTTACTTATATTTTTTACTGATTTTCTAACCATCACTTCAGAATTTTTTGAACCAGGTATTGATCCTTTTAAGTAAAGAAGTTCGTTTTCTATATCAGTTTTAATTATTTCAATATTTTGCATTGTTCTTAGCTTGTCACCCATATGACCTGCCATTTTCTTTCCCTTAAAAACTTTTCCTGGATCTTGGCTATGCCCAGTTGAACCATGAGCTCTGTGAGATATTGATACACCGTGGCTGGCTCTTAAACCACCAAAGTTATGTCTTTTCATAGCGCCTGCAAATCCTTTACCAATAGTTTTTGATCTTGTATCTACAAATTTGATATCTTTGAATATTTCTAAACCAAATTCGTTTCCCTCTTTGTATTCAGATGTATCATTTACTCTAAATTCTTTTAATCTTTTCTTAGCTTCTGTATTTTTCTTAGCAAAAACACCTTTCATAGCTTTTGTTAATTTTGAATTTTTAATTTTTCCATATCCAAGCTGAACTGCTTTATATCCTCTTTTTTCTTCTTCAATTACTTGTATAACCCTGGCTTTTTCAACCTTAAGTACAGTTACAGGCACTAATTGACCAGATTTATAGAACTCTCTTGTCATACCAATTTTTTTTCCTAATAAAGCTATTTCACTCATAATTAAATTTTTATCTCCACATCTACACCTGAAGCTAAATCAAGTTTCATCAATGCTTCTACAGTTTGTGGTGTTGGTTCAATAATATCTATTAATCTTTTGTGTGTTCTTGACTCAAACTGCTCTCTACTTTTCTTATCTATATGAGGTGATCTTAAAACTGTGTATCTTTCAATTCTTGTAGGTAATGGAATTGGTCCCTTAATTGTAGCTCCAGTTCTTTTTACTGTATTTACAATCTCTTCTGTGGAAGCATCTAAAACTTTATTATCATATGCTCTTAATTTAATTCTTATGTTCTGTTTTTCCATGATTATCCTGCAATCTTCTTAGTTACTTCGTCTTGAACATTTTGTGGAACTTTTGAATAATGATCAAAAAACATTGAATATTGTGCTCTACCTTGAGACATTGATCTTAAGTTATTTATATAACCAAACATATTTGCTAAAGGAACCATTGCAGTAATTACAGTTGCATTACCTCTTTGTTCTTGAGTGCTGATTTGACCCCTTCTACTGTTTAAGTCTCCTATAACGTCACCCATGTAATCTTCAGGTGTTACAACCTCAACTCTCATTACAGGTTCTAATAATTTTAATCCGCCTTTTGTACAAGCCTCTTTAAAACAAGCCCTACTTGCTAATTCGAATGCTAATACACTTGAGTCAACATCGTGATGTAAACCATCTAAGATAGTTACCTTATAATCTATCATTGGAAAACCAGCTAAAATTCCAGTATCCGAAACTGTTTCTATACCTTTTTCAACACCTGGAATAAATTCTTTTGGAATTGCACCACCTTTGATTTTGCTCTCAACATCTCGACCTTTGCCAGGTTCTTGAGGCTCTACTAAAAGTTTAACTTTTGCAAATTGACCAGCACCACCACTTTGTTTTTTATGAGTGTATTCAACCTCTGAAGCAGCTTCTATAGTTTCTCTATAAGCAACTTGTGGAGCTCCAACATTTGCTTCTACTTTAAATTCTCTTTTCATTCTATCAACAATAATATCTAGGTGTAACTCACCCATTCCTTTAATAATGGTTTGTCCTGACTCTTCATCTGATGTAACTCTAAATGAAGGATCTTCCTTGGCTAACCTGCCTAAAGCTTCACCCATTTTTTCTTGGTCCGCTTTGGTTTTTGGTTCTACTGCTATTTCAATTACTGGATCAGGAAATTCCATTGGTTCAAGTAGAACTGAATTTTCTTCGTCACATAAAGTGTGTCCTGTAATTGTATTTTTTAATCCAGCTAAAGCTACTATGTCACCTGCATTAGCTTCTTTAATATCTTCACGAGAATTTGCATGCATTAGTAGCATTCGTCCAACTCTCTCTTCTTTCTCTTTAGAAGAATTGAACACGGCAGTACCAGTTTTAATTGTACCTGAATAAATTCTTATAAAAGTTAATGAGCCAACAAATGGATCGTTAGCCACCTTAAAAGCTAAAGCTGAAAAAGGAGCATTGTCCTCAAATTTCATTTCCATATCCTCTTCACTACCTAATTTAGTTCCTTTGATAGAACCAATATCTACTGGGCTTGGTAAATAATTCACAACAGCATCAAGTAAAGGTTGAACGCCTTTATTTTTGAATGCTGAACCTGTTAAAACTGGAACAAAACTAAAATTTAGTGTTCCTTTTCTTATACATTTAACTAAATCATCCTCTTTAATTTCTTCTCCATTCAAATATGCTTCCATTAATTTTTCATCTTGTTCTACGGCTGTTTCTACTAATTCTGTTCTATATTTTTCTGAAATTTCTTTTAAGTCCTCTGGAATTTCTTTGTATTCCCATTCAGCTCCTAATGCCTCATTTTTCCAAACTTGAGCTTTCATTTTAACAAGATCAACTACACCAGATAAAGAGGCTTCAGCACCTATAGGAACTTGTACTACCAAAGGTTTGGCACCTAGTCTGTCTTTAATCATATCTACACATCTAAAGAAATCAGCACCTGTTCTATCTAATTTATTAACAAAACAAATTCTTGGCACTTTGTACTTATCGGCTTGTCTCCAAACTGTTTCGGATTGAGGCTCTACACCTGCAACACCGTCAAAAACAGCAACTGCACCATCTAAAACTTTTAAAGACCTTTCTACTTCGATTGTAAAGTCAACGTGACCAGGAGTGTCAATAATATTAATTCTATGATCATTCCAAAAACATGTAGTAGCAGCAGATGTAATTGTAATACCTCTTTCTTGTTCTTGTTCCATCCAATCCATTGTTGCTGCACCGTCGTGTACTTCACCAATTTTATGACTTTTACCTGTGTAGTATAGAACTCTTTCAGTGGTGGTAGTCTTACCAGCATCAATGTGAGCCATGATGCCAATATTTCTATATTTATCTAATGAATGAGTTCTAGCCATACTTTATTACCACCTAAAATGAGCAAAAGCCTTGTTAGACTCTGCCATTTTATGTACATCCTCTCTTTTTTTAACTGCTGCACCTTTTTTTTCATAAGCATCGTAAAGCTCATTAAAAATTTTGTCTGCCATGTGTTTATCTTTTCTTTTTCTTGCTGATTCAACTAACCATCTAATTGCTAAAGCCTGAGCTCTTTTACTTTTTACTTCTACAGGCACTTGGTATGTAGCTCCGCCAACACGTCTAGATCTGACTTCCACTGTTGGTTTTATATTATTTATTGCTTCATTAAAAATATTTATTGGCTCATCTTTTGTTTTTGTTTTAATTTTTTCTATTGCATCATAGACTATTTTTGAAGCAATACCTCTTTTACCATCATACATAATGTTGTTTATTAATTTAGGAATGATAGTTGAATTAAATTTTGGATCTGGAACTACATTTTTTTTCGGTTGAGTTTTTTTTCTAGACATTATTTACCTTTTTTTGTTCCGTATAGAGATCTTCTTTGTTTTCTGTTAGCAACACCTTGAGTATCTAAATTACCTCTTAAAATATGGTAACGCACACCTGGTAAATCTTTTACTCTTCCTCCTCTAATTAATACTACTGAGTGTTCTTGAAGATTATGACCTTCTCCAGGAATATAAGCTGTTACCTCGAAACCATTAGACAATCTTACTCTTGCTACTTTTCTTAATGCAGAGTTTGGTTTCTTAGGAGTTGTTGTATAAACTTTAACGCATACACCTCTTTTTAAAGGTTGTTTTTGTAAAGCAGGAACTTTGTTCCTTGCAGCTGGTTTAACTCTTTTTTTTCTTAACAACTGATTAATAGTTGGCATAAATTTTTCTTTAAAATTAATTTATTTTTAGATGAAAATAACTGACAGGTTATTTTGTGGCAGCGTTTAGCACTGTTAGAAGCACTACATTCCAACCAAAAACACCGCCAAATTACTTATTAATATCCCTTTGTCAAACTAAAACTGCAATTTTTAGGCGATTTTTTTACTGATTTGCCTGTTTTTCTTCAGGTTCTGAACCTTCTATTTTATCCTGCTCTGCTAAGAAATTATTATCATCTTCTAGAGCTTTATTGTTCCATCTATTTTTAATATTACCAGTACCTGCTGGAACTAATCTTCCAACAATTACATTCTCCTTTAGACCATTTAATGGATCAACTTTTCCTTTAATTGCAGCATCTGTTAGTACCCTTGTAGTTTCTTGAAACGAAGCTGCTGAAATAAAAGATTCAGTTTGAAGTGAAGCTTTAGTGATACCCATTAAAACCCTCTCACCAACAGCTGGTGTTTTGCCATCTGCAACTAATTTTTCATTGGTATTATCAAACTTAATTCTATCTACTACCTCGCCTGGCAAATAACTTGAATCTCCAGATATTTTTACTTCAACCTTTTTAAGCATTTGTCTTAATATAGTTTCGATATGCTTATCGTTAATTATTACACCTTGTAATCTATAAACTTCTTGAACTTGGTTAACAAAATATTCTGTTAATTCTTTTATTCCTAAAATTCTTAAAATATCGTGTGGCAATGGTTGGCCATCTAAAAGATATTCTCCTTTTTGAATTTTTTCACCAGGGTTAAAATTGATATGTTTACCTTTTGGAATCAGATAGTTTGATGGTTCCGATCCATCTTCAGGAACAATAGATACTCTTTGTTTACCTCTTACCTCTTTACCAAATACCACACTGCCATCATTTTCCGCAATGATTGCACTATCCTTCGCTTTTCTAGCTTCAAATAACTCAGCAACTCTTGGAAGACCTCCGGTTATATCTTTTGTTTTTGTAGTTTCCTTAGGTAATCTAGCAATAACATCTCCTGCATAAACCTTTTGACCATCTTTAATTGATAAAATCGAGTCTGGTACTAAATAATATCTAGCTTCATTATCATCAGCTTTTTTAATCACATTTCCTTTTTCGTCTCTTAGAGTAATTCTAGGTTTTAAATCAGTGCTTTTTGATTGACCTCTCCAATCGATTACTGATTTAGAAGAAATTCCTGTTGCATCATCAGTAGTTTCTTGAATTGATACACCATCTATTAAATCTACATAACTCGCCGTACCACTTTTTTCTGCAATAACCGGTGTTGTATATGGATCCCATTCGCAGATTTTATTGTTAGCCTTTACTTTATCTCCGTTATTGAAAAATAATCTTGAGCCATAAGCAACTTTATAAACTGCTATCTGAACACCCTTATCATCCTCAATAGAGAGCTGAGTATTTCTTCCCATTACAATTAAATTCTTTTTTGAATCCTCTAAAATATTTGAGTTTATAATTTTTAGTGTTCCATCACTTTTAGTTATAATTTGAGAGTCTTGTTTAACTGAAGCTGTACCACCAACGTGAAAAGTTCTCATCGTTAATTGTGTCCCAGGTTCTCCAATTGATTGAGCTGAAATCATTCCTATTGCTTCCCCGACATGAACCATTTTACCTCTAGATAAATCTCTTCCATAACATGTTGCACAAACACCTTCTTTAGAGCTACATGTCATCACTGAATAAACTTTTATTGATTTTACACCTGCTGCATCAATTTTATCACAACCAGCTTCATCAATCATTTCAGATTTTTTAATAATTACCTCACCTGATAAAGGATTTTTAACCTCAGCAGCTGTAACTCTCCCTAATGCTCTTTCAGATAAACTAACTACAACATTACCACCCTCTAAAATTTCAGAAAGCTCTATAAATCCAGGATCGTCACATTTGATTTTTGTTATTGTTAAGTCTTGAGCTACATCACATAATCTTCGAGTTAAATAACCAGAACTAGCTGTTTTAAGTGCTGTATCTGCTAAACCTTTTCTAGCTCCATGTGTTGAATTAAAGTATTCTAGAGCAGTTAAACCCTCTTTAAAATTTGAAATAATTGGACTTTCAATAATTTCTCCTGAAGGCTTAGCAATTAAACCTCTCATACCAGCTAATTGTTTCATTTGTGCTGCCGAACCTCTTGCGCCACTATCCGCCATCATGAATACTGAATTTATCTTCAAACCTTCGTCAGTTTTTTCTGTTGCAGAAATTCCTTTCATCATTTCTCCCGCGACTTTATCTGTACACTTTGACCAAGCATCAACAACTTTATTATATTTTTCACCTCGCGTGATTAAACCTTCTGCATACTGGGTTTCATAATCTGCAATTAATTTTTTTGTATCTTCAATTAATTGAGTTTTGTTTTTTGGAATTATCAAATCGTCTTTTCCAAATGAAATACCTGCTTTAAAGGCATGTTTAAATCCTAAATCTTTGAGTCTATCACAGAATATAACTGTAGTTTTTTGCCCACAAAACCTGAAAACAACATCAATTATTTCTGAAACAACTTTTTTTGGTAACAACCTGTCTACTAAAGAAAATTTAATATTACTATTTTTAGGTAATAGATTTGCAAGTAAAAATCTTCCTGCTGTTGAAGTATATTTCTCAATTTTTTTATTACCTTTATCATCAACAGTTTCATATCTTGAAATAATAGTGCTATGAACATTAATTTGCCCAGAAGATAATGCAAACTCAATCTGATCTGAATTAGTAAAATACCCTGCTGGTTTGTTGGATATAGGTTCTTGCGAAAGATAATAAATACCTAAAATCATATCCTGACTAGGAACAATAATTGGTTTACCGTTAGAAGGTGAGAGAATATTATTTGTTGAAAGCATTAATATTCTTGCCTCCAACTGAGCTTCTAAACTCAGGGGAACATGAACTGCCATTTGATCACCGTCAAAATCAGCATTGAATGCTGCACAAGTAAGTGGGTGTAATTCAATCGCATCACCTTCTATTAATTTTGGCTCAAAAGCTTGTACCCCAAGTCTATGGAGAGTTGGTGCTCTGTTTAGTAGAACAGGGTGTTCTCTTACAATTAGTTCTAATGCATCCCAGACTGCATTAGTTTCTTTCTCTACTAACTTTTTTGCTTGCTTGATAGTTGAGGCTAAACCTAATTTATTTAATCTTGCGTATAAAAATGGTTTAAATAGTTCTAATGCCATTTTTTTTGGTAATCCACATTCATGCAATTTTAAATCTGGACCAACAACAATTACTGATCGTCCTGAATAATCAACTCTTTTACCCAATAAATTTTGTCTAAATCTTCCTTGTTTACCTTTTAACATTTCAGCAAGAGATTTAAGAGGTCTCTTACCTGTACCTGTAATTACTCTACCTCTTCTACCATTGTCAAAAAGAGCATCAACAGATTCTTGAAGCATCCTTTTTTCATTTCTTACAATGATATCTGGAGCTTTAAGATCCATTAATCTTTTTAATCTGTTATTTCTATTGATTACCCTTCTGTATAGATCGTTAAGATCTGAAGTGGCAAATCTACCACCATCTAATGGTACTAAAGGTCTTAATTCAGGTGGTATAACTGGAACCACAGTCATAATCATCCACTCAGGTTTTTGACCAGTTTCAATAAATGACTCGATTAATTTTAATCTTTTAATTGCTCTTTCTTCGTTTACCTTAGATTTTGTCTCCTTAATAAAACTTACAAGATTTTTTCGTTCATTCTCTAAATCTAAATTTTTTAACATTTCAAGAACAGCCTCTGCACCTATACCTGCTGTAAAACTTTCTTCACCGAATTCATCTTGATATTTTGCTAACTCTTCTTCATTCAAAAGTTGATTTTTTTGCAAACCAGTTAAACCTGGCTCTATAACTATAAAGTTTTCAAAATACAGAACTCTCTCTATTTCTTTTAATTTCATATCTACAGCTAAAGCAATTCTACTTGGTAAAGATTTTAAAAACCAAATATGAGCTACTGGGGTAGCAAGATTGATATGACCCATTCTTTCTCTTCTTACATTTGATTTAGTAACTTCAACTCCACACTTCTCACATATAATTCCTCTGAATTTCATTCGTTTATACTTCCCGCATAAACACTCATAATCTTTTATTGGTCCAAAAATCCTTGCACAAAATAAACCATCTTTTTCTGGTCTGAAAGTTCTGTAATTAATGGTTTCTGGTTTTTTGATTTCACCAAATGTCCATGATTTAATTTTTTCGGGACTCGCTAGTGAAATCTTTATACTATTAAAATTTTGAGCTTCTGATATTTCATTACTCTTAAATAGATCTGTTATTTCTTTTTTCATTAATTAAGCTCCACATTTAATGCTAATGATTTAATTTCTTTAACTAAAACATTAAAAGATTCTGGTATTCCAGACTCAAAATTTTCTTCACCTTTAACTATGGTCTCATATACCTTAACTCTTCCCGCGACATCATCAGATTTTACAGTCAAGATCTCTTGTAAGGTATAAGACGCCCCATATGCCTCAAGTGCCCAAACCTCCATTTCACCAAACCTTTGGCCACCTAATTGTGCTTTACCACCAAGTGGTTGTTGGGTAACTAAACTGTAAGGCCCTGTAGATCTTGCATGTATTTTGTCTTCAACTAAATGATGAAGTTTTAACATGTAAATTATTCCAACCGTTACAGGTCTATCAAATTTCTCTCCAGTTCTTCCATCCCATAAAAAGGTTTGACCAGAGCCTGGGAGATTTGCTAATTCAAGCATTTCAGTAACATTTTTCTCTTTTGCACCGTCAAAAACTGGTGTTGAGATCGCAATACCATTTTGTAAGTTTTCACAAAGATCCTTAAATTCGTTCTTGCTTAGCTTATCAACTTTCTCGTTAAAAATTTCTTCTCCATAGACAGATTTCAAGAATTTTTGGATCTTTTCTGTTTTTTCAATTTTTTTATGATTCTCGTTAACTAAATTTTTAACTTGTTCACCAAATTCTTTACAAGCCCACCCAAGATGTGTTTCCAAAATTTGTCCAACATTCATCCTACTTGGTACTCCTAGTGGATTTAATACAATATCAACTGGCCTACCATCTTCTCTATATGGCATGTCTTCAACAGGTACAATTTTACTTACGACTCCTTTGTTTCCATGTCTTCCAGACATCTTATCACCAGGTCTTAATCTTCTTTTGATAGCAACAAATACTTTTACCATTTTCATAACGCTTGGTAGTAAATCATCACCACTTCTAATTTTTAAGACTTTATCCTCAAATCTTTCTGTTATGTCTTGTTTCGCATTGTTATATTGATCTTTTAATTGGGCTAATGTTGCTTCATTATTTGCATTACCTACTGTAATTTTAAAGACATCGTTAATTGATAATTTATTAATTGTATCAAAATCAAGCTTAGTTCCTTCAGATAAATCTTTTATTTTTTTATTTAAAGATGATCCTGATAGGAATTGTGAGGCTCTTTGTTTAATGCTTCTCTCTAATATTTCTTCCTCAACAATTTTATCCTGTTGAACTTGTTCAATTTCAGCTCTTTCAATAGTTATTGATCTTTCGTCTTTCTCAATTCCATGTCTATTGAATACTCTTACATCTACAACTGTCCCACTAGAGCCTCTAGACATTCGTAAAGATGTATCTGTCACATCAATAGCTTTTTCTCCAAAAATTGATCTTAATAATTTTTCCTCAGGGCCAGACGCTGAGTCTCCTTTTGGAGTAACTTTACCAACTAAAATATCTCCAGCATTAACCTCTGCACCAATATAAACTATTCCAGACTCATCAAGGTTTTTTAAAGCTTCTTCATTTACATTTGGTATATCTCTTGTTATTTCTTCTTCACCAAGTTTAGTATCTCTCGCCATTATTTCGTATTCAACAATATGAACAGATGTAAATACGTCATCTGTAACACATCTTTCTGATATTAGGATTGAGTCTTCAAAGTTATAACCTTGCCACGGCATGAATGCTACAGTAACATTCTTGCCTAGTGCAAGTTCACCTAATTTTGTTGAAGGACCATCGGCAATGATATCTCCAGATTTAACTTTATCTCCAACTCTAACTAGCGGTCTTTGATTTATGCAAGTATTTTGGTTGGACCTTTTAAATTTTTGAAGGTTATAGATATCTACTCCAGACTTACTAAAGTCTGTTTCCTCAGTTACTTTAATAACAATTCTTTTACCATCTATTTTATCAACAATTCCATCACGCTTAGCAACAATTGTAACACCAGAGTCTAAGGCAACATCACTTTCAATTCCCGTACCAACAAGTGGCGACTCAGGTTTTAACAATGGAACTGCTTGTCTCATCATGTTTGACCCCATTAAAGCTCTGTTGGCATCATCATTTTCTAAGAATGGAATTAAAGATGCTGCAACTGAAACTAATTGTTTTGGTGATACGTCAATGTAATCAATAGAGTCGGGTTTAGATAATAGAAAGTTTAGGTTTTGTCTGCACGAAACTAATTCCTCTGTAATTTTCCCATTTTTATCAAGTTTTGTGTTTGCTTGAGCAATAGTAAATTTTGTTTCTTCCATTGCTGATAAGTATTCGACTTTATCCTGAACAATGCCATCCTTTACTCTTTTATATGGACTTTCAATAAAACCATATTTATTTATTTTTGCGTAAGTAGATAAACTATTAATCAAACCAATATTTGGACCCTCTGGTGTTTCAATTGGACAAATTCTTCCATAGTGAGTTGGATGAACGTCTCGAACTTCAAAACCTGCTCTTTCTCTTGTTAAACCACCCGGACCTAACGCTGAAACTCTTCTTTTATGAGTAATTTCAGATAAAGGATTTGTTTGATCCATAAACTGAGATAGTTGTGAACTTGCAAAAAAATCTTTCAATGAAACTGTTAATGGTTTTGCATTAATTAGATCTTGTGGCATAGCCGATTCAACATCTAGAGTTGTCATTTTTTCTTTAATGGCTCTTTCCATTCTGTAAACTCCAATCCTAGCTTGGTTCTCAACTAGCTCACCAACAGAACGTACTCTTCTATTTCCTAGATGATCGATATCATCAACATCGTCTTTTCCATCGCGTAAATCTAACATTTTATGAATTATCGCAATGATATCGTCATTTCTTAATATGGTAATTTTATCAGAACACTCTTGGTTTAAT
>CACNVX010000004.1 GCA_902624045.1 uncultured Pelagibacteraceae bacterium
CAAAAGGGCAAAACCTAACCCTAAAATTGTTGACGAAAATGCAGTGAGTGTACCCATTGTGATGGTATTCCAAAAAACACCACAAGCATAATCGCTGTAAAGACAATCTAATCCCCAAATTCCTTTATTAAAAATTTTATCTGAAAAATTACTTATTTCATATCCACCTTCAGTACCCTTAAAGGCAACTGTAAACATTCTAAAAATTGGGAAGAATACAAATGTTGAAACTAAAATTATAATACTTCCGATACTTCCAACTATAAAATTATCACCATTAAGCCATCCACGTGAAGAAAGACCGTGTGTTATATAGAATATAAATGTACAGCAAGTTAAAACTGCACCAGATCCAACTCCAAACTGATTTTCTACGTCACCAAAAATTATTTGAAAAAATTCAAAATTCCAACCTCTGATACCAATAGCAAAACCTTGAAGAAAAAAATAAAAAAAACCAAATAGCCCTGAGTATAAGAAAATTTTAGAATATATAGGATTATTCTGTTTTAGTTTGAATGTTGCTAAAGGAAAAATTAAAGGAATTAATATTGGTAAAAGCCAATATTTTTTATTTATAAATACTTGAGGTAATAGAGATCCGTAATCTTCTAAAGAATACTCTAATATCCAATTTATTGAGAAAAACCCGTCACCTGTTACATACCATGGAAAGATTAGGAAGCCCAATCCTCCTATGAGCATCCAGCAGATAACGAGTCCTCTCATTAATTCCTAAAATTATCTAGGAATTACAGATACATCGTTATCCCACTTGGATAACAGGCTCGCTCTAGTACTTTTATCTCCATAAACTTTAAAATTGTAATCAATCAAGTTAATTGTAGATAAATCTGGGGCATCAGGATCAGCTTTTGCTTTTGTATTTGATGGTACCTGCAAGGATTTTCCTGAAGTAAAAACCATAGTTTGTATTGCAGGACTTAATGCCCAGTCATAAAACTTTTTAGCTTCCTTCATGTTTCTTGCACCAGCAATAATACTCATTGATCCTACTTCATAACCAGTACCTTCAGCAGGAGATACTGTTACAACAGGCAAACCTTTTTTAGTTTGTTTAACACCATCGTGTTGAAAACAAATACCAATTAAGTTTTCACCTCGTCCAGTTGCTTTAATTGGAGCAGAACCAGATTTTGTATAAGTATTTATATTTGCATGAAGTTTTTTCATGTAATCCCAACCTTTATCTTCCCCAAAAATTTGAAGAATTGTAGCTAAAGTTGTGTAAGCAGTTCCAGATGAATTAGGATTTGCTACTTGGATTTCACCTTTATAAATTGGTTTTGTTAAGTCCATCCATGATTTAGGAGCTGGAAGACCTTTTTTTGCTAATAGATCTTTATTATATCCAAAACCTAAAGCACCAACATAAATCCCTACAGATTTAAAGTCAGCATTTTTTGCTTGGTTTTGAGCAGCAGGTAATAAATCATTGAAGTGCTTTGATTTATATTTTTCTGTTAGATTTTCTTGCGCAGCTGTTAAATGTGGATCACCGGTTCCACCAAACCAAACGTCTCCTTTTGGATTTGATGACTCTGCTTTAATTTTTGCAAAAGTTTCACCACTACTTGCTCTTGTCATCGCAACTTTTGTACCTGTCTCTTTTTCGTAAGCTTGTTCAAGCATTTCACAAACATCTATTTCCACACTACAATATAATGTAAGTTTTGCCGCTGATGCTTTGTTTGTTAATCCAAACAATGTGATCGAAAAAAGAAGGACAATTGAAGCTATCTTGATTAGATTTTTCATTATTTCCTCTCTAAGTTTATATTTATTCAAAAAACTTATTATGAAATTTACAAAAATGTTACTATTTTATTAGTATATTCACTTACAGGTTTAAAATTTATTTATACAATTAAATGATGTATATTCTATGTGTTCTTTCTAGATGGGGAGGGAGAAGACTTGGAAATAGTTACAAAAATAGCGCCAATCATATTGGCTTTGATAATGTTAGGCTTAGGCCTAGGATTAAAATTAGAAGATTTTGGCAGAGTATTAAAAACACCAAAAGATTTTATTGTAGGTTTTATATCTCAATTAATAATTCTTCCACTTATAGCATATATATTAATTTTAATTTTTAGATCACCACCAGAAATAGCAATAGGGGTTATGATTATAGCGGCAGCTCCGGGTGGCGTTACATCTAATATTATGACAAAATTTGCTGATGGAGATGTTGCATTATCAATATCTTTGACTGCTGTAATTAGTTTATTAAGTATAATTACAGTTCCGTTAATAATTTTTACATCTGCAGATTTTCTTGGAATAACAGAATTTTCACAAAATATTTCAATGACAGGAATTGCGCTAAAAATGTTTTTAGTTGTAACGGTGCCTGTAATTTTAGGAATGATCATCAGAAAATTTGCTGAAAATTTTGTAGCGTCTAAAGTTGGAATTTTTAATAAATTAAACGTTGTTTTATTTATAATTTTCTTTTTTGCAGCGTTTTATGAAGAAAAAGAGAATTTAATTAGCTTTATAATGCAAGCTGGTTTAATTACTTTAATATTAAATGTATCGATGATGCTTATTGCCTACTACATCGCAAAAGCTTTTACTTCAGGAGTTAAACAAATGAGGTGTATTGCTTTAGAATGTGGATTACAAAATGGTACTTTAGCTATATTTGTTTCTACCCAAATATTTGGCACCGATATATTATACGCAATTCCAACAGCTGCTTATGCACTAATAATGTATATTACTGGATTTATTTTTATTTATATTTTAAGAAGATCTAATTAAGAATTTATTATTCTTATCTGATTAAAAACTTTATAGATAAAATGACTCAAGGAAATCATATTTTTATTCACCATTCCCTTAGTTGTTATAAAAGCACTATCTTTAGCATTGAACGTAATTAATTTTTTTTCATTTTTATGAAGATATTTTTTATCAATTAAATATTTTAGTTTTCTGACAACTGTAGGTCTTGGGATACCAGTTATCTCAGAAATTGACATGGCATTTACACCTCTATTATCAGAGCCCATAAGTTGTTTGTGGTATGAACGCATTAAATTTTTTGGAATAAAATCTTTATTTTTAACTGCGTTTATTACTACAACCATACCAATGCCCAAACTTTCCAAATCTTTTAACTCTTTTCTCCATCTATTCATATAAATAAACCAAAATTTATTAAACTGATATAAGCAGTAAGAAAAATTTTCTTTTATAGCCAGTATTATTTCATTAATAGAATAAACTTCATTTACTAGTTTCTCTTTTTGTAAAATTTTATTAAATTCATGCAACATAGTTGCAATTTCTGTAAGTGTTTCAACTGCTTTAGCTGAGTATAGAGTATCCCTAACAACAAAAATTTTTTTACCAACCCTTCTAATTGTTCCAATTTTCTGTAATTCCAAAACTTTTCTTCTAATACTTTCTTTTGGAACCCCTAGATCTTTTGATATGTCTGAAATGTTAATTTTATCAATTTCAATTGATTTTTTTTCGTAAAATGTTTCGTAGTTAATTTTTAAGCCATTTTGCCTAAAATATATAAGGTCTTGATGTATCAAATATATAACTATGACGAACTTATCTATGTCTTTCCAATGATCATAGGCTCTTACAAACCAATTGCTTGTCAAAGTAAAATAGGAGGGTGCTAGTGCGGCAAAGTTATCTTGAATTACTTTATTGATTATCTTCTCATCAATATGCTCGGATATACTGGGTAAAGTGTTCATACATTTTAAAAAAACCCAATATGAACAATATCAAAGAATGAGTCAACCCATTTTGGACAATTGAACTATATAAAAACAAATAAATAAATGATTATTTAATCACATGAGTACAGAAAGCTTAAATAGAACATCTGAGATTGTAGAGACCCCCTCTCAATATGTTGACGCTCCAAAAAGAGTTAATGTGGATGTTCTTAAGCAAAGGCTTCTAGAAGAAAAGAAGAAGGAAAAAGTTAAACGAACAATAATTTTATCATCTGTTATCGTTTCTTTGGGTGCTCTAACGATGTTAACTTATTAAGTTTTCCAAATCTTTCTTAATCATATCCGGTATAAAAATTTCTTTTTTCGAGTTATTTTTATACCGGTTAAATTTATTTTGGCCTGGATACATTATTTCTTTAACTCCTTTAATCTTAGGAAGTTTTTTTATTGTTTTAATATTATCTTTAATTCGTTGGTTATAATTTTTTTGAAATAAATTTGCTTTAAAAGTTATAAACAAATGTCCAATATTTTGTGGACCTGAAAAATCATCAAATGGATCTTTAACTCTTCCTGCGTGATTTCCTCCAGTTAAAACTCCACTTAATATATCTACCATCCATGCAAGTCCAGAACCTCTAAAACCTGAAATAGGTAATTGTACTCCAGCTAATGCCTTTTTAGCATCTGTAGTTGGTTTACCAAATTTATCTAACGCAACACCAGCGGGAATTGATTGATTGTTTCTTGCTGCAACTCTTATTTTTCCTCTATTAATCATTGAAATTGATGTATCTAAAATAAATGGAATTTTAGAACCTGTAGGTGATCCAAAACAAATTGGGTTTGTACCAAATAATGTTTTTAATGCACCATGTGGAGCAATTGCTGGTGGAGCATTCGTATAGATCATTGTAATTAAATTTTTCTTTACTGCTTGTTCAGCGTAATAACCTGATAAGCCATAGTGACCACTATTTTTAACTGCTACCATTCCTATTCCAGTTTTTTGTGCATGCTTAATTGTTGTTTTAATTCCTAAATCAGCTGCAACAAAACCAATACTATTATTTGCATCTATGTGTGAAATAGAAGAAGAAATCTTTTTAATTTTTATTTTTGGTTTTGGATTAATTACTTTTTTAGAAATTCGATCACAGTACATTTTAAGCCTTGATAAACCATGACCATATGCACCAACTAATTCAGCGTTTATCAATGCATTTGCAGAAATTAAAGCATGATCTTTACTTAGACCAAATTTTTGAAATATTTTAATAACTTGTTTTTTTAAAATTGGGGTCTTCATTTCATCCCCTTAACATTTATCCTTTTCCACGCCAAGGAATAGTTTTATCTATTATTTTTCTTAATGTAATATCAAATAAAAGACCTAACAAACCCATAATAAATATCGTTATCCAAATAACTTCATATTGGAAGTATTTTTTAGCGACGTTTTCAACAAAACCAATACCAGTTGTACCTGCAAGAAACTCTGCAGCAACAAGTGTTCCCCAGCACATACCAACAGCAACTCTAATTCCTGTGAGAATTTCAGGAAGTGAATTAGGGAAAATTACATATCGTAAAATTTGTTTTTTAGTAGCCCCTAATGAGTGTGCAGCATGTATTTTTGAAAGTTGTGTTCCTGATGCACCAGCTCTTGCAGAAATAATCATAATTGAAAGTGAGACCATGAATAATAAAAATATTTTACCCGTATTATCTATTCCAAGAACTGAAATAATCAATGGCGCCCAAGCTAACGGTGGAACAGGTCTGTATAATTCGATTAAAGGATCAAAGAAGCCTTTAGCAAATCGATTTAAACCCATAAACAATCCTAATGGCACCCCAATAAGAATTCCAAATACTAAACCCAAAAATACTCTTAAGAATGAGTCCCATATGTGTCCATATGGAACAGGCACTTTAAATAATTTAAAGTCACCAGTAACAACTTTTAAAACTTTACTTTTAAAGTTTTCTTTTACAATTCCATCTTTTGTATGCACTGGATATTCACCAGGCAATATATCTGCTATCCAATCCGGTAAAATAAATCCTATCATTTTACTTACATCAACCATCTCAATCCATAAAAGAGGAATATTTTTGTAGCCAACACTTGGTTTTGACATCAGGATAAATTTGTTAAAAGTATCAGATGGTTTTGGTAACCATCTTCCTGATCCTTGCTCTGAACATGTTGGTCCACTTGCAACAATTGTTCCAGCAGGAAATAAAAGAATATCAATTAACCTTAATCCACCTTGTTCTTTATTTTGTAACTCATCAAATTCAACAATTGCAGCCTGCATTTCTTTTAGTGCATTAGGAGGGTAGATACTTGCAAACTCTATTCTTCTTGCAATTTTAACAATGTTCTTTGCGTAATCAGATGCGATTTCTTGATTATCATCTAAACTGTTTCTATAAGCTTTAATATCATCTTTAAGTTGTTTGACTGCGTTTTTAAACTGTGGGTTATGGTTTTTTAATTTAAAAAATTTGTCGTCAATTTTTTTTAGCTCTGCTGCGGCTGCATGAAATTTTAAACCTTTATTCGTTTGAGGTGCGGTCGGTATTTCTATGGTGTTTTCTATAGAACCACTCCCAGAATCTATTGTTGTTATCCCCCAACCACCTTGTTCATTAATAAGTTTTTGTCTTTCATTTTTTTCAGCACCTGTTTCAAAAGGATAACCTTTCTTTTGGAAATTTAAACTTAGAAGTTTTATTTCCTCTGTCATTTCTTTAATTTTAATTTTAGTTTCCATTTCCATTAGCTCTTCACTAGTTAAGAAAGGAATTAATTTAGATGTTCTATCAATATAGCTCACTAGAATTGTTTTTTGCTGATCATTTAAATCTGAAGATCCATTTATCTCACTAGCAATTTTTTTTAGGTTTTTATTTTCAATTTTTATAATTGATGTGCTTTTGAATTCTCTTTCCTCAATAGGGAATTGGTACTTTAAACCTAACAATGACTCATTAATTTTAGCTACCTGGCATAATTCATTTGCTGATTTTGGATAAAAACCTTTTGCTATATCCCATGAATAATAAAGCCATAGCATCAGAATTGCACTACTACCTACAATTATCCAGTGTGTTCCACCTTTAGCTCTTTCCGGATTACCAAAGACAGCATCCACTTTTTCAGTTCTAATTAATCTTCTTCCATAAAGAATACATCCAATTACAGCTACAAATATTAAGATAGTTACAAATTGGGTTAACATTTAATTTTCTTTCCCCATAATTTCTTCTTCCATATCCCATATCATGGATAAGATTTCTTCTCTGGTAGAAGAGAATTCCTTATTCTTTTTTATTTCTCTTAAATCTTGTGTAAGACCCATTTCTGCAAATGGAAGATTATACTCTTTATGTATTCTACCTGGTCTTGGTGCCATTACATATAATCTTTCTCCAAGTAACAATGCTTCTTCGACGGAGTGTGTAATTAAGATAATTGTTTTTCCAGTTTCCTTCCAAATTTTTAAAACTAATGACTGCATTTTTTCTCTCGTTAATGCATCTAAAGCTCCTAATGGTTCGTCCATTAAAATTAAATCAGGATCGTTTATTAAACATCTTGCAAGAGCAACTCTTTGCTGCATACCACCTGATAATTGATAAGTAGGAGTATTACCAAAACCTTTAAGACCAACTATATCTAACCATTCATCAACTTTCTTAGCTGTAACCTCTGGATCTTCTTTTTTCATCCTAAGACCAAAATTTACATTTTCAGCAACTGTTAACCACTCAAACAATGCTCCTTGTTGGAATACCATTCCTCGTTCAACACCAGGTCCATCTATCTCGTTATTATTAAGAGTTATACTTCCTGATGTGGGTCTTAAAAAACCAGCAGTAATATTTAGGAGAGTTGTTTTTCCACAACCAGAGGGACCAAGGACTGTAAGTAATTCTCCTTTTTTAAGAGTAAAACTCACATCTTTTAGTGCATGAACAGTTTCTCCTTTTGGAGTTTTAAAAATCATATTTAAATTTTGAGAAACTAGATCGCTCATAAATTCTTTATATTAGAAATTTTGTAAAAAAAATAGGCACCAATTGTTAAATCAGTGCCTATTTAAAATTTTAAACCCTTAAAATTATAAAGGTAAGAAACTTGTATCTACGTTTCCACCTGGAGTTCCCATTCCTTTTAAGAATGCATCTAAGTTTCCACTTGTCATAGATTGTTTAGTTTCTTCTGGAGTTAAGAATTTAAATCCACTTAAAGTATCTTTCATATCTGAAACTTTCATCTCTGAAGCTTTAGACATTGCGTTCAAGTCAGCTTTTCCAGCTTTGTATCTAGCGTTAGCCTCATGAGTTACCTCTATGAAAGTTCTTAACATACCTGGGTTTTCTTTCATGAATTTATCTGTAACAGATGTTATATCTATACCTAAGATACCAGCTGCTCTAGCCTCATCTACAGTTAGCAGTCTAGATCCAACTGCAGTTGCCGCTTTTATAGAATTACCACCAAATAAACATGCCATTACAACATCGCCGCTTACTAATGCAGCAGCACCTTCTTCAGGGTCCATTTGGATAATATCCATTTTACCTCTGTCAGCACCAACAACTTTCATACTTTCATCAAAAACGTATTCAGCCATTGTTCCTAATGGAACAGCAACTTTTTTACCTTCTAATTCAGTTGCGTTTGCTTTTGTAATTCCAGAAGCATTAGATGTAACACATGTAGTTCCACCCATTCCGTATTCCATAGCAATATCAACTAATTTGATAGGCGCATTAGATTTTACAGCATTGATAAAAGGTACTAATCCTTGAGAGTAAGAAATATCAATATCTCCTGCTAACATTGCATCAGTCATAGCTCCACCGTTTGTGAAGTTTGTCCATTTAACTGGAACACCAAGAGCTTTAGCAAAATTCTTCTTCTGCATGTCCTCTAGATTTGGACTTGGCCATTCTAGAAAGTACGCAACTCTAACCTCATTTGCAGCCGAATTAGCAACTGAAATTGATAGGTTAAGTGCAAAAATAGATCCTAGAATAAAACTTAGTATTTTTTTCATTTATTCCCCTATGTTTAATTAATTAAATTCTCGATATTTAAATTCAAATTGGCACTGAAGTAAAACAAAAAAAGAAACTTATACAATCCTTAGTTGTGTCAATAATGTGGTAGTTAATCTATTTATTTTAGTCTAAAGAAGCCGTAAAGTTAAAACTTAAAAACAAATTAAAAAATTTATAGAAAGTAATTTATGAGCTCAGAGAGTAGAACATCAGTTCCAAATTCATTAAATGAACATTGGATGCCGTTTACATCCAACAAAGATTTTAAAGCCAACCCAAGGCTAATTACTGAAGCAAAAGGAGTTTATTTAAAAACTCATCATGGAAAAACACAAATTGATGCAAGCTCAGGATTATTTTGTAATCCATTAGGTCATGGAAGAAAAGAAATAACAGAGGCTGTAACTAAGCAGTTAGAAACTTTAGATTATGCCCAACCATTCCAACAAGGTTTTGGTGGATCATTTGAATTAGCAACTAAGATTTCAAAACATACTCCAGGCGATTTAAATAAAATGTTTTTTACAATTTGTGGATCTACTGCAGTTGAAACAGCAATTAAAATTGCAATTGCTTATCATAGAGCAAAAGGGAATGCACATAGATTTAGATTTGTTGGACGTGAGAGAGGATACCACGGAATGAACATAGGATGTGTTTCTGTTGGTGGAATGATTAATAATGTTAAAACATTTGCAAGTATATTAATGCCAGGTGTTCAACACATGAGACATACTCATTTACCCGAACATAAGTTTGTTAGTGGTCAACCAGAAACAGGTGGAGACCTTGCTGAAGATTTAGAGAGAATTGCGAGCAATTTTGGTCCTGAAAATATTGCAGCATGTATTGTTGAACCAATTGCAGGATCTACTGGAACTTTAGTTCCACCAAAAGGATATTTACAAAGATTGAGAGAAATTTGCGATAAACACGGAATACTTTTAATTTTTGACGAAGTTATTACAGGATGGGGCAGAACTGGTTCTGCATTTGCTAGTCATGAATTTGGCGTAACACCAGACATAATGACAATGGCAAAAGCAACTACAAACGGAGTTGTTCCAATGGGTGTTGTAGCATGTAAAGACGACATCTATGATGCTGTAATGGATGCATCTCCAATGGGGTCAGTAGAATTATTTCATGGTTATACTTATTCAGGTATTCCTGTTGCAGTAGCAGCAGCTTTAGCTGTGCAAGACATTTTTGAAAAAGAGGATATTTTTGAAAGAGCAAAAAATTTATCACCTTATTTTCAAAAAGGACTTTTCTCACTCCAAGACTTGGATGCTGTAGAAAATATAAGAGGATACGGAATGATGGGCGGTATAGATATGAAATTAAATACCAAACCTGGTAAAGCTGGTTTGGAAACCTTTAAGTCTTGCTATGAAGCAGGTGTTAACTTTAAAGCAACAGGTGATTGTTTAATTATTGCTCCACAATTTATATGTGAAGAAAAACACATTGATGAGATTATTGATAAATTAAGAACAGGTATTACCAACTACCAAAAAAATCAGAAAAACTAGTTTTTATTTATTCAAATATACATAAAGAGAGTTCATGAAAATAGGCGTACCTAGGGAAATAAAACCTCAAGAAAATAGAATTGGTTTAACTCCAGATAGCGTAAAAACTTTAGTATCAGAGGGCCATGAAGTGTTGGTTGAAAACAATGGTGGATTTGAAGCTGGTTTTGAGAATGACCAGTATATAAAGGCTGGAGCAAAAATAGTAGATGCAGCAGCTGATATTTTTAATGATTCAGAAATAATAGTTAAAGTAAAAGAACCTCAGAAAGTAGAAGTTGATATGATTAGAGAAAATCAAATCGTATATACTTATCTTCATTTAGCTGCTGCAAAGGAATTAACCGAGGGATTAATAAAATCTAAAAGTATTAATATCGCATATGAAACAGTAACTGATGATAATGGAAGATTGCCATTACTTGCTCCTATGAGTGCAGTTGCTGGGAGAATGTCAGTACAAGCTGGAGCTCATTGTCTAGAAAAAAATCAAAAAGGTAGAGGTGTGTTATTAGGAGGAGCACCAGGAGGTGAGCCAGCTAACGTATTAATTCTTGGAGGTGGAGTAGTAGGAGAAAACGCAGCAATAATTGCAACGGGAATGCAAGCTAAAGTTTATATAGTTGACAAGTCTGAGGCAAGATTAAAACAACTTGTTGAAATGTTTGGAGATAAAATTATTCCAGAGCAAAGTGATAAAACAGACTTGAATAAATTAGTTGCTGAGGCAGATTTATTAGTTGGAGGAGTTTTGATACCTGGAGCGGAAGCTCCAAAATTAGTTACTAAAGATATGATAAAATTAATGAAAAGAGGCTCAGTAATTGTTGATGTTGCAATTGATCAAGGTGGCTGTGTTGAGACAAGCAAACCTACAACACATGGTGATCCAACATACATAGTTGATGATGTGGTTCATTACTGTGTCGCAAATATGCCTGGTGGTGTTCCTAGAACGTCTACCTTTGCATTAAACAAGGCAACTCTTCCTTATTTAGCAAGACTAGCAAATAAAGGTTATCAAAAAGCTTTAAGTGAAGATAAAAACTTTTTAGCTGGATTAAATGTTCATAAAGGATACGTAACCTATAAAGCAGTTGCTGATGTATTTAAACATGAATATGTTGACCCAGGAGAAGCAATTAAAAGTTAAATAGATGGAAAAGAAACTACCAGCTAGTACAAAAGTTGTTGTTATTGGTGGCGGTGTAGTAGGTTGTTCTGTGGCCTATCATCTAGCTAAATTTGGTTGGAAAGATACAATTCTTTTAGAAAGAGATCAGCTTACATCAGGAACAACTTGGCATGCTGCTGGATTAGTAAGTCAATTAGGTCCATCTGCTGCAATAACTAAAATTAGAAAATATACTTTAGACTTATATAAAGAACTTGAGAGAGAGGTAGATCATTCTGCAGGTTTAAGGCTGAATGGTGCACTTTCAATAGCTCAGAATAAAGGTAGATGGCAAGAACTTAAAAGACAAGCAACAACCGCTCAATTGTATGATGTTGATGTAAGAATTTTAGATAAAGATCAAGTTAAAAAAGATTATCCAATCATAAATACAGATGAGGTAATTGGTGGAATCCTAATGCCAGGAGATGGAGCCGCAGATCCATCAGGGGTAACACACATGCTTGCTAAAGGTGCAAGAAAGCATGGAGCACAAATTTTTGAAAAATCACCAGTAGAGGAAATTTTAACGAGAGACGGAAAAATTTCAGGAGTTAAAGTTAATGGCCAAAAAATTGATTGTGAATATATTGTTTTAGCTTCAGGTATGTGGTCGAGACAAATTGGAGAAAAAGCTGGAGTAAGCATCCCGCTTTATCCTGCAGAACACTTCTATATCATTACAGAACCAATAGAAAATCTGTCAAAAACTTTACCTGTTATTAGAGATTTTGATAATCGAACTTATATAAAAGAGGATGCAGGGAAAATATTGTTAGGAATTTTTGAGGGAAATTCAATTCCTGCATGGGATAAAACAAACAAAGTTCCAGAAAATTTTTCATTCGGTGAATTTCAAGAAAATTTTGAACATTTTCAACCATACTTAGAGTCTGCAATAAAAAGATTTCCAGTTTTAGAAAAAGCTGGAATTAGAAAATTTTTCTCAGGCCCAGAATCTTTTACGCCAGATACAAACACTTTGTTAGGTGAGGTCCCAGAGGTAAAAAACTTTTTTGTATGTTGTGGGTTAAACAGTATTGGTATTGGAAGTGGAGGGGGTGTTGGTAAAGTTACAGCAGAATGGTTGATGACTGGTCATATCAATGAGGATATTTTCAGTTATGATATAAAAAGATTTCAAAAGTTTCATTCAGAAATAAATTTTATTAAACCAAGAATTACAGAAACATTGGGTGATCTATACGGAATGCATTGGCCATTTAAACAACATAAAACTTCTAGAAATATTAAAACTCTTCCACATCATGATAATTTAAAAAGTTTTGGTGCATGTTTTGGTGTTTCAGGAGGATATGAGCGGCCAATGTGGTTTGCTTTAGATGGAGAAAAACCTGAATACGAATATAGTTATAATTATCAAAGCTGGTATCCATCAGCAGAGTATGAGACCAATAATACAATAAAAAATGTTGGTTTGTTTGATCTTTCGCCTTTTTCTAAGTTTGAAATAAAGTCAGACAAAGCACACAAAGAACTACAAAAAATTTGTACTGCCAATATTAAAAATGAACCTGGCAAATGTATCTATACGCATATGCTTAACCCTGACGGAGGGATAGAGGCAGATTTAACAGTTGTTTGTATTGAGAAAAATTATTTTAGAATAATAAGTTCTGCGGCAACAAGAGAAAGAGATAAATTTCATATAAAAAAATATCTCTCTAAAGATATCGAAGTAAAAGATATTACAGATGATTTATGTGTATTTGGATTATTTGGTCCTAAAAGTAGAGAGTTGATAAAAACAATATCTGAAGATAATTTTGATAATGATAACTTTAAATTTGGTACAGCAAAAAATATAACAATTGAAGATAAAAATATTTGGGCCCAAAGATTATCTTATGTAGGTGAGTTGGGATATGAATTATATGTTGATTTTAAAGATGCAAAAAATATTTTTGAATTGATTATTGATAAAGGTAAAAATTATAATCTTTCCAATTGTGGCATGCATGCGTTGGATATTATGCGAATGGAAAGTGGATTTTTACACTGGGGACAAGATATTTCACCAGAGGAAAATCAATATCAAGCAGGGTTATCTTTTACAATTAGTAAAAAAAAAGAAGTAGAATTTATAGGTAAACACTCATTGGAAAAAATTAAACAAACAAAGATAAAAAGTAAATTCGCAATGTTTACCTTAAAAGATAGTGAACCAGGCAAACCTTTACTACTTCATGATGAGCCAATTTATCTTGGAGATAAAATTGTTGGTAGAACAACCTCTGGAAACTATTCATTTAATTTTAAAAAAAACTTAGCATTTGGGTATATTGATAAAGACATTTTAGATAAAGAGATAAAAAACTATGACTTTTATATTGAGGTTGAAAAAACAAAATATCCTGCAGATTTGTTAAAAAAACCTCTAAAACAAACTGATTATAAGATAATTTAGTTAATTCTCTATTAGATTGAATTTTATATAAATACCTGATTAATTAATGTTGTGAAAAAATCATTTAATTATATTTCATCAGAAAATACAGAAAGTTCCTCAAATAAAAATATAGAATTTGATAAGATTAAGACCACTAATGTAAATATTTTACTAAATAGAGTTAGATTAGATCAAAAAAGAACATTAAAAAAAAAAATTGTTTTTTCAATTATTTTAGCTGGTTTAGTTAGTTTGTTAGCAGTTTATTTTATTATTTAGTTTAGAATTTGATTTAAAAAGTTTATTGAAACAATAAAGATTTATATTATAAATCATTTATCAATTAAGGCGGGGTAGCTCAGTTGGTTAGAGCGCGGGACTCATAAGCCCGAGGTCAGTGGTTCGATCCCACTTCCCGCTACCAAAAAACTATGAAAGATATTTACATAAGTTGGGAAGATTATCATAAAAAGATAGAGCAATTAGCTAAAAAGGTTCATGAAGATAATTGTAAATTTAACCAAATTATTTGTATTGCCAAAGGAGGATTAAGAGTTGGTGATGTATTTAGTAGATTATTTGATGTTCCTTTAGGCATATTATCTGTTGAATCTTATCATGGCAAAAGTGATGATATTAAAAACCAGCAAGGACAATTTACTTTTTCAAGAGATTTGGCGAAGACTACTCCTAATTTAGGTTCCCATGTTTTATTAGTTGATGATCTTGCTGACTCAGGAAAAACATTAATAAAAAGTATTAAATGGCTTGAACATTTTTATGGTTTTTATTTTGATGAAAAAATTAAAACAGCAGTTATTTGGCACAAATCAACTTCAAAATTTAAACCTGATTATTCTGTAGATTATTTAGAAGATTCTCCATGGATACATATGCCATTTGAGAAATACGAAACTACAAATATAAAAGATTTTAAGTTTAAAAAATAATTATTTAATTAAACTATCATTATACTGATTGGATACCCTAACAAATGTCGTGCATTTACTTAATTGTTTAAGCGAAGGAGCACCAACATAAGTGCAACTACTTCTTACACCACCAAGAATATTTAATATTGTATCATTAATTTTTCCTCTGTATTTTACACGAACCTTTCTTCCTTCGCTACTTCTATAAGATGAAAGTCCACCATAATGTTTTTTATTTGCAACCTCAGAACTTGATCCATAGAATTCTATATATTTTTCACCATTTACTTTTACAATTTTACCATTTCCTTCATCGTGTCCAGCCAGCATACCTCCAAGCATTACAAAGTCAGCACCACCTCCAAAACCTTTAGCTACATCACCAGGACATGTGCATCCACCATCTGCTATCACATGAGCGCCAAGTCCATGTGCTGCATCAGCACATTCTATTACCGCACTTAATTGTGGATAACCAACCCCAGTTTGAATTCTTGTTGTACAAACACTTCCAGGGCCAATTCCAACTTTAACAATATCTGCTCCACTTAGAACTAATTCTTGAGTCATGTCTGCTGTTACCACGTTGCCAGCAATAATTGTTTTAGTTGGGTATTTATCTCTTACAGATTTTATAAAATTTGTAAAATGTTCTGTGTATCCATTAGCAACATCAATACATATAAATTTAAAAAAACTAAATTCTTTTAAAACCTTATCTAAATTTTGAAAATCTTCTTTTTTTATTCCAACACTTAGAGCAATATTTGAATATATTTTTTTAATATTTTTGTTTTGTTTAATTTTTTTTACGTCATGTTGTTTTGTTAAAGATGTAATCATTCCATATTCATTTAATTTTTCAGCAATAGTTAATTCTCCAACTCCATCCATATTTGCCGCCATTATTGGAATACCTGACCATTCATTTTTACTGTATTTAAATCTGTATGTACGTAATAGATTTACGTCTTTACGGCTTTTTAATGTACTTCTCTTAGGTCTAAACAGGACATCTGAATAATCCAATTTGAGCTCTTCTTCAATTCTCATCGCATGTTAAATTATAACCATAAAAATTTATTTCAAATTAATATATGGCCTGTGGATAAGTTTTTTATAGCTTAATGTCCTGGAAATTCGATTAAATTCTCTACTTTATAATTATTTTTGATCAAATTATCTGACCCACCTAAATCAAAGAGATTTATTACAAACACAAATGCTGCAACTTTTCCTTTTGAAATTTCAACTAATTTTGCAGCTGCTTCAGCTGTGCCACCTGTTGCAACAAGGTCATCAACAATTAAAACCGAATCCTCTTCATTAATTGAATCTTTATGAACCTCAATAGTCGCGGTACCATACTCAAGCTCAAAATCTATAGAGTGAACGTCAGCAGGCAGCTTATTTTTTTTTCTTAGCATTATAAATGGTTTATTTAAAATATATGAAACTGCAGATGCAAATACAAAGCCTCTTGATTCAATCGCTGCAATTTTTGTAAAATTGTATTTTTTTGATCTTTCAACAATTTGATTAATAGTTTCTGCAAAAGCATTTTCGTTTTTTATTAAAGTAGTAATATCTCTAAATAAAATGCCTTTTTTGGGATAGTCAGGAATTGATCTAATATAATCTTTTAAGTTCATAATAGTTAATAATAAAAGTATAAATAAATAAATTTAAAATTATGACAACAAATAAATTAGCAATTATTGGTGGAAGTGGTCTTTATGACGTAGAAGAATTCAAAAATAGAGAATTACTGAATTTAAACACACCATGGGGCAAGCCTTCTGATCAAATTTTAAAAACAAATTATAATACTAAAGAAGTTTATTTTTTACCTAGACATGGAAGAGGGCATTTTATTTCTCCTACTAATATTAATTTTAGGGCAAATATAGATGCACTTAAGCAATTAGGTGTGACTGATATTGTATCAGTTTCAGCAGTCGGTTCTTTAAAAGAAGAACTACCTCCAGGTAAATTTGTAATTGTTGATCAATTCATAGATAGAACTTTTGCAAGAGTAAAAACTTTCTTTGACGACGAAATTGTAGCCCATGTATCAATGGCCCATCCAACCTCAAATGGCTTAATGAACGCTTGTGAAGATGCAATCAAAAAATCAAATATAGATTATCAAAGAAATGGAACTTACGTTGTTATGGAAGGTCCACAATTTTCTACTTTAGCAGAATCTAATTTATATAGATCATGGAAAGCAGATGTGATTGGCATGACGAATATGCCAGAAGCAAAATTAGCAAGAGAAGCTGAAATTAGATATGCATCAGTTTCTATGGTTACAGATTTTGATTGTTGGCATCCAGATCATGAAAATGTTGACGTACAACAAGTAATTAAAGTTTTATTAGGAAACGCTGAAAAAGCAAAAATCATGATTAAAAATTTGATTAATAATTTTGAAAGTTATATTGATCCAAAGGACCCCACTAATAATTGTTTAGATGTAGCAATTATTACTGCTCCAGAAAAAAGAACAAAAAAGACTATAGATAAATTAAAAACTATAGCAGGTAGAGTTTTAAATAAATGAGAATAGAAGGAAAAGAGTATCGAACTATTTGGTTTGAAAATAATGTTGTCAAAATTATTGATCAAACAAAACTTCCTCACCGATTTATAATTAAAGAACTTAAAACTGTAAATGATGCAATAAATGCAATTAAAGTAATGGAGGTAAGAGGCGCACCTCTAATTGGTGGCACAGCTGCTTATGGTCTAGCTTTGGCAGCTCAAGAAAATAGCAATTCAGAATTTATTAAAAAAAGTGCAGAAGAATTAATTAAATCAAGACCTACTGCTATAAATTTAAAGTGGGCTGTAGATCGTATGATAAAAAAATTGTCAGGAATTAATAGTGATCAAATTTTAGATGTAGCTTTAAATGAGGCCAAAGAAATATGCGATGAGGATGAAAAATTTTGTGAAAATATTGGTATTAATGGATTAAAAATAATTGAAGAAATTTATAGTAAAAAGAAGGATACAGTTAATATCTTAACTCATTGTAATGCAGGCTGGTTAGCAACAATTAATTGGGGAACAGCAACTTCACCAATTTATCATGCTAATAAAAAAGGAATTCCAGTTCATGTATGGGTAGACGAAACAAGACCAAGAAACCAAGGTGCAAATTTAACATCATATGAACTAAATGAAGAAGAAATTCCAAATACTATTATTGCTGATAATACAGGTGGAATTTTAATGCAAAGAGGTGAGGTTGATTTGTGCATTGTTGGTACTGATAGAACTTTGTCTAATGGAGATGTTTGTAATAAAATTGGTACTTATCTTAAAGCTTTAGCTGCCCATGATAACAGTGTTCCCTTTTATGTGGCCCTGCCAAGTTCAACAATTGATTGGGATATTAAAGATGCGAAAGATATTCCAATTGAGGAAAGAAGCTCTGAAGAATTATCTCACGTAGAAGGAGTTGATGAAAATAATGAAATTAAGAAAATTTTAATTTATCCTAGCAAAAGTAAAGCAATGAATTTAGCTTTTGATGTAACTCCTGCAAAATACGTTACTGGTTTAATTACAGAAAAAGGGATTTCCAAAGCTTCTACTGAAAGTTTAAAAAAATTATTTAATAAATAAATATATGGAATCTGTAAGAATGGTTGAAGTTACAAGAAGTGGTGAAATTGAAAGCTTTCATCAAGGGGTTGCAGTATTAATCAATTCATCAGGGGATATTTTAAAAGAGTGGGGAAATTCTGACATAAATATATATCCAAGATCAGCATTAAAACCAATTCAAACTTTAAATCTTTATAAAGACGGCATAGCAAGCTCTATGGAACTCACTGAAGAACAAATAGCAATTACAACAGCATCACATCATGCTGAAAAATTTCATCAAGAAATAATTTTGAATTGGTTTAAAAAAATTAATATAAAAGAAGAAAATCTTTCTTGTGGTCATGACTGGCCATGGAATTTGGAGGACAAATTTAGGGAAAAATTAGAGAATAAAAATAAAAGAAGAATTTATCATAATTGTTCGGGAAAACATTGTGGGCATCTGGCAGTATGTAAACATAAAGATTTAACCTTAGAAAATTACCATGAAAAAACACATCCTTTGCAAAAGGATTTAATTAAATTAATTGAAGATTTATCAGATTATAAGATAAAAAATATTGGAATTGACGGTTGTACTCTTCCAAATCCCTTGATGCCTTTGAAAAAATTTGCTTTAGCAGTATCTCGATTAACAGATGATAAAAAATTAAACGAAAATAAAGATATAGCAAAAAAAATATTTAACTCATGCGTAAATTTTCCTGAGATAACTGGAGGCACAAATAGTGTTAATTGTATTTTAACAAAACTTTCAAAAGGAAAAATATTTTTCAAAAATGGTGCAGAAGGAGTATTTTTAGCTTTAATACCTGAAATAAAATCTGCACTTGTAGTTAAAATTTTAGACGGTGCAGCGAGGGCAGCTGAAACTGCAATAGCAGGATTAATTTCTGAGCTAAATATTATTGATGAAAATGAACTAGCAAAGATTAAATCTAGTGAAGTTACAAATTCTATAGGTCAAAAAATTGGAAAATTGAGATATGCGTTATAATTCAGAACAAATTAATCCATCTAAGGGCTTTGGATGAAACCAAGTTGATTTCGGAGGCATAAATTTTTTTTTATCAGCAATTCTCATAACACTTGAAATATTTGTGGGGGAAAGTCTGAAAGCGATATCAAATTTTTTTGAATTTACTAACTTCTTTAGAATAATTGAGCCATTAATTCCAGAAATAAAGTCAATTTTATTAACTTTTATTTTATTAATAATATTTTCATGTAGAGTTTCTACATCTAATTTATTATTGTTTTTAATCTGTTTCAGTGAAAACCATTGATGCTTAACATACATTTCCATATTACCTTTTTTTAATCTTTTTGAATTATTCTTAATTTTTTTGATTATAAAATTTCTACCTATAATATTAAAAATTTTTTCAATTCTTAAATTGCTTTTTAATACTCTGTTATAATCTAATATTTTAATTTGATTGTGAGGGAAAGCAATTATCATTGGTGATATTTTTTTATTACTATTAATCATGCCTTGGATTCTATGATGACCATCACAAATGTATATTTTATTAATTTTATTAATTAATTTTTTTAAAGATTTTTGACTTTTTTCTCTATCAACAATCCATACTTGATGATTAAATTTGTCCAAGGATCTAAATGAATAAATTGGCTTTGATTTTGTGATTTTTATTAAAAAATTTTGCAGGTATTTGTTTTGCTTATAAGCTGTATAAATCGGGCCAATTTGAGTTGAAATATTTAAGATCTGTTTCTTTCTTTCAAAAACTCTATTTTTAAAAGTTTCTTCGTGACCTAAAATATTTTTGTTGTCATAATTATTTAAATCTATTCTACCTAGTATACCAATTTGTTGATGGTTTTTATCAGATATTTTATAAATATAATAACAATCTTTAATTTCTTTATTTATCATTTGTTTATTCTTCATATTTTTAAAATATTTTTTAGATTGAATTAGATTTTTGCTAGTCAAAATTTTTAAATAACCAAACTCTGGATGGGATTTTAAACTATTAAAATATTTTGGATTTGGAGTTGAAATTTTACGTGCGAGTCTATTTATTGGTCTTAAAGCTTTAAATGGATTAATTAGACTCAAATTAAGAATTAAGCAATTTTTGGAAGATCTTCTAGGGCTTTATCCATACTTCCTTTATCAAACTTATCTTCTGCAAGGTTACCTTCGAAATAATCTCCATATGCTTTCATGTCAAAATGACCATGGCCACATAAATTAAATAATATAGTTTTAGATTCTCCGTTTTTTTTACATTCTAATGCAGCATCAATCGCACCTTTTACTGCATGAGTTGCTTCTGGAGCTGGCACAATTCCCTCAGTTCTTGCAAAATTTACTCCTGCTTCAAAACATTCTTTTTGACCATATGCTTTTGCTTCAAGAGCATTAATTTCTTTTAGGTGACTTACTAATGGTGCCATACCATGATATCTTAAACCACCTGAATGAGTAGCTGGAGGAATAAATTGAGATCCAAGTGTATGCATTTTTACTAACGGTGTTAATTTACCTGTATCCCCAAAATCATATACATATTTTCCCTCTGTTAATGTTGGGCAAGATTTAGGTTCGCATGCAATAACTCTTGTTTTTTTTCCTTCTCTAAAATTTTTTCCTAAGAAAGGATTTGCTAATCCTGAAAAATTACTTCCACCACCTGTACACCCGACTAAAATATCTGGATAATCATCTGCCATCTCCATTTGAAGTAGCGCTTCATTTCCTACAATAGTTTGGTGCATTAATACATGATTTAAAACACTTCCTAATGCATATTTTGTATCAGGATTTTTTGCAGCCATTTCTACGGCCTCTGAAATTGCTATACCCAAACTTCCTGTATTGTTTGGATCTTTTGCTAAAATTGCTTTTCCACTATCAGTTTCACTTGATGGACTTGCTACACATCTAGCACCATAAGTTTGCATTACGAGTTTTCGGTAAGGCTTTTGTTCAAAACTTACTTTTACCATGTAAACATCTAATTCAATTCCAAATAATTTACATGCAAACGCTAATGAGGTTCCCCATTGACCAGCACCAGTTTCTGTAGTTATTTTTTTTGTGCCTTCCTCTTTATTATAGAATGCTTGTGCTACAGCTGTATTAGGTTTGTGACTACCAGATGGGCTTACGCCTTCATATTTGTAATAAATTTTTGCTGGAGTATCTAAATGTTTTTCTAATTTTCTGGCTCTATATAAGGGAGATGGTCTCCACTGTTTATAAATTTCTCTCACAGGCCCAGGTATTTCTATCTCTCTTTCTTGAGAAACTTCTTGACCAATTAAAGCCATTGGAAATAAAGGAGCCAAATCATCAGGACCAATTGGTTTTAAAGTACCTGGATGAAGTGGTGGTTCCATTGGTTTTGGCAAATCAGCACTAATATTATACCAAGTCTTTGGCATTTTGCTTTCTTCTAAAAAATATTTAATTGTATCAGCCATTTTTTATAAACATAATTTTGAAGATAAAATATGTAAATTGCAAGGGTAAAATTTAATTGACTATCTTAATGAAGCAGCAATATTTCCACCATCAACTGTTAAAACTGCTCCGGTGGTTTTTTTTGATACAGCTAAGTGAAAAAAGGCTTTAGCAACATCTTCAGCTTTGACTTCGTTTAAAAGCAAGTTTCCTCTCATATATTCGTCTGTAGAAACTTCTCTAGCTTTTGCTCTAGATTTAATCATTCCATCATTTAACAAACCACTTCTGATTCTGTCAGCATTTACTCCATTTGATCTGATTCCAAAAGATCCATAATCTAATGCATATTGTTTGCATAAACTTAATAAGGCTGTTTTTGGCAAACCATAAGGACCAAAGTTCTTTCCAGGATTTACAGATTGTTTTGAAATATTAAAAAGTAAGCATCCCTGAATATTTTGTTTTTTCAATATTTTAATGGTTTCAGATGCACAATTTTGATGAGAGAAAAAATTATCTTCGAAACTTTTTCTTAAAATTTTATCATCAATCTCTGCAATTGATCCTCCTGTTGCTGTTCCAGCATTGGATATTAAAATATCAACACCACCATATTTTTCAGAAATTATTTTGAAAGCATTTTTTACACTATTTCTACTTCTTACATCACAATATAAACATAAGTCTTTAATTTTGGATTGCATCTCCTTTACTTTTTTTGCATTATAGTCTAGTAAAATAATTTCTGCTCCGTAACTTTTAAATAATTTATATGTTGCTGATCCTATAGCTCCAAAAGCACCTGTTATTACGACTATATTTCCTTGTAAAATTTTTTTAGCTTTTTTTATTTTTGCTTGTTCTAAAGACCAATATTCTACATCAAATAAATCTTTCTCAGTTATAAATTTATATTTTGTAGTTTCTTCCACAGATGAAATTACTCTCGCATTTGTTTCCGTTAAATCTCCTGCAATTCTTGAAGCATTTAGGTTGTCACCAACACTAAATAAACCTACATTTTGAACTAAAATTACTCTTGGAGAAGTATCAAGCATTGTTTTTTTGCCTTTAACTTTTCTTTTGTTTATATTGAAATATCTTTCATATTTTTTTCTATAATCTTTAAAACTTTTTTCCGCTAATTTCTTAAAATCATCAATGCTAGAATTTTGCTTTGGTGTAATTATTAATGGAAAAGGTTTAACTCTAATGACATGGTCTGGTGTTGCAGTTCCAAGAGATGAATATCTTTTTACTTCTTTTCCGTTTATAAAATATTCTAAAGCTTTATTTGATCTATAATTAAGTATAAATTTTTGATCCTTATTTTCAGATAATAACCCTCTTAAAATTGGAGCAATTTCGTAAGGTTTAAATTTAGTGTTGTATTTTTTAATTTGTTTAATTTTTTTTCGTTTAAATTTTCTTACAGTTTTTTCTGCAATAGAGACGTATTTAATCATTAAATCATAAGATTTTTTAGCATCATTATCAAATGTAAATATCCCGTGGTTTAAAAGTATTAAACAGTTTATGTTTGGATTTTTTTTATAAATTTCATTGACTTTTTGCGCTAGAGCAAATCCTGGCATCACATACGGAACAATACTAGCTTTGGAACCAAAAATTTTTTTGCAAAGATCCATACCATTTGATCTATTGGTAATGTTCACAATTGCATCAGAATGGGTATGATCAACAAATTTATATGGCAAAAAAGCGTGAAGAAAGGTTTCAACAGAAGGATTAGGAGATCTGATGTCTATTAAATTTCTTTTTTGATAAGCCACCATATCATCATCACTTAAAGATTTTTTATTTTTTAAAGCCAAAAGTGGGTTTAATTTAACGGCAGGTAAACCTGCAGGCTCTATTTCAGACATGTCCCAACCGCTGCCTTTTACGCATAGTACCTCATAATTTTTGTTATCAATGTCTGTAATTGAGGTTTTTACAGATGTATTTCCACCTCCATGTAAAACTAATTCGCTATTTCTCCCTAGTAGTCTGGTCGTATAGACTCTTAGAGCCATATCTTTTGAATGACCAAGTTTCTTATACTTTTTAATGTATTTTTTAGCTTCTGAATTTGACCAATTGTTTTTCACAGTTACAACCTCAAGGAAGTATTATAATAGTTTTTTGTTTGAAAGAAGCAAAAAATTTGATTAGTAAGAATTCTTTGGGCTTATTATGACAAAAGTTGGCGAGCATATTATTTTAGACATTATTGGAACCACAAAAGAATACGATCCATCAGTATTTGAAAAGGTAATTCATGAAATTGCAAAAGCTGCAAAAGTGACCATACTTAATATATCTAAATATAAATTTGAACCACAGGGATTTACAATTCTTGCATTATTAGCTGAAAGTCACATTAGCTTTCATACATTTCCAGAAAAAGGAATTATTAGTTTTGATTTTTTTACTTGTGGAAAAATCAGTCCATCAGTTGCAATAGATATTATAAAAAAAGAATTTGAACATAAGAGAATAGTAAAAAAAGAATTTAATCGAGATACAAAATCTTTGTATTACGATATCTATAGTTCACCAGGTTTACAAAAATCTTATGTTGTAAATGACGTTTTGGAAGATTTTAAATCTAAGGTTGGCCAACATATAGAAATATTGGATTTAGAGCAGTTTGGAAAATCTTTGTTTATTGATGGTGAAATTCAAGTAGCTGCCACGGATGAACACTTATATAGCTCAACTTTTGTAGGTTCAGGTTTAAATCTAAATAAAGATAATGAACGAGCCGCAATTATAGGTGGTGGAGATGGTGGTGTAGCAAGAGAATGTATTTCAAAAAATTTTAACTTTATAGATTGGTACGAATTAGATCCTGAAGTTGTAGATGTTTGCAATAAACATCTTGGAGATATTGGTAAAAAAGCAACTGAAAAAAATTCTGTTAAATGTGTTTGGGGAGATGCTTTTGAAAGTATAAAATCAATTGGAGATGACACATACGATCATATATTTGTTGATCTTAATGATGATCAGTTTTGTATAGATCTAGCAGCTAAAAACATGGAGTCTTTAGTTAGAATTTTAAAGCCAAAAGGAGTTATTACAGCTCAAGTGGGAAGTCAGGATAAAAAACCACATCAGGTTGAAAATTGGTTAAATGTTTTTAACCAAAATTTTGGTAATGCAAAATTATCAAGAGTTTATATACCAAGTT
Organism: uncultured Pelagibacteraceae bacterium; assembly: GCA_902624045.1. Taxonomy (GTDB): domain Bacteria; phylum Pseudomonadota; class Alphaproteobacteria; order Pelagibacterales; family Pelagibacteraceae; genus Pelagibacter. Next base: position 25,118 of record CACNVX010000004.1, read on the forward strand.
TTGATTGTTCTTGGAATTTTTCTTCATCAATAAATCATTAATTTTTCTTTTTTATTATTTAAAATTATGAAATAATTGTCTCTAATTTAAGGAGATAACAATGAATATATTTAAGAAAACTATTTTAACAGTTCTTGCTTCTTTGTTTTTCATCGGAAATGTTTCTGCTGAAAAAATAAAAATTGGAACTGAAGGCGCTTACCCTCCATGGAATTCAAAAGATGCATCAGGTAATCTTATTGGTTTTGAGGTTGAACTTGCTCAAGAACTTTGTGCAATTATGAAGTATGATTGTACGATTGTTGAACAAGATTGGGATGGAATGATCCCTGCTCTAGTAATGAGAAAATTTGATGCCATCATGGCTGGAATGTCTATTACTGCTGAGAGACAAAAAACTATTACTTTTTCACAAGGTTATGCTGACGAAGTAGCATCTCTTGCTGTAATGAAAGGATCAAGTTTAGAGGGAATGGATACACCAGAAGGTATTAATTTATCATTAGGTGGTTCGGATGTTAAGAAAGCTCTTAAAACTTTGACAGGTGCTTTAGCTGGTAAAACTGTATGTACTCAAACAGGAACAATTCACCAAAACTTTTTAGAGTCAGGTGACGTAGGGAGTGTAAATGTTAGAACATACAAAACTCAAGATGAAGTTAACCTTGATCTAACATCTGGAAGATGTGACGTTGCTTTAGCAGCAGCAGTAGCATTTACAGATTATGCAGATAAATCAGGTAAACCAGTTATATTAGTTGGACCAACTTTTTCAGGTGGTGCATTTGGTAATGGTGTAGGTGTTGGTATCAGACAAGCTAGCGATAGTGCGATTGGAAAAAGAGATGCTAAAATCTTAAAAGACTTCAACAAAGCAATTAACAAAGCTAGAAAACAAGGAATTATTAGCAAACTTGCTATTAAGCACTTTGGTTTTGACGCTTCTATGTAATTCATTTCAGATTTGGCGACTATAATATATAGTCGCCAATCTATATGGAATTTCTCGCATTTGGTAAAACAGGTTGGGGTGATGAGTTATTTTACGCAACCTTAATGACAATTGCTGTATCAATTACAGCAATGTTGGTTGGTTTCTTTTTTGCATTAATTTTTACACCTTTAAAACTTTCAAAATATAAAACATTAAATTTAGTTGGTAATTTTTACACAACAGTTATTCGAGGAGTCCCTGAACTACTAGTAATATACCTTTTCTTTTTTGGTGGAAGTGGAGCCATCATGTATGTAGCTTCAATTTTTGGTTATTATGAATACATAGAAATTAACGCCTTTATTACTGGTTCAATGGCTATTGGCATTATTTCTGGAGCTTATTCAACTGAAGTATTTAGAGGCGCCATACAATCTATAGATAAAGGCCAGTTTGAAGCAGCAAAGGTGCTTGGAATAAATAAGTTTGGTCAATTTTATAAAATAATTTTACCTCAAATGCTAAGGTTAGCTATTCCAAATTTAAGTAATGTTTGGCAAATAACTTTAAAAGACACTTCTTTGATTTCAGTAACAGGATTGGTTGAGATTATGAGACAATCATATATCGCAGCTGGTTCAACAAGAGATCCATTATTCTTCTATTCATTTGCAGCAGTTTTATATCTTATGCTCACTTACGTGAGTATGAAATTAATTAATAAGTTAGAAGTTAGGTATAGCAGGGGGTATTAATGGATTTTGATTTAATGATAACTAGTTTCCCTAAACTTTTAGGAGCAACAGTAGTTACTTTAAAATTATTATCTGCATCATTATTTTTTGGATTATTCTTAGGTCTTTTCTTTGCAATTTTAAGATTAAACAAAAATATATTTATTAATAGATTTGCATATGGCTATTCTTATGTATTCAGAGGAACACCATTACTGGTACAGATTTTTATTATTTATTTTGGATTAGGACAAATAGAATATTTTAGATCTACTTTTTTGTGGGTGATATTTAAAGAACCTTATTGGTGTGCAATAATAGCATTTACTTTAAATACCGGTGCATATACCTCTGAAATTTTAAGATCAGCATTTCAAACAATAAAACCAGGTATAATTGAGGCTGGGAAAAGTTTAGGTATATCAAATAAGATAATCTTTTATAAAATTCAAATTCCAATTGCTATTCGACAATCACTCCCCGCATACGGAAATGAAATTATATTAATGATGAAGGGAACTTCCTTGGCAAGCACGGTAACTTTAATGGATTTAACTGGTGTTGCTAAATATATAATTTCAACAACTTTTAAACCAATCGAAGTATTCATTGTTGCTGGTGGAATTTATTTGTTTATGACTTTTGTTATTCATAATTTGATTAAATATTTAGAGAAAAAGTATAGCTTTCAACAATAAAATGTTTTTATCTGATAGACAAATTAAAGATTATCAAAATGACGGTGTGATAATAATTAAGGATATATTTAAAGATTGGATTGAACCACTTAGAACAGGATTTCAAAAAGTTTTAGACAATCCAAGTAAGCACGGAAGAGAAAATGTAACTGATGATAATGGAAGATTTTTCGAGGATTATTGTAACTGGGAGAGGATAGAGGAATTTAAGGATTGTTTATATAATTCACCTGGGGCTCAAATAGTTGCAGAAGCAACTAATTCTAAATCAATTCAAATCTTTCATGAACATATTTTTATAAAGGATCCAGGTACTCACAAAGAAACACCCTGGCATCAAGATATGCCATATTATTGTGTTGACGGTAATCATACTGGAAGTTTTTGGATTCCACTAGATGAAGTTGATCAAAAAAATAATCTTAAATTAATCTTAGGATCTCACAAATGGCCAAAGTTAATTAGACCTACAAAATGGTCAAATAACAAATCTTGGTATGATGATGATAGTTCGTTTATGGATTTACCTTCATTAAAGGATTTTGAAAAAGATATATTTATACCTGAATTAAATTTGGGTGATGCTGTTTTATTTAATTTTAAAATTGTTCACGGCTCAACTGGAAACAGTACTTCAAAATCTAGAAGGGCATTTTCAATGAGATTTATAGGTGATGATGTTAAATATATTGATAGAAGGGGTCCGACTTCACCTCCATTTGATGGAATAAATTTAAAAACAGGAGATTCTATGAGAGATGATTGGTTTCCTAAAGTTTTTAGTAACTAGTATATTCTTTAATTTCTCTAATATTTGATCCAGTGTGATTGTTAATTTCCAATTTAATCTTTGCTCGATCATCATTTAAAAAGTGGACGTCTCTAGACAATTTAATAAATTTCTCTCCAAAATCTTTATTTTTTTCACAATCTCTTTTGTCGTCTTCAATAATCCAAAGTTTAGCATTTATTTCTTTTAAATCTTGGAAAAGTTTTTCTAATCTTTCGTCAGATTTTACATTTTTTTCTAGTTGATCTTTTAGAATTGAATGTTCATTTGATATAAATTTGAGTTTTTCAGGATCTTTAATTTTTTCTTTTTTTATTTCTAAAATTGAAATTTTGTCTAATAGCTCTCCCACAGATACTTCTACTATAATTTTATTCATTAAATTTTATACTATGTTAAGTTGTTATAAATATGTCTAATATTTTAATTATTAAACATGGTTCTTTAGGGGATATAGCTCAAGCATGTGGTGCAATTCAAGATATTTCTGAACACCACAAGGGTGATGAAATTCATTTGTTAACAACCAAACCTTATTCTGAATTGTTTAAAAAAAACCCGCATATTTCAAATGTTATTTTAGATAAAAGATTATCAAAATTAAATTTAATTTACCTTTATTCATTGATGAAAAATATTAAAAAATTCAATTTTTCAAAGATTTATGATTTACAGAACTCTAGTAGAACAGCTTTTTATAAAAAAATATTATTCCCAAAAGCAACAAAAGTCATATGGTCATCTACAGAAACTACTTTACCCGAAGGTACTACAAAAAAAGATTTCGATAAAGACTCAGTTTTATTAAGGTTTGATCATCAATTAAAAAGTTCTGGGATTAAAACCAATCATACCTTGAGCCCTGATTTTTCTTGGAGCACCTCAGATATATCTCAAATTAAAAAATATTATGAATTAGATAAGTATATAGTTCTTTTTCCTTTTTGTTCACCTCATTTACCATCTAAGAAATGGCCCTATTACAATGATTTAATTTCTATGATTAGCGAAAAATCACAAATTAAATATAAAGTGGTCATTGCGCCAGGTCCAGGAGAGATTAAAGAAGCATCAAATATTAATGCACTCTGCATTTTGGATAATGATAAATCCTTAGATATTTCACAGTTATCAGCATTAATCAAAGATAGTTCTTTTGTTATTTCAAATGATACTGGACCAGCACACATGAGTGCTCATTTGGGAGCTAAAGGTATAGCTTTATTTGGTTCACACACTACAGCAAAAAAGGTGAGTGTTGAAAGAGAAAATTTTAAAGCAATACAAGTTGACGATCTATCAAAACTTTCAATAGAAAAAGTATTTGATAGGTTGAAATCAATCCTATAATAAAATAATCATTTATTTAAATTATATGAAATATATTGTAGTTATACCCGCAAGGTATAAATCAAAAAGATTACCAGGAAAGCCATTAGCAAAAATTGGTGGATTACCAATGATCGTTAGAACTTATAATCAATGTATCAAAGTTGTAAGTAAAAATAAAATTGTTGTAGCTACAGATAGTTTAAAAATTAAAAACGTGTGTGATGAGTATAATATAAAATCTATAATTACATCAGATAAGTGCTTAACAGGAACTGATAGAGTTGCCGAAGTAGCAAAAAAAATAAAAAGTAGTTTCTATATAAATGTTCAAGGAGACGAACCATTTTTTAATCCAAATGATTTAAAAACGTTAATTAAAGAAGCGGAAAAGTATCCAAAAGAAGTAATTAATGGTTATACAGAAATTAAAGATAGAAAATTATTTTTTAGTTCCTCAATACCAAAGGTAGTTTTTGATAAAAAAGGCTATCTTTTGTATATGTCAAGAGGCCCAATACCATCGAACAAAGCACTAGATTTTAAAAAAGCTTGGAGACAAGTTTGTGCTTACTCTTTTCCACGGAAGGCACTATTTGATTTTACTAAAACTAGAAATAAAACACCAATTGAGTCTTTAGAGGATATTGAAATTTTAAGATTTTTAGAGCAAGGCTATAAAGTCAAAATGATTAAATTATCAAATAAATCCTTAGCAGTAGATAATACTGAAGATTTGGAAAAAGCTAAAATTTACTTAAAATTTAAAAAACTTTAATTTAGAATTTTTTTGTAGTCTTCAATAATTTTTGACCATTGAAATTTATTAACAAACTCTTTGGCGTTTTTTCCATAATCTAGATATTTTTTATTTTCTAACATCGTATTAATAGAAGAATAAATATCATCTAGGCTGTTACCATCACATATTAAGCCAGTTTTTTGATGATCAATTGCGTCTGCGGCACCGCCATCTTTTCCTCCAAGAGAAGGTATTCCATACTGAGCTGCTTCAACATATGCAATTCCAAAACCCTCAACAGATTTTTTATGAATTATGGAAGGCATTACAAAAATATCTGATTTAGCAACTAAGGCATTTTTTAAATCATTACTTATATCTTTAAAAAACATTACTTGCGCATCTAAATCTAGTTCTTTAACTAGTTTTTTTAGATTTTCCTCTTCTTTGCCATATCCGATACAAATGTAGACAATATTAGGGTAAATTTGTTTTAAATTTCTTAGTGCCATAATTATTTTTTCGTGATTTTTTCTTTTATCAAATCTTGAAACAGTAATTAATCTTGGCGTTTTAACTTTGAGTAAGCTTGCAACTTTATCTAAAGTTTTTTTATCAATTTTTTTAACCAGATCTACACCTGGATTAATAACAATAATTTTATTTTCGTTAACTCCAATTTCTATAGCTAATTTTTTTGTATATTCAGAATTTGCTATTACTTTTTCAACATTGTTCAATACATTTACAACCCTTTTATTTTGGCTTGATCCTTTTAGATGGTTGATTTCTTTACCATGAATTAAACAGTATTTTTTCTTAGATGTTTTGATCAGTTCTAAACTTTTCCAATGATCAGCAATTATTCCATCTATTTTGTTTTCTCTAATAAATTCATTTATTAATTGTGCCTTTCTATATTTTCTTAGTAATTTTATTCCACCAACTCTTTCAATTGAAAATGAAGCCTGCTCATCAAATTCTTTGTGACCTTCAATATGATATGCAAAAACTTTAATCATAAAGTTTTTTGATAATTCTTTAGAAAGACCCCACATCAAACTTTGCATACCACCTAATTCAGGAGGGAATGATCTAGTAATTATTAGATGCATTAATCATACTTCCATTTGATACCGCAACCTGCGCTTGGAATTTGATTTTTTGGACCTTTTCCTGTTTCCGCTATCTGTTTCATAGCTGTTAAAAGATCACTTTCACCATCTTTGACTGGAATGAATTTTTTAAGCTCTCTTAATCTACCTCTGTATTGAAGTTCTAAGTTTTTATTATATCCAAAGAAATCTGGAGTACACACAGCGTCATATGCTTTCGCAATTTCTTGAGTTTCATCGTGTAAATATGGAAAATTAAAATTACGTTCTTTGGAAAATTTGATCATATTATCAAATGAGTCATCTGGATAATTAACAAAGTCGTTTGAGCATATAGCAACTGTGTTGATGCTAATTTTTTTCAATTCACTGCAATCTTCAACTAATTCATTTGTAATTGCTTTTACATACGGACAATGATTGCAAATAAACATTATTAAAGTTCCATTTTCACCTTTGACATTATTTAATGAAAGAATTTTATTTTCAGTAGATTTTAATTCAAATGGAATAGCTTTTTGACCAAAATCACATATTGGAGTTTCTATAGGCATAATATAAAATATATAGATTATGTTTTACGATTTAAAAGATAAAAAACCAAAAAACTCTGGCGAAAATTGGGTAGCTCCCAATGCAACAATAATAGGAGATGTTACTTTAGAAAAAAACACAAGTATTTGGTTTAATGCGGTTTTGAGGGGTGACATTGAAAATATTCTAATAGGAGAGGGATCTAATGTTCAAGATGGAAGTGTTTTACACACCGATCCTGGTTGCCCTCTAAAAGTTGGAAAAAATGTTACAATTGGTCACTTAGTAATGCTTCATGGGTGTACAATTGGAGACAACAGTCTTATTGGGATTGGTGCAGTAATTCTGAATAAAGCAAACATTGGCAAGAATTGCATCATAGGAGCAAAAGCTTTAATTACAGAAAATAAAGTCATACCTGATAATTCTTTAGTTGTTGGATCTCCAGGTAAAGTTATTAGAGAAGTTACAGATGAAGAAAAAAGAGCAGTATTTGAAAACACAAAACATTATCAAGATAATTGGAAAAAATATTCGAAATCAATTTTTTAGTTACATTTAATTTAAATTAATGACTAGACACCCACATCATTTTAAAATTGCATTTGCTTTAGCTTTTTCAGCTGGGTCTTGGGGAATTTATTGGTTACCACAAAGAATACTTGTTGAAGGTGGCCTTACAGGTGGATGGGGAACTATTGCTCAAATGATAATTGGATTTTTAATATTATTACCAATAGCTATTTGGAGATTAATTAAAAAAAAAGAAACTGGTTTAGAGTTACCGGTCACTGGTTTATTAGTTGGAGGTGGTTTCATTTGTTATGCTTTAAGTTTTCTTTTAACTGATGTTGTCCGAGCATTAATATTATTTTATATGACGCCAATTTGGACAACAATATTTGAAATATTATTTTTAAAAAAAAGACCTGGTTTAGAAAGAGTACTTACTTTAGGATTAGCTCTTGGTGGTTTATGGATAGTTTTTAGTAAACAAACTATTATACCTCTTCCAGAAAATGCTGGAGATTGGTTGGCGTTAGCGGGTGGTGCAATATTTGCTGGTGGAATGATAAGACTGGAAGTCGTTAAAACTGATGGTGTGTTTCCAATTATATTTTCATTTTTTTTCTATGGAGCTTTATTTAACATAGTTACTGGATTTTTTTTAGTTGATTACCTTGGAGAAATGCCTGCTATTGAATCTTTCATTTCAATGTCTTCTTTTTTATTTTTAATATCTGTTTTTTACTTTATTCCTACTGCAATAGTAATACTCTGGGCTCCAAGTAAATTAGGTGCGGGTTTATGTTCAATTCTTTTTCTTGCAGAAATTGTTGTTGGAGTAATAAGTTCAGGTATGCTTACAAACGAACCATTTGGTTGGAGAGAGATAGCGGGTAGCTCTTTGATAGTTTTAGGGGGAATTTTAGCAGTAGTACTCGCTCCTAAAGAAGAAAAATTGATAAATTCAAATATTACAAATGTTTAAAAAAACAATTTTTATATAGGAGAAAACAATGCCAGCAGGATACGTTATAGCACAGCTAAAAATTACGAACCCCGAAAATTATAAAGAATATGTCGAAAAAGTTACTCCACTTGTAAAAAAATTTGGTGGAGAATTTTTAGTAAGAGCTGGTGAATTTCAAATTTTTGATGGAGAAACAAAATTTCCTAGAATTATTCTCCTTAAATTTCCAAGTTATGAAAGAGCTTTAGAATGGTACAATTCTGAAGAGTACAAACCAATAAAGCAAATAAGACTAGATAATTCTGAAGGTACAAATATAGTTATTAAAGGTATATGAAGAAAATATTTTTAATTTTTACACTTTTATTATTTTGCTTACCAACTTTTGCATCTGACGAAAAACCAGGAAGATATTTTGAAGATCAACCAGATGTTAATGATGATTTTCAAATTCATTTTATTTATTTTTTAGGAAAAAAAACAAAAGATAAAGAAAGAGATCTTAATGGTTGGATAGAGCAAGAAGTTAAAAAAATAGATGATTTATTTTTTAAGATGACAGGCAATAAGCAGAGGTTAAAATTTGACTACAGAAAAGATGGTAAACTAGATATTTCATTTGCAAGAATGGATCGTAAAGCGAGAAAAGGTGGATGGAATGTAAACTATCCAGATTATTATTTACAAAAACAAGGGTTTAATAATCCAAAAAAAATGTATTTTTCTTTTACGGATGCATCTAGTGGAGATGGAGGACAAATGGGACCTCATCATGGTTACTTATTTATTAAAAGAGCATCAGGTCAGATAACAAAAATTTCAATTCATGAATTACTTCATGGCTTTGGTTTTGCGATGCCATGTACCAAAGGAGTTAGGGATGGTGCTCACTTAGGTGTAGGCATACTAAGTCATGATCTTTCACCAAAATTTGGAAAAGCAGTTTACGATCATAAAGATCCAACATGCCCTGATTTAAAAGACTCAGTTTATTTAACACCAACATCCGAAACGCCATTTGATCCGTTACAAATTGCATGCGCGCTAGGTCAAAAGAAAAGAGGACAACCACCAGGTAATTATGTAATCCCAGCTCGATATACTCATAAGAAATTACTTAAAGGTAGAAAAAATGAGTGGTGTACTTATAAATTGACAGAATATGCAGAAGAAAAATGGTTTAAAAAATGGAAAAAATAATTATTTATTTACTCAAATAACAGACCATTGACTGAATAAACAATTAATCCAATTATAATAACAAATAGAATTAAAAAAGAAATTGTTCCACTCAAATAAGCCTTTATTCTTGTTTTTCCCTCTTTAAATTTTTTAAAATGAATACTCCCAAATCTCATTACAGCTAATCCTAAAATAATTAAAAAAGCTGTAAATATGTATCCAGTAACCATTTATGGAACCAACCAAGTATCGTTATTACTCTCCAAATTAAACTTTGCTCTTCGGTGGCCCTTAGCTGCTAAATAAAGCCATTCTATGGATTTAATTTTACACTGAATAACAGTAAAGTTTTTATAACCTTCTTCGCTTTGTTCTTTAGTGTAATCAAAATTATCTAACTCTGGTTTTAAACCTGAAGTTGGTATATCTGACACAGTTCCAGGTCCATTATCAACTAAATAACATTTTCTACTAATATGTTGGGTTCTAGACCAAGATTCTTTTGTTACTTCATTATTATGATTAATTATGCATTCAACTTTTAATCTAACCTGAATTTTTTCATCTTTATCGTAAAACAACATTGCAGCGTTTTTATTTACTTTTAGCTTTTCTATTTTATCTGATCGAATGTCACTATGATATTGCACTATATTGTTTGACTGGTCTGATTTTCTTAAAACTACAATTCTTCCATCTAAGTCAGATTGATCCCCACAAATAAATACAGGTATTCTAAAAGGTGAACTTCTATCTTCAACAGCATTATCTAACATAGACCAAATTTTCTTTTTGATCTCTGCAAAGTCCTCGTAGTAAGGAACTGTATCCGTCACAAATATTACTTTTTCTTTTTTAATCTAGCAATCAAACCTGAACTATCCCAACGGTTTCCACCCATTTCTTGAACTTCAGCGTAATAACCATCAATAATTTCTGTTATAGGAACAGGCGAGCCATTTTTCTTTGCTTCTTCAATTGCAATTTTTAAATCTTTTCTCATCCAATCAATGGCAAAACCATAATCAAATTTATCATCTGTCATAGTTCTGTATCTATTCTCCATTTGCCAAGATTGTGCTGCACCTTTAGATATTGTATCCATAACTTTATCCATATCTAAACCTGCGTTTATTCCAAAATTAATAGCCTCTGACAAACCTTGCACTGTTCCAGCAATACACATTTGGTTCATCATTTTCGTTAACTGGCCACTTCCACAAGGACCAATTAATTTTACTTTTTTACTATAACAATCAATAACAGGTTCAGCTTTTTTAAATACCTCTTCATCACCCCCAACCATTACTGTAAGTATTCCGCCCTCAGCTCCAGCTTGTCCTCCAGAAATAGGAGCATCTAAAAAACTAAAACCTTTATCATTTGCTTTTTTATTTAATTCTCTCGATACTTCTGCAGAAACAGTTGAGTTATCTATAAAAATTGACCCAGCTTTTGCTGAGTTAAACAATCCATTATCTCCAGTTGCTACTTCTCTTAAATCATCATCATTACCAACACATGTAAAAATAAAATCAGCACCATCTGCAGCTTCCGAAGGCGTATTAGCCATTTTACCTTTGTATTCACCAATCCATTTTTCAGCTTTAGATTTAGTTCTATTAAAAACAGTTACATTGTGTCCGGCTTTTGATATATAACCAGCCATTGGGTAGCCCATAACCCCAAGACCTATGAAAGCAACATTACAAGTCATAATTTTTTTCTATGTTTAAAAGTTTAAGTTTAAAAGTAATTGTATTTGGATTTATTTTTACATTTTTTTCTAGCTTTGGACAGAGTTATTTTTTAGGTATATTCAACTCCAGTATCAGAGATACGTTATTAATTTCACATGGACAATTTGGCTCAATTTATGCATCTGCTACTTTGTTTAGTAGTGTATTATTAATTTGGGTTGGAAAAAAAATTGATGATATAAATATTTTTAAATTTGCACTATTTGTAACTGTACTTTTATCATTTTCTTGTTTTTTCTTTTCAAAAGTTTCTTCAGTTTTATTGTTATTTGTTGGAATTTTTCTTATGAGATTTTCTGGACAGGGTATGATGTCCCATACTGCAACAACTACAATTTCAAGATATTTTACTAAAACAAGAGGTAGAGCATTAAGTATAAGTTGGTTTGGCCTTTCTTCTGCAGAATTTGTTCTACCGGTTTTAATGGTTTATCTATTAACATTAATAGACTGGCAAAATCTTTGGCTTATTTTTTCAATTACCGTTTTAGTAATTTTACCAATAGCCTCTTTTTTGTTAATTAAGAATTTAAAACTAGATTCAAGAGAAGTTAGTGATGAAAAAATTAAAGAGGTTGAAATAAAGCAATGGCAAAGGAGGGAGGTAATTAAAGATTATAGATTTTATATTATTAGTTTAAATATGCTTTCTATGCCATGGATTTTTACTGGCTTTGCTGTATTCCAATCTTTTGTTCAAACATCTAAAGGTTGGGGTACTTATGTAATTGCACAATCATTTATGTCATATTCAATTTTTTCGGTACTAACTTTATTTCTATCAGGATTCTTGATTGATAAATTTACAAGTAGAAAACTTTTAATTTTTATGAATATCCCACTTTTGTTTTCGGTAATTATTCTTATCTTTTTTGATAATCCAATTACAGCATTTATATTTTTAGGATTAGTAGGAATTTCAAATGGTTTCGCAAACATATTGGGCTCATCTACTTGGGCTGAATTATATGGTGTTAAATATATAGGCTCAATAAAAGCTTTAACTACAGCTTTAATGGTATTCGCCACTGCTTTTGGAACCGCTTTATTTGGGTTTTTGATTGATATCGGCTTTTCAATTGATGATATAGCTGCTGTTTCTGGTATTTATATATTTATCTCTTTAGTTCTTCTTTTTTTAATAAGAAAAAAATTAAATCCAACATTTATTTAGAAAATACTTGATTTTTGATAGACCCAGGTATAAATAACCGGCCATGGCTAGAGTTACTGTAGAAGATTGTATAGATAAAGTAGAAAGTCCTTATGAACTAGTTTTGGTTGCTAAAGAAAGAGCTACACAACTAAACGCTGGTATTGAGCCAACATTAGATAGAGATAATGATAAGAATACAGTTATTTCACTTAGAGAAATTGCAGAAGAAAAAATCAATGTTTCAGATTTAACAGAAAGTGCAGTTTATAAACTTAGAAAGCATGTTGAGCAAGTTGATGATACTGCTGAAGATGACGAAGAAATAGGTGATGATTTCGAAAATTTATATAAAGGTGAAATTTCAAAAAGTGGAACACCTATCTTACCTTCAAAAAGAGCAAGAAAAACTCCTGAAAAAATTCAAGTAACAAAAGAAGATTTGGTAGAATTATCTGAAACAGCTATAGCAAATGTTGATAATTCAGTAGGTGAAGAAACTATGAATGAGCAAGGAGAAGTTTCATTAGATGAAGTATCAGAGTCAGAAAACCAAGAAGCAGACGTATCTTCAGATGACACTGAAGCTTCAAACACTTAAAAAAATAATATAAAGTTATACCATGAATAGGAAAGTATCAGTTGCTCCTATGATGGATTGCACAGATCGTCACGAACGTTTTTTTCTTAGATTAATATCTAAAAATATCCTTCTTTACACCGAGATGATAGTTGATGAGGCTATAAATAGGGGAGATAAAAAAAAGTTGTTAGAGTTTAATATTAATGAGAAACCTGTTGCACTCCAATTAGGAGGTTCTTCTCCAAAACTTTTAAGTGAAGCTACAAAAGTAGGCGAAGATTTTGGCTATGATGAAATTAATTTAAACTTAGGTTGCCCTAGTAAAAAAGTTGAAAAAAATAGATTTGGAGCTTGTTTAATGAAAGAGCCAAATTTAGTAGCTGATTGTTTAAGTAAAATGCAAGCAGTAACCAAGTTACCAGTCACTATTAAAACTAGAATTGGGTATGATGAAGTAGAAGATTATGAAAATTTATTCAATTTTATATCCACTTTAAAAGCAACTGGAATTAAAACGTTCATAATTCACGCAAGAAAAGCAATGTTAGGTAAATTTACTCCTAAGCAAAATTTAAATATTCCACCTTTAAAATATGAATATGTTTATAAATTAAAAGAAGATTTCCCTAAAGAAGAGATTATAATAAATGGAGGAATTACTTCTGTGGAAGAAATAAAACCTCAATTAGAAAAAACTGACGGTGTAATGATTGGAAGAGCAGCATATCATACTCCTTATTTACTAGCGGATATTGAAAGGGAAATATTTAATAATGATGACGTTCCAAGTAGACAAGATGTAATTGAACAACTTATCCCTTATGTTAAAGAAGAATTAAAAAAAGGCACAAGATTAAATCAAATCATGAGGCATACTCTTGGTTTATTCCATGGTCAAACAGGTGCAAGTTATTGGAAAAGATATTTAAGTGAAAATATGTGTGTAAGAGACGCTGATGTGAAAAAAATTGATCACATTATGGATAAAATTAAATACAATAATGTTGACACTATAGTAGGGCAGTCTGCTTAATTCAATTTTAGCAAACGAATATAGTTATATTATCTTATTAATGGCTTTAACAGCCATACCAGTTGGTTTTGTCGCTGGGTTGTTTGGTATTGGTGGAGGTTTAATAACCGTACCATTCCTATACTATATATTTGGATCTCTAGGTGTTGATCAACAATTTATAATGCACTTAGCTGTAGGAACTTCATTTGCAATAATTGTACCTACGTCAACTGTTTCAGTTTTAACACATCATAAATTGAAAGCAGTTGATTTTGATATAGTTAAAAACTATGGTTTGTTTGTTGTAATTGGGGTTATTATTGGAACAATTTTTGCCGCTTCTCTAAAAACAAAATCCTTACTTTTATTTTTTTCAATTATGATTTTCTTTTTTGGTATTTACTTTCTTTTAAGTAAAGAAAAAGAACAGAGTATTATTTCAGAGATGAAATTATATATTAAAGTCATATTTGGACTAGTAGTTGGTTTTATATCCGCACCAATGGGTATTGGAGGAGCTATTATGAATGTACCAATTCTAAAATTTTTTGGTTATTCAATAAACAAAGCCATTGGTAGTTCAGCTGCAATTGGTTTTTTAATTGCTTTATTTGGAGCCATAGGTTTTTTAGTTTCAGGAAATTATTTAAATTCAAACCTCCCACTTAGTATTGGTTTTGTAAATATACCCGCTTTTTTAATTTTTATACCGATTACAACTTTTATGGCTAGGATAGGAGCTAAGACAGTTCATAGTATTGATAAGAATAAAATAAGTAAGTTTTTTGGAATTTTTCTTTTAGCTGTTTCGATTAAATTCTTTTATGAATACTTAAAATTGTAACAAGCAAAAAAAAGAGGTGACTTCAGTCTCCCTCCATCACCTCACAATTTCAAACTATGTGATTCTTTAAATATTTATGAACACTTAATAGTTGAAAATGCAATTTATTAACTAATTTAAACCAAAACAATCTTAAGTTGTATTTAG
Source organism: uncultured Pelagibacteraceae bacterium (assembly GCA_902624045.1). Lineage (GTDB taxonomy): Bacteria > Pseudomonadota > Alphaproteobacteria > Pelagibacterales > Pelagibacteraceae > Pelagibacter. The sequence continues at coordinate 40,152 of CACNVX010000004.1, forward strand.
TCTTAAAAAAAAATTCAATTTAGCCACACGCAATATTTAGTGTTATTATTCTGATTAATACTTTTAAAAATGGTTTTAATAAAAGACATTAATAAAAATATTAAAAAAAATTTATTTGATCCAATAGAAAAAACTAAAAATAAGTTTTCCACAATTTTTAAAAATTTTAAAAAAAATAAGGTTAAAAAAGATTTAGCATTACAAAAACAATTAGAGAAAGATAAGAAAAAACAATTAATTTTAGAAAAAAAATTAGCAAAAAAAGCTAAACAAGATGAACTTAAAGAAGAAAGAAAGAAACTTCTTTTTCAAAAAAAATTAATCATTGAAAATGAAAAGCAAGAAAAAAAAAATGAAGAGAAAAGACAAAAAATTGAGTCTCAAAGAATTAAAATAGAACAGAAAAAAATTAAAGATGAAGAGACAAGAAAACTTAGAGAGGAAGCAATAAAGCTAAAACAAGACGATCTAAGGCTAAAAATGCTAGAGAGACAAAAAATTAGAGAAGAAAATTTTAAGATTAAAGAAGAGGAATTAAAAAATAAAGAACTTGAAGCTCAAAAGAGAAGAGATGAAAAAGAAAAGGAAAGACAAGAAAAGTTAAGAATCAAAGAATTAGAGAGAAAAAATCGACTCGAGGAAGAGCAACGACTAAGAGAAGCAGCTAGAAAGCTGAAATATGAGCAGGAAAAACTTAAAGAAATGGAACAAAGATTAAGAGATCTTGAAAGTGAAAGACAGCAGGAAATTCAAAGACAGATTTTAAAAGAAGAGGCTGAGCAAAGAGCTAAGGAAGAGGAATTAAGAATTAAAGAAAAAGAACTTAAAGAAGCAGAACGCGAGAGAATAAATCAAGAAAATAAAAGACGACAAAGAGAAAGAGAATTGAAAATAGAGGAGGAAAAACAAAAAAGAATTGAAGAAGAAAACGAAAGAATTCGATTAGCTGAAATAGCTGAAAAAGAGAGAATTGAAGAGGAAAATAAGCGAATGAAAGAGTGGGAAAAAAAGTTTGATGAAGAGCAAAAATTAAAAGAAGAAGAGCTAGTCAGAAAATTTTACAGTGATGAAATTTCTGAGCAAGAAAATAATCAGAATGACGACAATTTAGATACTAAAACCGATGAAAATAATTTAAAAAATTAAATTTTCTGATCGTATTTACCGACTTTACCTGATTTTTGTAACAAATCGTCAATAAAATCAAAGATTTTTTTCTTTCTTTTATCTGATGTCGGGCTTTCAGTAACAACAACCAAGGATGGTTTATTTGAAGACGCCCTAATAAGACCCCATGATCCATCTTCAAATGAAAACCTTACTCCATTAACAGTTAAAATATCACTTATTATTTGATTATCTATTTCTGTTTTATTTTTTTTAAAACTTTCAATTTGTTTAACTAACTCTTTAACAACTAAATATTTTTCTTCATCTTTACAGAAAGGTGCCATTGTTGGTGTTTGAAATGTTTTTGGTAACTCATTTATAATTTCACTCATCATTTTATTTTGATTATTTAACAAATGACATATCTGAATAGCTGAGTTAATACCATCATCATATCCAAAACCCAAAGGTTGATTAAAAAAGAAATGGCCACTTTTTTCGAACCCTGCAAGTGCTTTTTCGGTGTTAACTTTTCTTTTAATATGTGAATGTCCTGTTTTCCAATAAATAGTTTCACAATTATTTTTTAACAAAATCTTATCATTTGAGAACAATCCTGTAGACTTTACATCTACTATAAATTTAGAATTTTTATACTTGCCTGATAAATTTCTTGCAATTAATAAACCTATTTTGTCAGAAAAAATTTCATTTCCTGTGTTGTCAATAACACCAACTCTATCTCCATCTCCATCAAAACCAAAACCTATATCAGCATTATTTTCTTTTACAGATTTCGCAATTGCACGAAGCATTTCTAAATCTTCAGGGTTTGGATTGTATTTAGGAAAATTCCAATTTAGATTACAATCCAATTCAATTACTTCACATCCAATACCTCTTAAAATATCTGGAGCAAAAATTCCAGCTGTACCATTTCCACAAGCTACAACAGCCTTTAAATGTCTTTGTATTTTATTTTTACTAATTAAATTATTTTTATAAATTTTATCAAAATTTTTAATTTGTTTTTCACTTCCTTCACCTTTGGAAAAACTTTGGTTTAAAGTAATCTCTTTTAGTTCTCTCATTTCTTCTGGTGCGTGAGTTAATCCTTTTGTGATACCCATCTTTACTCCAGTCCAACCATTCTCATTATGACTTGCTGTAACCATAGCAACTGCGTCTGCATCTAAATAAAACTGTGCAAAATAAACCATTGGTGATAATGACAAACCCACATCTTCTATATTGCATCCTGTTGAGATCAGTCCTCTTTTGAGAACACTTTTTATTTCTTCACTATAAGATCTATAATCATGTCCAACTATAACCCTAGGATTATTTTTTTTTGTATGTTTTTTAATTTGAGTACCTAAGCCTCTACCAAGATTCGCGATTCCCTCATCGTTGATGTTCTTTTTATACAACCAGCGGGCGTCATATTCTCTAAAACCATAAGGATCTATTTTTATTTTTTCACTCATCTGTTAATTACTTACTATTTTTTGAATTTTTTTATTGAAAAATATTTTGTCGCGTTCTATAAATGTTCTGTTGATTTAAAGTTTATATAGTATATCAACCATAAACGCCTACAACATATAGTTGTTTTCGTTAAAATAACAAAATATAGTAATTATTATGAATAAGATTCTATCGCAAGCACTTAAGAAAGCTGTCTCCGAATATAGCCCAACAGTTAAAGAGATTTCTAAAGGTAATAGACCTGATTTATTTTCATTAAATGATCAAACTGAATTATTTCAAAATGAAAAAGGAATTATAATTAAAATTGATCGATCGAGAGATAAAAATTTAACTGATTTTGGCAAGGCAACTTTAAAAGATAGATATTTAGGACACAACGAGTCTTACCAAGATTTATTTGCTAGAGTAGCAAGTACGTACTCTGATGACAATTTACATGCCCAAAGGATTTATAACTACATAAGCAAACTTTGGTTTATGCCTGCTACGCCAGTTTTATCAAATGGTGGAACAAAAAGAGGTTTACCCATTTCATGTTTCTTGAACGAAGCTTCAGATAGCTTAGGTGGAATTCTCGATCTTTGGAGTGAAAATGTTTGGCTTGCAGCAAAAGGTGGTGGTATAGGAAGTTATTGGGGAAACTTAAGATCGATTGGTGAAAAAATTGGCAAAGTTGGAAAAACTTCTGGAATAATTCCATTTATTAAAGTCATGGACTCTTTAACCATGGCTATTAGCCAAGGCTCTTTAAGAAGAGGTTCTGCTGCATGTTATTTGCCAATTGACCATCCTGAAATAGAGGAATTTATTGAAATGAGAAGACCGACAGGTGGAGATCCTAATAGAAAATCATTAAATTTACATCATGGTGTTTTAGTTTCTGACGCCTTTATGAGAGCTGTAGAGACAGATGATCAATGGGCATTAAAAAGTCCTGCTGATGGATCTGTTCAACAAACTATTTCTGCAAGAAATTTATGGATAAGGCTGTTAACTGCAAGAATAGAAACTGGTGAACCTTACATTATTTATATTGACACAGTTAATAGACAAATTCCTCAGCACCACAAACTAGCTAATTTAACTGTTAAAACTTCTAATCTTTGTAGTGAAATAACATTACCTACCGGAATTGATAAAGATGGAAGAGATAGAACAGCAGTTTGTTGCTTGTCATCACTAAATTTAGAAAAGTATGATGAGTGGAAAGACGATCCTGATATGGTTAATGATGTCATGAGATTTTTAGATAATGTTTTAACAGATTTTATTAACAAAGCCCCTGAACAATTTAAAGATGCGAAATATTCAGCAGAAAGAGAAAGAAGTGTTGGCTTGGGTGTAATGGGCTTTCATTCATTTTTACAAAAAAATAGAATTCCTTTAGAATCTGTAATGGCTAAATCTTGGAATAAAAAAATATTTAAAGATATTGATGAAAAAGTTAATCAAGCATCTAAAGACCTAGCAGAGGAGAGGGGTGCTTGCCCTGATGCAGCTGAGTATGGATACAACGAAAGATTCTCTAACAAAACAGCAATAGCTCCAACAGCCTCAATTTCAATAATTTGTGGCGGTGCATCTCCAGGGGTTGAGCCGATTGCTGCAAATAGCTATACGCATAAAACATTATCCGGTTCATTCAATGTTAGAAATCGTTATTTAGAAGAGATTTTAGATGGTCATGGTAAAAACGACGATGAAACTTGGTCTACAATAACAACTAATCAAGGTTCAGTAAGTCATTTGAATTTTTTGACTGATTTAGAGAAAGATGTATTTAAAACAGCATTTGAGTTAAATCAAAATTGGATAATTGAACTAAGTGGAGATAGAACTCCATTTATTTCACAAGCTCAGTCAGTAAACTTATTTTTACCAGCAGATGTTCATAAGAGAGAATTACACAAAATTCATTTTGATGCTTGGAAGAAGGGTTTAAAAAGCCTTTATTACTGTAGATCAAAATCAATTCAAAGAGCTGAAAATATTAATGATGCAAAATCAACAGATATTACAGCTAATGTATATAAATCTAAAAATAAACCAATTAACGATCAACCAGAATATGAGGAGTGCCTGTCATGTCAGTAGCAGAAAAAGTTAAAGATAATAATAAAGAAATTATTCAACCAAACAAAATGGGTCTATTAGTAGAGAACCCTGTGTATAAACCTTTTAGATATCCTTGGTGTTACGATGCATGGTTGACACAACAAAGAATTCATTGGTTACCAGAAGAGGTTCCGTTAGGAGACGATGTTAGAGATTGGCAAAAAAATTTATCACAACCAGAAAAAAATTTATTAACACAAATATTTAGATTTTTTACTCAAGCAGATGTTGAAGTAAATAATTGTTATTTGAGACATTACACTACTGTTTTTAAACCAACTGAAGTTTTAATGATGATGACTGCATTTGCTGCAATGGAAACAGTTCATGTTGCCGCTTACTCCCATTTATTAGATACGATTGGTATGCCTGAGTCAGAATATTCTGCTTTTATGAAATATAAGGAGATGAAAGACAAATATGACTACATGCAGGGATTTAATATGAATTCAAAAGAAGACATTGCAAAAACAGTTGCGGTCTTCAGTGCTTTTACAGAAGGATTACAACTCTTTGCAAGTTTTGCAATTCTTTTAAATTTTCCAAGACACAACAAAATGAAAGGGATGGGTCAGATAGTTACATGGTCAGTTAGAGACGAAACTCTTCATTGCAACTCTATGATTAGAATTTTTAGGGAATTCATTAAAGAAAACCCTGAAATTTGGACACCAAAATTAAAAAAAGAACTTTATGAAGCTTGCAGAATTATTGTTGAACATGAAGACGCATTTATTGACTTGGCTTTTGAAATGGGTCCTATGGAAGGATTAACTGGACAAGAAGTTAAAGATTATATTAGATTCATTGCAAATAGAAGGCTTGATCAGTTAGGATTAGAACCAATTTATGATGTTCAAAAAAATCCATTAACATGGTTAGATACTATGCTTAATGCAGTTGAGCATATGAACTTTTTTGAAGGTCGAGCAACTGAATATTCTAAAGCTTCAACTCAAGGAACTTGGGCAGAAGCTTTTAGTTAGGCTAATGCTAAAAAATATTACATAATATTTTTTTTCTTTGTTTTTCGGGCTGCAATACTGTAACAGGAATAGTTGAAGGCAAAGCTTTAGATGTTGTTAAGGATGTCAAGACTACTCACCACTATTCAACATGTGTGTTTACTAAAGTTACCTGTGGCGACTTAGATTTAGACTAGTTATTATTAATTGAATATAATAATAAAATGAGTGAATTTTACAGTAAAAGAAGATCTGTTCTTGCAAGAAAAATGTCTTCTGAAAAAATACCAGATAATCACTTAGAACAGATTTTAGCAGCCGGAATTAGAGTTCCGGATCATGGAGCTCTTAATCCTTGGAAAATAAAAGTAATATCTGGAGAAAAGTTAAAATTAATTGATAAAGACATAATCTTAAGTGAATTCAAAAAAGAAAACTCTAATGCAAATGATATTCAATTAGAAACAGAGTCAAAAAGATTACAAAGAGCCTCTGTAGTTTTAGCTGTTTTATCAACACCAGTCGATCATCCAAAAATTCCAGTATGGGAAATGAGTCTTTCTTCAGGAGCAGTATGTATGAATCTTTTATCGTGCGCACAATCTCTTGGTTATGCTGCTCAATGGTTAACAGAATGGTACGCTTATAATGAAAAAATGTTAGAATATTTGGGAGGACGAAAAAAAATAGATAAAATATCTGGATTTATTTATATAGGTCATAAATTAGAAGAGCCAAATGAAAGAAGAAGACCAGACCCTGCTAAAGTTATAAGCTATCTTTGATTTAATTGTAAAACTTTTCTATGCTTATTGCCTTTGTAGCTTGCCAAAGGTCTAATTAGCTTATTAGCTGCATGTTGTTCCATTATATGAGCTGACCATCCAGTAATTCTTGATATTACAAAAATTGGTGTAAAAAAATCAGTGTCAAAACCCATTAAATGATAAGTAGGACCAGTAGGATAATCAACATTTGGATAAATATTTTTTTTCTTAATCATCACTTTTTCTACAATATCGTAGATTTTTTCAAATTTTTTATCCTTTTTAATTTTTGCTACTTTAGAAAAATACTTTCTCATAGTAGGAACTCTGGAGTCACCCGATTTATATACCCTGTGCCCAAAACCCATAACTACCTCTTTATTTTTTAAAGCATTATTAATCCATTTAAGTGCATTTGAAGGTTTTTTTATTTTATTCATCATATGCATTACTTCCTCATTGGCCCCACCATGCAGTGGACCTTTCAAACTAGCAATTGCTCCTGTTATTGCACCATGTATATCAGACAAACTACTAGTTATTGTTCTTGCTGTAAAAGTTGAAACATTAAAGCTATGCTCTGCGTATAAAATAAGAGAAACATCAAAAGCTTTTACTATTTCTTTCTGTGGAACTTTTCCAAAACACATATAAAAAAAATTTTCTGCAATATTTAAATTTTTTTTTGGTTTAATTAGTTTTTTTCCTTTTCTAATCCTATAAAATGCAGCAAGTGCTGTTGGAGTTTTTGCTAATATACGTATAGATTTTCTCATATTTGCCTGAGGAGAAGAATCTCCTGTTTCTTTATCTTCAAGGCCCATAATACTTACTGCTGTTCTTGCAACATCCATAGGATGAGACTTTTTTGGCATTCTTTTTATGGCAGAATATAGGTCACTTGATAGATCTCTGTTATTTTTTTCCTCTCTTTCAAATTGTCTTAACTCTATAGAATTTGGAAGATCTTTATTTAAAATTAAATAAGCAACTTCTTCAAATCTGCAATATTCGCATAAATCTTGTGCAGCATAACCTCTATATGTAAGAGAATTAATTTCAGGCATCACTTTAGAAACTTCAGTTTCGTCAACAACAATTCCAAGCAAACCCTTTTTAATTTCTTCAGTCATTACTCATGTCCTTCAGAGCTAAAATTATAAATTCTTTCATCAAGTTCACTATATTTCTCATAATCTACTAACTCATATAGTCTTTTTCTAGTTTGCATTTTATCTATTATATTATTCTGATGTCCATTTGCATAAATGTCCCTTAACCCATCTTCTACATTCTTCATTGCTAATCTTTGTGTAGTTACAGGATAAATAACAATGTTATATCCTAAATTTTCTAGCTCTTTATAATTGAATAATTTTGATTTTCCAAATTCAGTCATATTTGCCAATAGATAACAAGATAATTCTTTTCTAACTTTTTCAAAATCTTTTTCGTCACTTAAAGCTTCTGGAAAAATTATTTCTGCTCCAGCATCAATATAGGCCTTGCATCTTTCAATCATTTTATCAATTCCCTCAACACTTTTAGCATCTGAACGAGCAATAATTTTAAAATTTTTATCTTTTTTAGAACTCACACATTCTTTTATTTTTTTTACCATAGCTTCTGTTGTGATAAGTTCTTTATTTTCAAGATGCCCGCATCTTTTTCTTTCAATTTGATCTTCTAAGTGAACTCCTGTAACTCCAAATTCCTCAAATGTTTCTATGGTTTCTTTACAAGATTTAAATCCTGTATCTATATCTACAATTGTTGGCAAATTTGTTACTCTGGAAATTAAATAGGATCTTGTACTAACATCTTGTAATGTAGTTAAACCAATGTCAGGAAATCCAAGGTCATTTGCCATAACACCTCCCGAAACATATACAGCATCATAACCAATTTCTTCAATTAATTTTGCTGTAAGCGGATTATATGCTCCAGGAACTCTTAATATTTTATTTGACTTTAATTTTTGATTAAAATCTATTCTTTTCTGAGTAGGTTCTTTTTTTACAAAATGCATTAAAAAATTCCATTTCTTAAATTACGTTTTAATTTACTTTTTCTAACTTCGATATTCAATTTATTAAGTTGTCCAGATTTCAAATTTTTTAGATTTTGAACAATTTTTAAAAAACGATCACTTTCTTTTTTACTCAATATATCTTTTGTTAACGTTAAAAATTTATTTATATAATTTTGCCTTTTGAAAGGTCTTGCCCCATTTGGGTGTGCATCAGCTCTATCTAAACTTTCAGCTATTTTTTTTCCGTTAGCTAATGTTACTACAACCTTAGCACCAAATGATTTTTTTTTTGGATTTGGATTATGATATTTTTTGGTCCATTTCTTATCTTCATGCGTTTTAATTGATCTCCAAATTTTAATTGTACTTTTTTTATTTGCTCTTGATTTTGTATAAGATTTAATATGGTGCCAATTTCCATCTTCCAAAGCAACAGCAAATATGTACATTATTGAGTGATCCAAAGTTTCCCTACTTGCATTAGGGTCCATTTTTTGAGGATCATTAGCTCCTGTGCCGATGACAAAATGTGTATGATGACTTGTAAAAATATCAATTTTTTTAATTTGATTAAAGTTAGGTATTTTAATTCTGAGTTTTTTAGCAAGATCAATTAGTGCTTGAGATTGATACTCAGCAGAATATTCCTTTGTATATGTTTCTAGAATAGCTTTTTTACTCTCTCCTTTTTTTGGTAAAGGTATTTTATATTTTGCTTTCTTGCCATCAAGAATTCTTGCAATTACACTATCTTCACCTTCATAAATTGGACTTGGAGCACCTTCGCCTCTCATAACTCTATCAACTGCTTCTATAGCAAGTTTTGCAGCATGGGCTGGCGCATAAGCTTTCCAGCTGGATATTTCTCCTTTTCTAGATTGCCTAGTTGATATAGTTGTGTGCAGAGCTTGTTGTATTGCTTGATAAATTGTTTCTGTACTTAATTTTAACATTGATCCTAAACCTGCAGCTACACTTGGCCCAAGATGAGCAATATGATCAATTTTATGTTTATGTAGACATATTCCTTTAACTAAATTTACCTGAACCTCATAAGCAGTAATAATTCCTCTTAAAAGATCTAAACCACTTTTTTTACTTTGTTGTGCTACACTAATTAATGCAGGTATATTATCTCCAGGATGACTGTAGTCTGCAGCTAAAAAAGTGTCATGAAAATCTAATTCTCTAACTGCTGTACCGTTAGACCATGCGGCCCATTCACAATCAAATTTTAATTTAGAATTTATTCCAAAAAGATTGGCTCCATTTTTTCTAGGGTGTTTAAGAGCCATTTCTCTTGATGAAATTACTGATTTTCTGTTTAATGATGCAATTGCTACTGAGGCATTATCAATAATTCTATTAACAACCATTTCAATTGCATCTTTATTTAATTTAGCATTATCGCTTGCTATTTCTGCAATTTTCCATGCTAACTGTTTCTTCTTAGGAAGATTAACTTTTGACGGATATACTTTTACTGTATGTAATAACAAAATAACTCCTGTTTGTGATTTTGTTTTAATAGTTAAAATAAATTAATCAATATTAAAGATATTTAGATATAATTTTTTCAATACCCACAAAGTCTTTTATCAAGTGATTATGATAAATTTCATCAATTTTTTTTTCAGTGTAACCATCCTCTAATAAAATCATTGGTATTTCGGCAGCTTTAGCTGCATTTGCATCTGACTCACTGTCACCAATCATAATCGATTTACTTTTGTCACCATCTATAATTTCTATAATTGTTGTTATGTGTCTTGGGTCAGGCTTGCAATATTCAAATGTATTATAGCCTGCAACGTAATCAAAATAATTATAAATACCAATTTTTTTTAAAAGGTCTATAGCCAGATGTTCAGTTTTATTAGTGCATACAGCCATTGATATATTTTCTTTTTTACACCAATCTAAAAATTCTATAACTCCTATGATAAGAGTACTTTCATTTAAAATATTTTTTCCATAAAATGAAATAAATTCATCTGTCATTTCATTTTTAACTTTTTCATTAATGGAGGTTAATTCTTTTTTTGCCTGGCTCCAAATAGACCTCCCTATCATAGCTCCTGCGCCTTGACCAACAGTGTTTTTTAATTCACTTAGTGATTTTGTTGGGTAGCCAAACTTTTTCATCACGTGGTTATGAGCAAGCATTAAATCAGGAGCTGTATCAACCAAAGTACCATCTAAATCGAATATAACTGTAAATTTTTGTTTCATTTTAAAGTATTTTAAAGAAATAAATTGTGAATTAATTAAGATATATACTTAATGTAAAGAATTTCCAAATGAAAGATTTAATTCAAAAAAAATTAAGAGACAAATTTATAAAATCGGGAGTAACATTGATTGGCCCAGAAACTATTTTTTTTTCAAAAGATACCAAGATTGGTAAAAATGTTACTATAGAACCCCATGTTATTATTGGTTCTAAAGTTAAAATAGGAAATAATGTAATTATTAAATCATTTTCACATTTGGAGTCTTGTAAGATTGAAAATAAAGTTGAGATAGGACCATATGCGAGAATAAGACCTGGTACAGTTTTAAAAGAAGGATCTAGAATTGGTAATTTTGTTGAAATAAAAAAAAGTATCATTGGAAAAAATGCTAAAGCAAACCACTTATCTTATATTGGGGATAGTGATGTTGGAAAATCTACCAATATAGGGGCAGGAACAATTACATGTAATTATGATGGTATAAAAAAGAATAAAACTAAAATTAAAGATAATGTATTTATTGGATCTAATTCATCTTTAATTGCTCCTGTTACAATTAATAAAGATAGTATTATTGGTGCAGGTTCTGTAATCACAAAAAATGTTAATAAAAAATCTTTAGCATTAACAAGAGCTTTACAAATTGAAATTAAAAATTACAAAAAAAAACAAAAATAAAATATGTGTGGAATAATAGGCATCTCTAGTAATAAACCAGTATCTGCAAATATTATTAATTCTTTAAAAAAATTAGAATATAGAGGTTATGACTCAGCTGGTATAGCAACACTTTCAGATGGTGAAATAAATGAAGTAAAGTCTGAGGGCAGAGTTGATAATTTAGAAAATAATTTTGATTTAAAAAATTTAAGAGGAAACATTGGTATAGGACACGTAAGATGGGCAACTCATGGCGTTCCAAATAGTTTAAACGCTCATCCACATTCTTCTAGTAATGTTTCAGTGGTTCATAATGGAATTATTGAAAATTCTACAATATTAAAAAATCATTTAATTAACAAAGGTCATAACTTTAAATCTCAGACTGATACGGAGGTAATTGTTCACTTAATTACTGAACACTTGAAAACATCTAAATTAGAAGAGGCTATTACAAAAACATTGAACCAACTTCATGGTAGTTTTGCTCTTGGAATTGTTTTTAAAGATATGCCAGATCTAATTGTTGGTGCTAGAAGAGGATCACCTTTGGCTGTTGGTTATGGGCCAAATGAGAATTATCTTGGTTCAGACTCCTATGCTTTAAAATCTATGACTAATAAGATTACATATCTTGATGATGGTGAATTTTGTATTGTAAAAAAAGATCAGGTTATTTTTTTCAATGAAAATGGAAAAAAAGTTAATAAAAAAATACTAGAATTGTCATCAGATGAAGCAAGCTATGACAAAGGTGATTTTAAACATTTTATGGCGAAAGAAATTGAAGAACAACCAACAACAATTAAAACTGGAATAAAAGAATATATTGATAGCGTGAACAAAGAGATAAATATTTTTAACTTTCCATGGAAAATTAAAGATATTAACTCAATAACTTTAATTGGCTGTGGTACTGCTTACCACTCATGTTTAATGGCTAAATATTGGTTTGAGGAACTCACAAATTTAGATATTAACATAGATATTGCATCAGAATTTAGATATAGAAAAAATAGGTTCAAAAAAGACTCTTTATATGTTTTTGTTTCACAATCTGGTGAAACTGCAGATACATACGCTGCCTTAGATATTTGCAATAAAAATTCTATGAAAACATGCGCTGTTGTTAATGTAATTGAAAGCTCAATAGCAAGAGACTCAAATTTTGTTTTACCCATTCACTGTGGTCCTGAAATTGGAGTTGCATCAACAAAAGCATTTTTAGGCCAAATACTTGTTTTATATATGTTAGCTTTAAAAATAGGGTCATTAAGAAATGAAATTGAAAAAAATAAATATCAAGAAAAAATAAAAGAGCTAAAAGCTTTACCTGGTTTAATTGAAAAAACATTGCTTTATGATAACGATATTCAGGCCATATCTAATACCTTTAATGAAGCTAAAGGCTCAATGTTTTTAGGTAGAGGTTATTCGTACCCTATAGCGCTAGAGGGCGCTCTCAAGCTTAAAGAACTTTCCTATATACATGCAGAAGGATATCCTGCTGGAGAAATGAAACATGGACCATTAGCTTTAATTGAAGAAGGAATGCCAGTTGTAGTATTAGCTCCAAGAGACAAATATTATAAAAAAACAATTTCGAATATGCAGGAAGTGATAGCAAGAGGTGCAAAAGTATTATTAATAACTAGCAAAAGTAAGGGTGAAGTTATCTCAGAAAATATTTGGGAGACAATAGAAGTTGAGAATACAAATGATGATCTACTTCCGTTTTTGTTAACAATCCCTCTTCAAAAACTTGCATATTATTCAGCTCTTAAAAAAGGTTATGACATTGATAAGCCAAGAAATTTGGCAAAATCTGTTACTGTTGAATAAAATAAAAACTCTGTTAAAACAATCCCGGGTTGAATATGAAAAAATGGAAAATAAATAGTTGGAGAAATTATCCTGTAAAGCACATTCCTGAGTATCAGGATAAAAAAGAATTAGATCAAGTTTTAAATAAAATAAAAACTTTTCCTCCACTTGTTTTTGCTGAGGAAACAAGACATTTAAAAAAACAACTAGCTGATGTAGTAGACGGTAAGGCATTCTTGCTTCAAGGAGGTGATTGTGCTGAAAGTTTTGCAGAATTTAATCCAGATAATATTAGAGATTATTTTAAAGTAATTCTTCAGATGTCATTAGTTTTAACTTATTCAGCATCACTGCCAGTAATTAAACTTGGAAGGATAGCAGGTCAATTCGCAAAACCAAGAAGTGCGCCTACAGAAAAACAAGGAGATCTAGAATATCCTAGTTACCTTGGTGACAATGTTAATGGTATTGAGTTTACTGAGAAAGCGAGAAAACATGACCCAAAAAGATTGTTTAGAGCGTATTCTCAGTCGGCATCAACATTAAATCTTTTAAGAGCTTTTTCACATGGTGGTTTTGCAGATTTAAAGAAAGTTCACTTATGGAATTTAGGTTATATCAAAAAAAGTCCTCAAGCTAAAAAATTTAAAGAATTAGAAGATAAGATAGCAGATGCTTTATCATTTATGGACGCTTGTGGAATTAATTCAGAATTTAATAGAAGGTTAAAGACTGTAAATTTTTGGACTTCCCATGAAGCATTACACCTTCCTTTTGAAGAAAGTATGACTAGAATAGACTCCACAACAGGCGAACATCACGCAACCTCAGCTCATTTTGTTTGGATAGGTGACAGAACGAGACAGCTTGATGGTGGTCATGTAGAATATTGTCGTGGAATTGAAAATCCAATTGGAATAAAATGTGGACCCACGAGTAAATCAGAAGAGATAGTTAAGATTTGTAATTTAATAAATCCAAATAATGAAAAAGGAAAAATAACTTTAATTTCAAGATTTGGTCATGATAGTGTTGAAAAGTACTTACCAAAACTAATTAGAGGTATTAAAAAAGAAGGAGTAAATGTTATTTGGTCCTGTGATCCTATGCATGGGAATACAATTCAGTCCACAACAGGTTTTAAGACAAGGCGTTTCAACAATGTATTGAAAGAAGTTAAAGATGTTTTTACAGTCCATCAAAGCGAAGGATCTTATGCTGGAGGTTTACATATTGAAATGACAGGACAAAATGTAACTGAATGCACTGGCGGTGCAAAAAATATACAAGATCAAGATTTATCAAGCAGATATCATACGCACTGTGATCCAAGACTTAACGCTGACCAGGCTTTGGAGCTTGCTTTTTTAATTTCTGATGAAATAAAAAAAAATACCAGCTATTCCAAAAATGCTATTCAGGCGGCATCTTAAGCTGTTGTTTTAAAAAATTATATTGATAAATAAATATTATGAATCCTGCAGAAAAATCTAAATTTATATCTAATTGGATAAAAGATTATGTTGAACAAATGTCTAATAAAGCCGAGTCCTTAGTAATCGGTATTTCTGGAGGAATTGACTCGTCTGTATCTAGTACATTAAGCGCAATGACTGGTTTAAGAACTATTGTTTTATCTATGCCAATTAAACAAAAAAGTGCTCAGCATGATTTGAGCTTAGCTCATCAAGAATGGTTAAAAAAAAATTATAAAAATGTTGAAGGTCACACAATTGAATTAGATGGGTTATTTAAATCTTTTGAGGGAACTTTAAATAATTTTTCAAATGAACATGGTATGGCAAATTCAAGAGCCAGATTAAGAATGACTACACTTTATCAAGTAGCAGCAGCAAACAAAGGAATTGTAGTTGGAACTGGTAACAAAGTAGAAGATTTTGGGGTTGGATTTTATACTAAATATGGAGATGGCGGGGTAGATATTTCTCCAATTGCTGACTGTAATAAAACTGAAGTGTGGGAACTCGGAAAAGAACTTGGTATTTTAGAAGAAATTATAAATGCAGCACCAACAGATGGATTATGGGATGATGGTAGAACAGATGAAGGTCAGTTAGGTTTAACCTATAAAGAACTTGAAGAAGCTATGAATAATGAAAATTCAGTAAATAGAGAAAAATATAATTCAATTCGTAACGCAAATTTGCACAAAATGGAGCCAATTCCAGTGTGTAAAATTCCAAATTAATCAAATAGATTCACAAATCTATGTTTTAAGTATATTTCTAAAACTATGAGTATTGATATTTTTTTAACTAATAATCTTACTAACAAGAAAGAGAAGTTTATACCCCAAATTAAGGATAATGTTAGAATGTATGTTTGTGGTCCAACTGTTTACGATGATCCACACATTGGTAATGCAAGACCACTAATAGTTTTTGATATTTTATTTAAGATTTTTAAAAATAAGTATTCAAAAGTAACTTATGTAAGAAATATAACTGATATCGACGATAAAATAATAAAATCTTCAAAAGATAATAAAATTTCTATTGGAGATTTAACAAAAAAAATTTCAGATAGTTTTAGTGAGGATTGTACTTATTTAAATTGCGATACACCTACCCACCAACCAAAAGCTACAGATCATATTCCTGAAATGATTGAGATGATTACAGAATTAATTAAAAAAAAATTTGCTTATGAAAATAATAGACACGTTTACTTTGAAGTTAAAAAATTTAAAGATTATGGAAAATTATCAAATAAAAATTTGGATGAGCTAATTGCAGGTTCTCGAATTGAAATTAGTGATAATAAAAAAAATTCAGAAGACTTTGTTTTGTGGAAACCATCAAATCAAGATGAACCATTCTGGAACTCACCTTGGGGCAAAGGAAGACCTGGATGGCATTTGGAATGTTCTGCTATGTCAAAAAAATATTTAGGAAAAGAATTTGATGTCCATGGAGGTGGTATTGATTTATTATTTCCTCATCATGAAAATGAAATAGCTCAATCAAGGTGTGCTAACGATAATGAAGTTTTTGCAAATTATTGGTTACATAATGCTTTCATAACTTTGTCTAATGAAAAAATGGCAAAGTCTCAGGGGAATATTCTAAAAATAAAAGATTTTAGAGGTAAAATCAGTGGCCAAGTTTTAAGATTGGCGTTAATGAGTGCCCACTATAAACAGCCTTTAGATTGGAATGACAAGCTTTTAGAGGAGTGTGAAAATACAATTAGTAAATGGTACAATATGTATTCTAATATCAAAGAAAAAACGAAAATTCCTGATGAATTTCTTAAGCCACTTTATGATGATATAAATACACCTGGTTATATTGCTAATTTGCATAAATTGTACGAGAAAGCACAAAAGGGTTCAGATGAAGATAGAAAGTTATTTATTTCAGCATGTTATTTTGTTGGATTATTAAATGAGACAAAAGAAGAGTGGCTTAAATTCAAGAAAAGAAAAGTATTAATTTCTGAAAGTGAAATTTTAAATAAAATTAACGAAAGAAATAAAGCCAGATATAATAAAAATTATGAGGAAGCTGATAAAATTAGAGATGAGCTTTTAGACAAAGGTGTTTTAATAGAGGATAAAGATGATAAAACGACCTGGAAATTTAAATGAGCAAAGATAGATTATATATATTTGATACAACATTAAGAGATGGGGCTCAAACTCAAGGAGTAGATTTTTCACTAGATGATAAAGAAAAAATATCAGCATCACTTGATAATTTAGGTGTTGATTATATTGAAGGAGGATGGCCCGGTGCAAACCCGACAGATACTGAATTTTTCAATAAAGATCATAAATTTAAATCAGCTAAATTAACTGCATTCGGTATGACTAAAAAATCTGAACATAGTGCAGAAAATGATCCAATGTTATCATCTTTAATTAATTCAAAAAGTTCATCTGTATGTTTATTTGGTAAATCCTGGGATTTTCAAGTTGAAGTAGCACTTGGAATAACCAACGAACAAAATCTCCTAAATATAACTGAAAGTGCAAAACATATCGTAAAATCTGGTAAAGAATTTATGTTTGATGCAGAACATTTTTTTGACGGATATAAAGCTAATCCTGAATATGCTATTTCTTGTGTTAAAGCAGCATATGATAATGGAGCAAGATGGATAGTATTGTGTGATACAAATGGTGGAACACTACCCCACGAGGTATCTAAAATTATTTTAGAAGTAACTAAGTATATTCCGGGGAAAAATTTAGGTATACATGCCCATAATGACACTGAAAATGCTGTAGCGAATAGTTTAGTTGCAGTACAAGCAGGTGTTAGACAAGTACAGGGTACTTTAAATGGTTTGGGTGAAAGATGTGGTAATGCAAATTTAGTTTCATTAATACCAACATTTTTTTTAAAAAAAGATTTTTATGAAAATTATGAAATTAATATAAAAAAAGAAAAACTGAAAAATTTAACTCAATGTTCAAGATTATTAGATGAAATATTAAATAGAAAACCTAACAAGCACTTACCTTATGTTGGAGCCTCGGCATTTTCTCACAAAGGTGGAATGCATGTTTCTGCTGTTCAAAAAGATCCAAAAACTTATGAGCATATAAATCCAGAGGAAGTTGGAAACTCTAGAAATATAGTTGTTTCAGATCAAGCAGGACAATCAAATATTATGTCTAGATTAAATTCAATAGGAATTAAAGTTGAGAAAAGTAATCCAAAAATAAAAAAACTTTTAGAAGAAGTAAAAGATCGAGAATTTATTGGTTATAGTTATGATGGTGCCGATGCATCTTTTGAGTTATTAGCGCGAAGATTAATGGGTGAAATACCAAGATATATTTCAATTAATGAGTATGATGTTTCAGTAAAGAAAAATAAAGCAAAAGAAATTGTTTCATACGCAAAAGCTCAATTAGAAGTGGATGGAGATAAAATTTTGTGCGAAGGAGAAGGAAATGGACCTGTGAATGCTTTAGACAATGCAATTAGAAAAAATGTTAATAAGCTTGCTAAATATTCCGAATATTTAAAAGATTTAAGACTTGTTGATTATAAAGTTCGTATTTTAAACACCGGTACAGAAGCTATAACAAGAGTAAGTATTGAGAGCACAGATTCAAAGGGTATTAACTGGTTTACTATTGGTGTATCACCAAATATCATTGATGCATCTTTCAAAGCTTTAGTGGATAGTCTAGATTATAAGTTATTTAAGGATAAAGCTCCTGGAAGTTTGTAAGAATGAAAATTAAAAAATTTTCAGAAAAACCATCGGATATTGATAGCAGAATCGGATCAAAACCTGTTGTTTGTTATCCTAACAACAATATTGAAGATAAGAATTTGAATATTTTACACTCTGCTAGAGACTACTTGGTTAAAAAAGATGAGGTTGTTATTCCTCCTAGAGACGCAAAAACATTTGAGGTTAAATTTGGCGAGTTTTTCAGAATCGAAAGTATAGATGGCCCACAAGTAGGAGATTTAAATTTATTCAATTTAAATAATTTAGAGGAAAAATTTTATTCAGGAAAAACAAGAGCTTTGTACGGAACACATTTATCTGTAGGAGACAAAATGTTTAGTAGTTTTCCATATCTTAGATCTTTAGCAACGATAACTTGGGATACTTTGGATTGGTATGATTATGATAAAGATGGAGGATCAGTTCATGATGTAATTGGCACAAGGTGCGATCCTTATACTTCAAAATTACTTTCAAATAATGATTATCACTTTTGTTGTCATTCAAATTTAACAAGAGCTTTAGTTAAAGAAAAAAATGTTAAATTAGATGATGCAGAAAAAATAGTTCATGATGTATTAAATGTTTTTATGTTAACTGGATTTACTAACGATACTAAACAATATTTCATGAAAGCAAGTCCTGTTAGACCTGGTGATTATTTAGAGTTTTTTGCAGAAACAGATTTATTAGGCGCTCTTTCTGCGTGTCCAGGAGGTGATTGTGGATCTGAACATTCTTCTGACGTTGCAAAATGTTATCCATTAAAAGTTTCTATTTGGAAAGTAGATCCCAAATATTTACAACATATTAAGCCATCAGCTATTTCTAATTATAACAGAAATCATGGCATAGATTAATGTCTTTTAATAATATTTCATTCATTTTACATAAACCACAACTTTCAGAAAATATTGGAGCGTGCGCAAGGGGAATGAAAAATTTTAATTTTAATAAACTTATTGTTATTGATTCTAAACCAATATTTCCAAATGATAAAATTCTTGCAACTTCTGTGGGTGCAAAAAATATAATTAATAAAGCAAAAAATTTTCAAAATTTAGAGAAATCTTTAAAAAATATTGATATAGTAATTGCAACATCTGCACGATTTAGAAATAAAAATGTTAAACATATTCAATTAGAGGATTTAAAAAAAATTAATTATAAAAAAAAGGTAGCGTTCTTATTTGGGTCAGAGGCATCTGGTTTATCAAATAACGAAATAAGCTATGCAAATTACACTCTCCAAATTCCTACAAACTTTAATTTTAAATCATTAAATTTATCTCACAGCTTGATAATAATTGCACAACACGTAGCAAAAATAATTAGTTCAAAAGCATCATCTTTTAAAAAATCAAATAAAGTTAAATCAGCATCTAAAAAAGATATAGTGGCTATGGCAAATTTGTGTATCAAAAATCTTGAAGATATTAATTTTTTTAAGTCAAGAGAGAAGAAGCCGATAATGCTTGAAAACTTAAGAAATATTTTTTATAGAATGGAATTATCCACGAAAGAAACACGTATTTTATCAGGTGTATTTGCTAGTTTAGGTAAAAAACGTTGATTGACAAAATTAAGAGTAAGTTTATAAAGCCCATTACTAAATGACAAAAAGATTAAACTCTAAACACAAAGTTGATAGGCGACTAAAAGTTAACCTTTGGGGTAGACCCAAAAGCCCTTTTAATACCAGAGCTTACGGACCAGGCCAACATGGTCAAACAAAAACTTCAAAACCTTCTGACTACGGCATTCAATTGCAGGCTAAACAAAAGTTAAAAGCTTATTATGGTAACATCAACGAAAGACAATTTAGAAATATTTATAAAAAAGCTGTAATGCTAAAAGGTGATACAGGTGAAAATCTTATCGGTCTTTTAGAAAGAAGATTAGATGCAATAATCTATAGAGCAAAATTTGCAACAACAATTTTTTCAGCAAGACAATTAATCAATCACGGTCATGTTAAAGTAAATGGTAAAAAAGTTAACATTGGAAGTTATTTAGTAAGAGAAGAAGATTCAATTGAGATACGAGATAAATCTAAGCAATTAGCAATCATTGATATTGCACTTGCAAATAAAGAGAGAGAGACACCAGAGTATATTCAAATGGATGAAAAAAACAAAAAACTAAAATTTGTTAGAGTTCCAAAGTTTGAAGAAGTCCCATATCCAATTGTTATGGAACCGAACTTAGTAATTGAATATTATTCTAGATAATTAGCTTTTAGATTTAAAGTTTATATTTTTACTCTCCAAAAGTTTTGCTAACTCACCACTTTCGTACATTTCTTTAACTATATCACATCCACCTACGAATTCATTTTTAACATAAAGTTGAGGTATTGTTGGCCAGTCACTAAAAACTTTAATACCTTCTCTTAAATTTTGATTTTCTAAAACATTTACACCTTTGAAATTTACTTCAAGAACTTTTAATATATTTGAAGTAGCCATTGAAAATCCACATTGTGGAGCGTCAGGTGTACCTTTCATAAACAAACATACTTCGTTGTTTTCAATTTCATTTTTAATTAAATCATTTGTTTGTTGATCCATTTAACTCTCCTTTGTTTTAATTGCTAATGCATGAAGTTCATTACCCATTCTACCTTTTAATGAGTTGTAAACCATTTTATGTTGCTCAATTTTGCTTTTTCCAGAAAATTGAGACGAGGTAACGGTAGCTGAATAATGATTTCCATCACCTGCCAAATCTTGTATTTCAACAATTGCATCTGGCATTGCCTCTTTTATAAAATTCTCAATTTCTTTTAAATCCATCGCCATTATTTACTCATATAGTTTGTAAGCCAACTTTTATTAGAAGTTGATAATTCGTCAATTGTAACTTTTGTCTTATCATTAATATATAGTTCATTTTCATTAATTGTACCAAGATCATCGAAATGGACTGCATTTTTATGCAATATATCAGTTACTTTTTTAAAATCTTTTTTGTTTATTTCTATAATATATCTACCTTGATCTTCAGCAAACAAGTATTCTATTTCGTTAATTAAATATTTTGGTTTTTTAATATTTATTCCCTTTTTTCCTTTAATACACATTTTCGCTACTGCTGTAATTATGCCACCTAAGGAAACATCATGTGCGCTTTTTATTAAATTATTATCAATTAATTTAAGCAATGTTTCCCCGTTATTTTTTTCATTAAAAAGGTTAATTTCAGGTGGTGGGCCATTTTTTTCATCTAAAATATTTCTTGCAAATAAACTTTGATCAATATGTCCTTCAGTTTTGCCAATTACTAAAACTAAATTTTCAACTTCTTTAAAATCCATAGTGATCATATTCTTATAATCTTTGATCAATCCAACTCCACCTATTGCAGGTGTAGGTTTTATACCTTGGTCTTTTGTTTGGTTATAGAAAGATACATTTCCAGAAACCACTGGGAACTTTAAATATTCACTTGCTTCACCAATTCCCTGAACACATTCAACAAACTCTCCCATGTTTTCTCCATTTTCAGGACTGCCAAAGTTTAAACAATTCGTGATAGCAATGGGTTTTGCTCCAACAGATATAAGATTTCTAAAACTTTCACAAACTACTTGCTTTCCACCAGTTAAAGGGTGAGCCCAGCAATATACCGCTGAAGAATCTACAGAAGCAGCAACAGCTTTATCCGTTCCATGAACTCTTACAACCCCTGCATCTCCACCTGGCTTTTGTATTGTATCTCCCATAACAGTATGATCGTATTGTTGCCAAATCCATTCTTTACTACATACATTTGGATTTGCTAAAATTTTTTTTAATACATCGATAATTTTTAAATGTTTAATATCTTCTTTTTTAATCTTATTTTTTTTAGGAAGTTTTGCTTTTTTCCATTCTCGATCGTACATAGGAGAATTTTCAACCAAAGTATTAACTGGAATATCTGCAACTTTTTCTTCATCAAAATAAAGTTCTATTTTTTTAGATTTAGTAGTTTTTCCAATCACTGCAAAATCCAAGTTCCATTTATCAAATATTTTTTTTGCTTGTTCTTCTTTGCCGTTTTCTAAAACAATCAACATTCTTTCTTGGCTCTCAGAGAGCATAATTTCATAAGGAGTCATTTTAGTTTCTCTACAAGGTACTTTGTTTAAATTAATTTCAATTCCAAGGTTGCCTTTTGAAGCCATTTCAATACTTGAAGAGGTTAATCCAGCAGCACCCATATCTTGAATGGCTATAATGGAGTCGCCAGCCATTAACTCTAAACAAGCTTCAAGTAAAAGTTTTTCAGTAAAAGGGTCTCCAACTTGAACTGTTGGCTTTTTTTCCTCAATTTTTTCATCAAAACTAGCTGAGGCCATACTTGCTCCATGAATTCCATCTCTTCCAGTTTTTGATCCAACATATATAACTGGTTTGTTTAAACCTGCAGCTTTTGAGTAGAAAATCTTATCTTTTTTGACTAATCCTAATGTCATAGCATTAACCAAAATATTTCCATTATATGAACTATCAAAACTTGTTTGGCCAGCTATTGTAGGAACACCCATGCAATTTCCATAACCACCTATGCCATGGACAACACCTCTTAATAAATTTTTTGTTTTTTTATGTTGTGGTGATCCAAAATGTATTGAGTTTAAGTTAGCTATTGGTCTTGCGCCCATTGTAAATACGTCTCTCATTATTCCTCCAACACCAGTTGCAGCTCCTTGATAAGGTTCAATAAATGAAGGGTGATTATGACTTTCTATTTTAAAAACTATTGCATCATTATCCTCAATATCGATAACACCAGCATTTTCTCCAGGACCTTGAATGACTTTCTTTCCTTTGGTAGGTAGTTTTTTTAAATGTAATCTTGATGATTTATAAGAACAATGTTCATTCCACATTGCAGAAAAAATCCCTAGTTCTGTAATATTAGGAGTTCTCTTTAATAGCTGACAAATTTTAGCGTACTCGTCTTTCTTTAAACCGTGATCAATTGCTACTTGTTCATTTACAATCATTTTAAATTATTTATTAAGTTTTTAAAAAACATTGATCCATCTTCACCAGACAATGAAGTATCAATCATTCTTTCAGGGTGGGGCATCATTCCTAAAACATTTTTTTCTCTGTTAAATATGCCAGCAATATTTTTAATTGATCCATTAGGGTTAAATTGATCCTCAATTTTCCCATTTTCATCACAATAATTAATTGCTATTTGATTATTATCTTCAATTTCTTTCAATTGATCGTTGGTACAAAAATAATTTCCTTCATTATGAGCAATATGAAATTCTAAAACTTCGTTGTTAACGTTTTTAAAATATTTATTTCGTTTATCGCTAATTTTTACAAAAACATTTTTACAAATAAATTCTAAATATTTATTTCTAAGCAAAACACCTGGAACCAAACCAGTTTCAACCAATATTTGAAATCCATTACAGATACCCATAACCATGCCACCTGAATTTGCAAAATTAATTACAGACTGCATTATTTTTGATTTAGAAGCTATACTTCCACATCTTAAATAATCACCATATGAGAACCCACCTGGTAATACAACTAGATCACTTTTTGGTAATTCTGTATCTGCGTGCCAAACCATTTTGTTCTTAAAACCAAATTTTTTAAGAGCCACATCCATGTCTCTATCGCAATTTGAACCAGGAAAAGTAATAACTGATGATTTCATTAATTACTTTGGATCAATAATTTTATAATTTTCAATTACAAGATTTGCTAAAAGTTTTTTACACATTTCTTCAACTTTTGCTTTTGCCTTATCTCTATCAGTTTCTTTTGTGTCTATTTCAAAATATTTACCTTGTCTTACTTCATTAACATCTTTAAACCCCATTCCATCAAGAGTTTGATGAATAACTTTTCCCTGTGGATCAAGAACATCTTTTTTTAAAGTTATAATTACAGGAATTTTCATTTTTTCTTTCTTTGAACAGATGACAATTTAGTTACATTTACCGCTGAAACATTAGATTGTTCATGAAGGATACCTAGTCTTTTAGCAACTTCAGTATAAGCGGGTATTAGATCACCTAGATCTTTTCTAAATCGGTCTTTATCAAGTTTTTTATCCGTAATACTGTCCCATAATCTGCAAGTGTCTGGGCTAATTTCATCTGCTAAAATAACTTCATTTTTTCCATCGATTTTAATTCTCCCGAATTCTAACTTAAAATCGATAAGTTTAATGCCAACACCTCTAAACATTCCAATCATAAAATCATTAATTCTTAAAATTAATTTTTTAACTTTATCTATTTCAGTTTTTGATGCCCATTCAAAAGCTAAAATATGCTCTTCAGAAATTAGAGGATCACCAAGCTTGTCATCTTTTAAGCAATATTCAATTAGAGGTTCTCTTAAAACTGTTCCATCTTCAATACCTAATC
>CACNVX010000005.1 GCA_902624045.1 uncultured Pelagibacteraceae bacterium
TTTTAAAGTTTACCCGGTAAACCCAAGCGCAAAAGGAGAAAAAATATTAGGAGAAAAAGTTTATGCTAAAGTTACAGATATTAATAAAAATATAGATATAGTAGATGTATTTAGACCATCTAGCGAGGTATATGGTATTGCAGAAGATGCGCTAAAAATAGGTGCGAAAGTCTTATGGCTTCAACTTGGTATTCGAGATCAAAAGGCAAAAAAATTAGTTGAAGAAAATAAAATGGAATATATTGAAAACAAATGTACTAAAATGGAATATCAAAAATATTTTTTAAAAGTAAGACAAGCATTCCCAGTTCTAAGTGATTAAATGAATAAAATAATTAAATTTTTAGATAATACTTTTTTGGATTTAGGTCGTCAGTTTAAATGGACTTATTTACCTCCATTAATGGTTTATATGGCTGCTGGGATTTCTGGATTAACAGGAATAGTTGGAACTTTTTTTGTTAAGGATTATTTAAATTTGTCTGCTGCTTTTCTCGCAGGATTGGGTTTTTGGGCAGGAATTCCATGGGCTTTGAAAATGCCATTAGGCCATTTAGTTGATCTTATTTGGGAAAGAAAAAATTACATGGTTTACTTTGGAGCATCGTTAATAGCTCTAAGCTTATTAATTATGTATGGGCTGATTATTCACACTGAAGATATGGCTCAAATTTTTTCAGTAGAAACTTGGTTCGTCATAAGTGTGATTTTAGCCCCTATTGGTTATGTTGTTCAAGATGTTGTGGCAGATGCCATGACGGTCGAAGCTGTTCCTTTAGTTAATGAAACTGGGAATGAATATACTAAAGATCAAATAAAAATAATGCATACGACAATGCAGACACTTGGAAGGTTTGCTATTATTGGTGGGACGGTACTTGTTGCATTAGCTAACGTAGTTTTATTTAGAGACGTGGAAAGCTTAGAGGAAGCTGATAAGATAAATTTATATGGAACCATTTATATTTATGCTCTTGTAATACCTTTAGTTTCAATTTTAGGTGTAATTTTAGCAAATTATTTAAGACTGAAGAAAATACAAAACCTACAATCTAAGGGTTTAGAATTTAAAGAAGAAAGAGGTGACGAAAAAACAAAAGTTAATTGGTGGATTTTAGGTGGAAGTTTAGTTTTTGTAATTTTTACGTTATCAGTAGGTTCGTTCAAAGTACCTTTTGCACAAGAAATTGTGTTTATAGGGTCAGTCATAATCATTTTGTTTTTAATGTTTAAACTTATTAAGGAATTACCCAAGGAATTACGATTAACAATTGTAGGTACAGCTGTAATAATATTTATATTTAGAGCCATGCCAGGTCCAGGTCCTGGTTTAACATGGTTCGAAATTGATGAACTAGGTTTCAATGAGCAATTTTTTTCTGTTCTATCTCTGCTTGCATCAATTTTAACATTAGCTGGCATTGTTTTGTTAAGACCATTTATGGCCAAAAATTCAATTGCTAAAATAATAGTTGTTTTAAGTATTGCTGGTGCAATTTTATTTTTACCAAGTGTAGGAATGTATTATGGTTTTCATAATTGGACAGCTTCGTTAACAGGTGGAGTGGTTGATGCTAAGTTTATTGCATTAATTAATACCGCGTTAGAGTCTCCTCTTGGTCAAGTATCGATGATACCTTTACTAGCTTGGATAGCAAAAAATGCTCCAGCACACTTAAAAGCAACTTTTTTTGCAGTTTTCGCATCTTTTACAAATCTTGCTTTATCTGCAAGTGCATTAGGAACTAAATATTTAAATGAAATATTTACTGTGACTAGAGAGGTTAAAGATAAAGTTTCTGGCGAAATTCAAAATACAGCAGATTATTCTGAACTTGGAATTTTATTAATTGTTGTAACGATATTAACCTTAGTTTTACCAATTCTTTTTGTATTTATTATTAACAATAGTAAGTACAAAACTTCAGAATAGTACCTATATATATAATAACTAAAAAAATTTATGAAAAAAATATTTATTGTTTATGGACACTATGATGAAAATTCTTTCAATGCTGCAATTCGAGATACTTTTATAAAATGTGTTGAGAAAAATGGTCACTCTGTAGATTTAATTGATTTATATAAAGATAAATTTGATCCAGTATTCTCAGGTGAAAAACCAGATGAAAAAGTATTAAATCATAGAAAAAGAATAGATGACTCAGATGTAATAGTTATTATTGCACCGATTTGGAATTTTAGAATGCCTGCAATAGTAGAAGGTTGGATTGATAAAGTTTTAGCACCTCCTTGGGCATTTAAATTTAAAAAACTTTTTGGAAATTATGGTTATCCAATAGGAAACTTAAAAGGAAAAAAAGCAGTGGTATTTTGTACATATGGATCACCTCAATTTGCAGTGAGAACCTTTTTTCTTAATATGCCAACAAAAAGATTAAGAAGAGGAGTGTTTAATATATGCGGCATCACGGATGTTATATATAGGCGATACTTTGCTGTACCATTTGTTGAGAATAAAAAAAGAATTAAATTTTTAAAAGATGTTGAAAGTACTGCAAACAAAATTTGAAATTATAGTAATTTTACTAATTTTTACCTCAATTTCAAAAGCCGATTTACTAAAGCCTAATAAAGATATTTTGCCCTCTGAAGTTGTTAAAATTCAACTTATAGGTCTTCAGAATAATGACTCAGATTTTAAAGATGGTGGTATAGAGCAAACTTGGAATTTTGCACACCCAAACAATAAAAGAGTAACAGGTCCATTAAGCAATTTTAAAATGATGATAAAAAGTGATTCTTATGGCATGATGATTAACCACCTAAG
Source organism: uncultured Pelagibacteraceae bacterium (assembly GCA_902624045.1). Taxonomy (GTDB): domain Bacteria; phylum Pseudomonadota; class Alphaproteobacteria; order Pelagibacterales; family Pelagibacteraceae; genus Pelagibacter. The sequence goes on from CACNVX010000005.1 coordinate 2,792, forward strand.
CCATACGATAACTGAACTCGGAAGCAGTGACAAATGGGCTCAATTTGAAGTTATCATTCTTGATAAAAATAAGATTTATCATAAATTCAATTGGCAAGTTGAAAAGTACACCTTGGACGGAATTTTAAAGGACTGTTGGTTAACTACAATGGTATCCAGCCCTATCCCCCTTGGAAGCTCAATTTGATTATTCTTAGATACATTTTTGTTTCGTTATAATTAAAAATTTAGTAGGAATTGCAGAATGAAAACAAAAACTAAAGTTGTAGTAGTTGGTGGAGGAGTTGTAGGAGTTAGCGCTCTTTATCATTTAGCAAAAAAGGGATGGTCCGATGTTGTCTTAGTTGAAAGAAAAGAATTAACTTCAGGATCTACTTGGCATGCTGCTGGTTTATTACCTTTATTTAATATGAGTTATTCAGTAGGGCAACTTCATAAGTATGCAGTTAATCTATACAAAACATTGGAAGAGGAAACAGGAAAAAATGTTGGCTTTAGTGTTGTTTCAAATATTCGTTTAGCAAGCACTAAAGATAGAATGGATGAATACCATCAATACGCAGGTGTTGCTCGTACTATTGGTGTTGATGTAAAGTTTTTAACTCCGCAACAAGTTAAAGAAATTTGGCCCTTGTGCCATACAGAAGATTTAGTTGGTGCAATCCAACATCCAGAGGATGGATATATTCAACCAGCAGATTTAACACAAGCCTTAGCTACAGGTGCAAGAAATAGAGGAGCTGAAATTTATAGAAACACAACAGTTCTATCTATGAGACAAACAAAAGATGGATGGGTTGTAGAAACAGATAAAGGAACAATTGAGTGTGAACATGTAATTTCATGTTCAGGAAATTTTGCACGACAGACAGGTGAAATGGTAGGATTAGATATTCCAGTTATACCTGTTGAACATCAGTATATTGTTACAGAACCTCATCCTGAAATTCAAAAAAGAAAAAAAGACGGATTACCAGAAATGGGTGTCTTGAGAGATAGTGATAGTAGATGGTACATGAGAGAAGAAGCAGGGGGATTAATTTTAGGTCCCTATGAAGATGGTGCACCAGCTTGTTATGTAGAAGGACCATCAAAAAATTCTGAATATGAATTATTTCAAGAAGACTTAGATAGATTGGCTCCACATATTGAGGGAGCAATTCATAGAGTTCCTGCATTTGGAGAAGTTGGGGTAAAAAAAGTTTATAACGGAGCAATCTGTTATACACCTGATGGCAATCCAATTGTTGGACCTGCTTGGGGTCTTAAAAATTTTTGGATTAACGAAGGACATAGTTTTGGAATAACAGCTGCGGGCGGTGCAGGTTGGCAATTAGCAGAGTGGATCATTGATGGTGAGCCTACAATTGACATGTTAGGCGTTGAACCAAGACGTTACGGAAACTATGCAACCAAATCTTATTTGAAAGCAAAAAATGAGGAAGCATACAGTCATGTATTTATTGTGCACTATCCTGATGAAGAAAGGCCAGCAGCAAGACCATTAAGAACAGCTCCTTGTTATGAGCGAATGAAAAATTTAGGTGCAGTTTTTGGACAAAAATTTGGATGGGAGAGACCAAACTTTTTTGCAACAGATGGAATGGAGCAAAAAGATGATTGGTCATTTAGAAGATCAAAATGGTTTGATGCAATAAAAAAGGAATGTCAAAACGTTAAGCAAAATGTTGGTCTTCTAGATATGACAGCTTTTGCTAAATGTAGAGTTAGAGGACCAAAAGCTGAGGAATTTCTTGACTATTTAGTTGCAAATAAGCTTCCAAAAAAAATTGGAAGAATAAATTTATGTCATGCATTAAATACAAAAGGTGGAGTTCATTCAGAATTCACAATAATGAAAGAGGCAGAAAATAGTTATTATTTGGTTTCTGCAGGAGCAAATTTAAGATTAGATCACGATTGGATCCAAAAATGGATGCCTGATGATGGAACTGTTATATTTGAAGATTTAACAAATAGTACAGGAGTTTTGGTTGTTGCTGGTCCTAAAGCAAGACAATTAATGCAAAAAGTTTCTACAGATGATTTTTCTAATGAGAATTTTAAATGGCTTACTGCCAAAAATGTAAACGTAGGTTACGCTCCAGTAAATGCGATGAGAGTAAACTTTGTTGGTGAGCTTGGTTGGGAATTACATCATCCAATTGAATATCAAAATCATATATTTGATAAATTAATGGAGGCTGGTAAAGATTTAGGAATAAAACCTTTTGGAATAAGAGCTATGAATAGTTTAAGGGTGGAAAAATCTTATAAATTAGTTGGTACAGAGCTATCAATTGAATATTCTCCATATGAGTCTGGTCTGGATAGATTTGTTCACCCAAATAAAGGTAACTTTATTGGATTAGAAGCTCTAAATAAATGGAGAGAAAAAGGATTTGATAACAAATTAGTAACTCTGGAAGTTCATAATACTAAAAACGCTGATGTTTTAGGAAATAATCCAATTTTTAAAGATGGAAAAGTGGTTGGTAGAGCTACTGGTGGAGAATTTGGTTTTAGATTAGATAAATCAATAGCGTTGGCAATGGTCAAACCAGACTGTTCAAATGTGGGCGACAAATTACAAGTTGATATTTTAGGTGAAATGTATGACGCTACTGTTCTTGATGAAAGTCCGTATGATTCAGAAAATAATTTATTGAGAGCTTAATGAAAATTTTAGTAGCTGTAAAAAGAGTAATTGATTACAATGTTCAAATTAGAGTTAAGGAAGACAATTCTGGAATAGTCACAGACAATGTTAAAATGTCAACAAATCCACCAGATGATAATGCGATAGAAGAGGCTGTAAAGATTAAAGAGTCTGGCAAAGCAACAGAGGTAGTTGCAATAACTGTTGGAGAAGAAAAAGCTCAAGAAACAGTAAGAAAAGCTTTAGCAGTTGGTGCAGATAGAGGAATTCATGTCAAAGCAGAAGGTATTCTTGAGCCGTTAGCGGTCTCAAAAATTTTGCAAAAAATTGTTGAAAAAGAAAAACCCGATTTAGTTTTTATGGGAAAACAAGCTATTGATGACGATTGTAATCAGACAGGCCAAATGTTGAGTGCTTTATTAAACTGGCCTCAAGCAACATTTGCATCGAAAATTGACGTTAAAGATAATAAATTAGAAGTTACTAGAGAAATAGATGAGGGCCTTGAAACAATTGAGATAAATGTTCCAGCCATCGTAACTTGTGATCTTAGATTAAATGAACCCAGATACGCATCATTACCAAACATTATGAAGGCTAAGAAAAAACCTATTGAGGAAATGGCAGCTTCTGATTTAGGCGTAGATGTGTCACCAAGATTAGAACAATTAAAAGTAGAGGAGCCTCCAAAAAGAAAAGCAGGTATAAAAGTAGCAAATGTTGCTGAATTAGTTCAAAAATTAAAAAATGAGGCAAAGGTAATTTAATGGCAGTTTTACTTATAGCAGAACATAATAATAAAGAATTAAGACCATTCACTCTTAATGCGGCTACAGCAGCTTCTCAAATCGATACGGAAGTTCATGCTTTAATTATTGGTCATAATAGTGCAGATGCTGCAAAACAATTATCTGAGCTTCCAATAATTAAAAAAGTATTAACTGTAGAAGCAGCCCACTACGAAAACTTTACAGCAGAAAATTTTACACCTGTAATTGTTAAACTTGCAGAAAATTATTCTCATATTGTTTGTTCAGCAAATACATTTGGAAAAAATTTAATGCCAAGAATTGCTGCCCATCTTGATACCTCTCAGGTAAGCGATATTATTAAAGTAATATCACCAGATACTTTTTTAAGACCAATTTATGCTGGAAACGCTTTTGCAACGATTAAAAGTAATGATGCTAAAAAATGTGTAACAATCAGACCCACCTCTTTTGATCCATGTGAAAGTACTGGAGGTTCAGCGTCTATTGAAAAGATTGAAGCTGGTGAAGAGTTTTTGAATACAAAATTTATTAAAAGAGAAGAAATAAAATCTGATAGACCTGAACTTGGAACTGCAAGAATTGTTGTCTCTGGTGGTAGAGGAATGCAAAGTGGAGATAATTTTAAATTGATTACAGAGGTAGCTGACAAACTTGGTGCAGCAATTGGAGCATCTAGAGCTGCAGTTGATGCTGGTTATATAAGTAATGACCACCAGGTAGGTCAAACAGGAAAAGTTGTTGTACCAGATCTATACATTGCAATTGGAATTTCAGGAGCAATTCAGCATTTAGCTGGGATGAAAGAGAGCAAAATTATCGTCGCAATTAACAAAGATGGTGAAGCCCCAATATTTAGTGTTGCAGATTATGGTCTTGAGGCCGATTTATTTGAAGCAATACCTCAGTTCATGGAAGAGCTGAACAAATTAAACACTATACAAAAATAATCCTTACAGTTAAAAACTAGAGTATGTCTAGAGAATCCATGGAATATGATGTTGTAATTATTGGTGGTGGTCCATCAGGTTTATCAACAGCGATTAAATTAAAACAACTAGATCCAAATATTAATGTTTGCTTATTAGAAAAGGCATCAGAAATTGGTGCACATATTTTGAGCGGTAATGTTTTTGAAACTCGTGCGTTGGACGAATTGTTACCAAATTGGAAAGAATTAAATTCCCCAATTAAAACAAAAGTTAAAAAAGAAAAATTTTTATTTTTAGGAAAAACAAAATCTTTAAGTTGGCCAACGTGGCTTTTACCTAAAGTTCAACAAAATCATAAAAACTATATTATAAGTTTAGCGAATTTATGCAGGTGGCTTGCAGAACAAGCTGAGGCATTAGGTGTTGAAATATTTCCAGGATTTCCTGCAAGCGAAATTTTATATAATGACGATGGATCTGTAAAAGGCGTTGCAACACAAGATATGGGAGTTGATAAACAAGGAAATAAAAAGGAGAGTTTCGAACCTGGAATTGAACTTTTAGGAAAAGTTACTGTTTTTGCAGAGGGTTGTAGAGGTCATTTAGGGAAACAATTAATAAAAAATTTTCAACTGAATAAAGGGAAAGATCCTCAACAATACGGAATTGGTTTTAAAGAAATTTGGGAAATACAGGACAAAAATCATGAAGAGGGTTTAGTTATGCATACAGCTGGATGGCCACTCGATAACAGTACCTATGGTGGAAGTTTTATGTATCATGCTGAGAATAAACAAATATTTTTAGGTTACGTAATTGGTTTAGATTATAAAAATCCTCATTTATCGCCATACGATGAATTTCAAAGATTTAAAACTCATCCTGATATTAAAAAAATAATTGAGGGAGGAAAAAGAATTTCTTATGGAGCAAGAGCACTTATTGAAGGCGGGTTTCAAAGCTTACCAAAAATGTTTATGCCTGGTGCTTTGTTAGTTGGCTGTGATGCCGGGACTTTAAATATGCCAAAGATAAAAGGGTCTCACACAGCAATGAAAAGTGGAATGATTGCAGCTGAGACGATTAATGAACATTTAAAAGAAAATAAGAATTTATCTATTTATGAGGATAAATTCAAGAATAGCTGGTTATATAAAGAATTGTACGAAGCTCGAAATGTAAAACCAAGTTTTAGTTGGGGGTTAATTTTAGGAATAATCTTTACAGGAATAGATCAAATTTTATTTAGAGGTAAACTTCCGTTTACTTTAAGACACAAACACGCCGATCATGAAACATTAAAGCCAGCAAATGAAATGCCTAAAATTGATTATCCAAAATATGACAATGTAATTACTTTTGATAAAACAAGCTCTGTTTATTTAACGGGTACAAATCACGCTGAAAATCAACCAGTTCACTTGAGACTTAAGGATCCGGATTTACCAATTAGTTATACTTTAAAAAAATTTAATGAACCTGCTCAATTGTATTGTCCAGCAGGAGTATATGAGGTTCAAAGAGAAAATAATATTAATAAATTTGTTATTAATTCTCAAAATTGTATTCATTGTAAAACTTGTGATATCAAGGAACCTTCTCAAAATATAACTTGGGTAACACCAGAGGGTAGTGGTGGCCCTAGATATGGGAACATGTAATTTAAGATAAATCTATTGCAAATTTTTTAAGAGTTTCGATGGGCAGGTGTTTTAAAGTATTCTTATGCGTTCTTTTTAAGAATATAGGACATCCTTTACCAGCCTCAACGGCTCGAGCATACCAACTTGCACACACACACCAACCGTCACCATCTTTTAAGCCAGGAAACCCAAATTCTGGATGCGGGGTTATTAAATCATTGCCCGCTTCTTTTAACCATTCTAAAAATTCAGCAGTTACTTTAGCACAAACAGTATGAACACCATGATCGTTTTTATCTGTATTACAACAACCATCTCTGAACCAACCTGTTAAAGGGTCATTAGAACATTCTTCTAAATCTTCACCTAGTACATTTTTTTGTTTTTCTTTCATTATATTTTGGTTGGATTTGGTTGACCCTTGTAAACTTCCTTAGGATCAAACTTTTTTTCTTTTTCAAGGAATTTCATTTCTACTTTCCTACCATTATCTATTGGACCCATAGGAATAGATCTATAAAAGCAAGATCGATAACCTACATGACAACTCGAACCATCACCAATATCAACAGATAACCAAATTGAGTCTTGATCATCATCAATTCTTATTTCTGTAACTTTTTGGGTAAAACCACTTGTTTTGCCTTTATGCCAAATGGCTTTTCTAGATCTACTAAAATAATGGGCTTGTTTGGTTTCAATTGTCTTTCTTAAAGCCTCTACGTTCATGTAACCATGCATAAGAATATCTTTAGTTTTTGAACACATTGTGACAACTGGAATTAAGCCATCGTTATCAAATTTTGGCGATAGAAGGTTTCCTTCTTCAATTTCATAGATATTTTCTCTTTTTTTGAACATATGTGGTGATTATGTAGCACATATAAAAATATATTAAATATTTTTAAAATGAAGTAATTACTGTATAAAACACCGCTATGAAATTAGTAAAAGATACAGATAATAAAGATTTAGTTTCTAAGGAAATATCTGACAAAGAAGCTGAAGACGCATTTCGAACTATTTTGACTTGGATGGGAGAAGATCCCAATAGAGAAGGATTATTAGAAACCCCAAAAAGAGTTATAAAAGCATTTAAAGAATATTTTAAAGGGTACAAAGAAGATCCAACTAAAATATTAGATAAAACTTTTGGTGATGTAGAAGGTTACGATGACATGGTAGTACAAAAAAACATATCTGTACAAAGCCATTGCGAACATCATATGGCACCAATAATTGGAAAAGCACATGTTGCATACATTCCAAAGGAAAGAGTTGTTGGTTTGAGTAAACTTGCAAGAGTAGTAGAAGTATTTTCAAAAAGATTACAGACCCAAGAAAGGTTGACTATGCAAATTGCGAATACTTTAATGGAATCTTTAGACGCTAAAGGTGTTGCAGTAACAATAGATTCAACTCATCAGTGTATGACAATGAGAGGAATTAAAAAAGAGCAAGCAACAACAGTTACTAATTATTATTTAGGTCAATTCAAAGAAGATTTAAGCTATCAAAATAGGTATTTACGATTTATTAGCACTACGTTAAAAGATTAAAGTGTCTGACCAATTTAAAGCTATTGTCCTTAATCAAGAAGGTGAGAGTTTTACAAGAGAAGTAAAATTTCTAAATAAAGATTTCCTAAAACATGGAGATGTTACAGTAAAAGTTGAATATTCAGGTCTAAATTATAAGGATGCTTTAATTTTAAAAAATGGTGCTAGGTTAGTAAAAGAATTTCCACATATTCCTGGAATTGATTTTTCTGGTGTAGTTGAGGAAAGTAATAGTGAGCAATTTAAAAATGGAGATGAAGTAATATTAACAGGATGGAGGGTTGGAGAAATTTATTATGGTGGTTATTCCCAATTTGCAAAAGTAGATAGTAAATTTTTAGTAAAAAAACCAAAAGAATTAACATTAAAACAATCAATGATAATGGGTACAGCAGGTTTTACAGCATTGCAAAGTGCATTTGTTACTAAATTAACCAGAGAAGAATTATTGCTTGGAGAAAAAGTTAATGAAGTAATTGTAAGTGGTGCTTCAGGCGGTGTTGGTAGTATAGCAGTTATGATTTTAAATAAACTAGGATGCAATGTAACTGCAGTAACTGGAAAAAATGATAATAGTGAATATTTAAAATCAATAGGTGCTAAAAACGTTATAAATACTAGTGAATTGACTAAGGATGCAAGACCTTTAGATAAAGGATTGTGGGATGGAGCAGTTGACACTGTTGGTGGCAAAGTTTTGGAAAATATACTTGCCCAAACTAAAGAAGCGGGAATTGTTGCATCTTGTGGAAATGCTGCTGATATAAAATTAAATACAACCGTAATGCCATTTATTATTAGAGGAGTAAAGCTTTGGGGAATTAATTCTGTTACAGTTTCAAATGTAAGGAGAAAGTTTCTATGGAGTGAAGCATCAAAGTTAATTGATTTCGAGATATTAGAAAAATCGGTAAAAGAAATTAAGTTGGAAGATGTGCAAGAAATTTTTCCAAAAATGCTAAAAGGCGAAACCTCTGGAAGATATATAATTAATTTAAAAGATTAATGGATTGGGATAAATTAAAAATTTTTCATGCTGTAGCAGAAGCTGGTAGTTTTACAAATGCTACTGTTAACCTAAATCTTAGTCAATCAGCTATAAGTAGACAAATTCAATCGTTAGAACAAGATTTAAAAGTGCAGTTGTTTGAAAGACACGCAAGGGGCTTAACTCTTACAGAAAATGGAGAATATGTCTTTAAAACAGCTCATGAAGTAATAAGTAAACTAAAAGAGGTTGAAACCTCATTGGGAGATCAAAAAAATAAACCAACAGGCAAACTTACAATAACTACGGTTCGAAGTTTTGGAACACACTGGTTAACACCTAGAATTCAAGAGTTTATGAGGCTTAACCCTGAAATTGAAATAGAATTAGTTTTTGACGATAAAGAATTAGATTTAAGCACAAGACAAGCTGATATAGGAATTTTTATGAGAAGACCAAAGCAGCTTAACTATATACAGAAAAAATTAGTAGACATTAAGTACTTCATTTATGGCTCAAATAAATATTTAGAAAAAAATGGAATGCCAAAAACAATTAATGATTTAACTAAGCATAAGTTTATTTCATTTGGTAAAGGTGCTCCTTCGCCAGTTTATAATCCTGATTGGGCACTAAAAATTGGTATGCATGATGGAAAAAAAAGAAGAACAATTATGAAAGTAAATAGTGTAATGGGATTATTGTTAGCTGTAGAGTCTGGTGTGGGATTAGCAGCTCTTCCAGAATATTTGGTGTCAAATTCAAATAATATAATTAAAGTACTACCAAAAGTAGAAGGTCCAATAACAGAGGCACACTTTGTTTATCCTCAATCATTAAAGAACACAGCAAGGGTTCAGGCTTTTAGAAATTTCCTATTCAGTAAAATAGGCGATTGGAAGTAAAATACGTAAAAATCTGACAATTATTGTTAAAAATACTGATCTGCGACACTATTGCGATTGATAATCATTCTCATTGCGAATAGTTCTCATTATCAAAATAACGTTAATTTTAAGGATAAATATGAAAAAAATATCAATTTTAGCATTGATAATGTCTTTATTTGTATCAGCTTTTGCTTTTGCAAATGAAGTCAATATATTCAATGCGAGACATTATAAGGCTGATGCTGAAATGTATGATAAATTTACTGCCGCTACAGGAATTAAAGTAAATTTAATTAATGGTAAATCAGGAGCCTTAGAAAAAAGAATACAGGAAGAAGGTGCGGACTCTTCAGCTGATCTTTATATCACTGCGGATGCTGGAAGATGTGGCGCAATGGAAGCTAAAGGTTTGCTTCAAGGTGGGTTAACATCTGCAACAATCAAAGCATCTGTTCCAAGAAACTTTAGAACAAATAAATGGGTTGGAGTAGCAAAAAGAGCTAGAATTATTTATTACTCACCAGAAAGAGTAAGTGGAGCTGAATTATCTGGTTTAACTTATGAAGGTTTAGCTGATCCAAAATGGAAAGGTAGACTAGTTATTAGAAAATCAAGTAACATTTACAATAAATCTCTTGTAGCTTCATTAATTGAAAATAATGGAAAAAAAGCTACGGCTGATTGGGCTAAAGCTGTTGTAAGTAATATGGCAAGAACTCCAAAAGGTAACGACAGAGCGCAAATTATGGCAGTAGCTGCAGGAGAAGCAGACATTGCTGTAGCAAATACATATTATCTTGCTTTAATGCTATCTGGAAATAAAGGAGCAGAACAACAAGCGGCTGCAAAAAAAGTTAAAGCTTTTTTCCCTAACCAGCAAGGTAGAGGTACACACATGAATATTAGTTGCGCTGCCCTTGTAAAAGGCGCTCCTAACAAAGCAAATGCTATTGCACTTGTTGACTTTTTATTATCACCAGAATCTCAAGAGCACTTTACAAATAATACGTTTGAGTTTCCAATGATAGGTGGTGTTTCTCCAAATCCATTAGTAGTAAATAATTTAGGGTTAGATTTTAAACAAGATCTAGCAACTAAAGTTTCTAGTTATGGAAAAAATCAAGCTGCTGCATTAGAAGTCATGACAGCTGCTGGTTGGAAGTAACAAAAAGTGAAAAAGAATTTATTTAACTCTGCTTTAAGTAATTCTTCTGATAAGAGCGGCTCACACGAGGGTCAGATAACTTGTGGGCCTTGCTCTTTAGAAGTCGAAAAAATGCATAGTAAAATAAATAATAGAAAATTATCAGAGATTAAAAAAGACGAGGCTCTAGACATCCTCACTCCTTTTAAATAATGATATATTTCTTTTTAGACAGTGCCCACGTCACTCTCCTCTAGGATCTTTACCCTTTCCTAGAAACTGTCGTGGGCATTAAAAATTTATTTTTCTCACAATACCACTTTGTCTTTCGAAATATATTTTTTTTTATATAATAAGCCCCAAAATGTTAAAAAACTTAAATATTTGGGTTATATCTTCATTGTTAGTCTCTGTAGGCGTATTAATTCCAATTTTAACAGTTTTTTTCAGTTTTTTTGAGGAGACCTCTAATTATTACCAAATATTAAAAGATACTTTTCTTCTAGAGTATATTTTTAATTCTTTCACACTATTAGTTTGTGTTTTGCTTCTTACTTTTCTAATAGGAACGGCTTGCGCATATATAGTCTCATTTTATAAATTTCCATTTAGCGATTTCTTTAAATGGGCACTTATACTATCTTTTGCTGTTCCTCCATATATCTATGCATATTCTTTAACAGCTTTCTTTGAAAATTATGGAACAGCATTTACAATTTTAACCAACTTATTTGGAGAGGGGGAATATAACAAATATATTCCAAAGTTTGATGGTCGTTTGGGAGCAATATTATCTCTTTCTTTTTCTTTATATGCTTACGTTTATATTCTTTCTCGTGCTTCTTTTTTATATCAGTCCCAGAATTTAATTGATCTAGGTAGAAGTTTAGGTTTTTCAAAATTTAAGTCATTATATTCTTTGATATTACCAGCTGCTAGACCAGCAATTGTTGCAGGTTTGTCTCTTGTTGCAATGGAGACTTTAGCTGAATTTGGGGCAGTTGATTTTTTTTCAATAAATACCTTAACAACCGGAATTTACAATTCTTGGATAACATTTGATGATTTAGCATTTTCAAATCGTTTGTCATTTTTCTTACTAATTTTTATATTTGCATGTTTTATAATAGAAAATTTTTCCAGAAAAAAAGCGAGATATCATTTTAATTCAAAAGGTGGTTTTAAACAAAAAGAAAAAATTATTTTAAGAGGAAAGCAATCATTTTATGCGTTTAGTTTTTGTTTTATTATTTTCTTTTTAAGTTTTTTATTCCCTTTAAGTCAAATGTTATATTGGACTATTAAGTTTCCAGAAAATCTTTATGATATTGATATAATCACTCTTACTTTGAATACTGTTTATTTAGTTGTTTTATCAAGTCTCATTCTAATTATATTTTCTCTACTTTCAAATTATGGAAATAGAGTTTCTAAAAATAAAATTTTAAATTTTTTATCTACAATATCAATTTCAGGTTATGCTATTCCAGGAGTAATTTTAGCAGTAGCATTTATTACTTTTGTTGCTTGGTTTGATAACAATATAATTAAAACACTTGGTTTTTTGTCTATTAAAAAATTTTTTATTGGTTCAATACTTGGCTTAGTTTTGGTTTACTTTGTTAGATTTTACTCTTTAGCTTTCAATGGAATAAAGTCAGGATATGAAAAAATTAATATATCTGTTGACGAAAGTTCTTATCTTCTTGGCTACTCAAAGAAAAAAACTTTTTTAAATATTCATATGCCTCTCTTAAGAAATTCATTGTTGTTTGTAGCTATATTAATCTCTATTGAAATAGTAAGAGAATTGCCAATAACTCTAATTTTAAGACCATTTAATTTTGAAACATTTGCAACAACAGCTTATATATCTGCTTCAGAGGACTTGTTAGAAGCAGCAGCTGTTCCATCACTTTTTTTGATTTTAATTGCAGCAATTTTTATTATGTTTACATCTAAATATATTTTAAGAGAAAAATGAAAAAAAATAATTTTTTAGAAATAAATAATGTAAATTTCAAAATTGGTGGAAACACAAAGGTTAAAAATGCTTCATTTTGTATAAAAAACGAAGGAGAAACTTTATGTCTATTGGGCCCTTCAGGAATTGGAAAAACAACAATATTAAGAACAATAGCAGGTTTAGAAAAAGTAGACAAAGGTTCGATTTTTTTAAATGGTAAATTGTTATCCTCTAAAGATACCCATATTGAGCCTGAGCACCGTAATATATCCCTAGCATTTCAAGATAATAGTCTGTTCCCTCATTTCACAGTTGAAAAAAATATATTATTAGGTGCTGAAAGAAATAAAAATTTAAAAAGAAAAAAACTTAGTTACAAAGAAATTATAAATTTACTTGATATTTCAAAGATACTTAAAAAGTACCCTCATGAAATTAGTGCAGGTGAAGCTCAAAGAGCTTCTCTTGCAAGATCTCTGTTAACACAACCTGATCTTTTATTGTTAGACGAGCCACTATCAAATGTTGATCAGAGTTTTAAAGAGGAAATACAAGAAAGATTAAAAAAAATATTAAGTAAATTAAAAATAACTACTATCATTGTTACTCATGACTCTTATGAAGCTTTTTATTTAGGTAATAAATGCGCAATTATCTTAGATGGTCAAATACAGCAATTTGACGATCCTTACAATGTTTACCATTTTCCAAATTCAGTTGAGGTGGTCAATTTCTTAAATAGAGGTATTTTAATACCCGCAAAAGTAACAGGAGAAAATTCACTTGAAAATGATGATCTAGGATTGATTGAAGGTAAATTTATTAAGCATTATCCTAAAGGTTCAAAAGTTCAATTATTGTTACAGCCAGAAGATTTAGAGCATGATGATAATAGCAATCTAAAATTAGAGGTTGTTGATAGAAAATTTAGGGGTACAAATTTTATTTATACATTAAAAACCTTGAGTGAAAAACTTATACCTGTGCTTGTAAATACCCACCACCATGAAATTCACGAAATAAATGATAAGTTTGGGATAAGAAGACCCATCAGGCTAGAGCATATAGTTTGTTTTTAGTAAAAGGTAATTAGATGTTATCAAAAAAAAAATTATTCACTAAAGGCATGTTAGATATTTTTCCACACATGCTTTCAGTAATTCCATTTGGGATGATTTGTGGAGCAGTTGGAGTTGAACTTGGTTTCAGCCCATACCTAGTCTATGGAATGTCAATATTAATTTTTGGAGGGGCATCGCAAATTGTATTTTTGCAGCTCTTATCAGGAGGCGCCTCTAACTTAGTTGCTATCGCATCAGTTGGAATTATTAATTCTAGACATTTACTGTATGGGGCTGTGTTGTCTGAATATTTAGAAAAATTATCTTTTTTTAAAAAGTTATTAATTTCATATTTTGTTGTAGACCAAGGATTTGCAGAGTCCAATAAATATTTTAAAAGAAATAAAACTGAAAAATTTTTACATTATCACTTACTTGGTACTGGATGCACTTTGTGGTTCTGCTGGCAAATTGCTACATTAACAGGAATTATATTGGGTTCATTAGTTCCTGAGGAACTTGGACTAAAATTTGCAATACCGTTGACTTTTATAGCTATTATTGTTCAGGATTTAAAAAAATTAGATCATGTAGTTGTAATGATAACTTGTGGCTTAAGCTCTTTATTATTTTTTGACGCTCCATTTAAATTATATATTATTATTGCTCCTTTGATTGCACTATTTGTGGCTGCATTAATATTGAGGTTTAAAAAATGACCTGGACAACGATTATTATAGCTGGAATTCTAACATATTTAACTCGTATGACTATGATTGCGCTAGTTAGCAGAGATTTTTTAGGAAGTAGAATTAAAACAGTCTTAGAATACGTGCCTTCAGCAGTATTTCCAGCAATAATATTTCCTGGAATATTTATGAATGATTTTGGAGCATTTATAGAAATTAATGATCCTAAAATTTTTGGAGCATTAGTAGCTGTAATTGTGGGCTATTTTTCAAAAAATATTATTTCAACTATTTTGGCTGGACTATTCTCTTATTGGTTTTTAATATTTGTGATTTTCAGTTAGCACCCAATCTTATATTACTACGTATGTTGCTATCCATTAATGCTGGTTTTGATAAATTAAGTTTTGACATTATTTCGGCATATTCATCAGCGCTATTTACTTGAAGCCTTGGATTTAATTTTTTTTCTTTTCCGATAGTACTGACTAATTTACCATTATAATCATGACCTGGATAAAGCAACGTGTCATCTGGAAGTCTAAGTAATTTATTAAATAAAGAATTATAAGCATCTTCAGAGCTACCATTTTGAAAATCGGTTCTACCTGTCCCATTAATTAAAAGAGTGTCTCCAGAAAATAAATATTTGTCCATTAGGAAACTATAGCTGTCAGATGTATGTCCTGGTGTATATATTGCTTTAATTTCTATCTGATCAATTTTTACTTTTTCACCGTCTTTTACTTTAATTTCAACTGCATCAGCAGGTGTATGCTCTCCCATAATTGTTGAACAATTAGTCACTTTTTTTAACTTTGATGCACCAGTTATATGATCTGCATGGATATGCGTATCTATTACTTTAACAAGTTTAAGATCTAGTTCTTGAAGTAAACTTATATATTTTTCAACATTCTCAATCACAGGATCAATAATAACTGCTTCGCGACCTTTTGCCGATGCAATTAAATAAGTATATGTCGAAGATTTTTGATCAAATACTTGTTTAAAAATCATTTTTCATTAATATCAAATTATAGTGAATATCTCTACACCTACATTTCATTGGTCTTGCCAACATACTTGGAAAAGAAGTGCGAAAAATACAGCTTGGTGTGTTTTAGGTTGTGCTATAGGTGATTTTGGAACAATATTATTTTTTCAATTAACTGAAATTCCTTTTCCTGTTTTGGGAATTATGACTTTAGCAATAATAAATGGTTTAATAACAAGTGTTATTTTAGAAACAATAATTTTAATGACACAAAATTTTAATTTTATTAATGCATTAAAAACAGCTTGTGGAATGAGTCTAATTTCAATGATTAGCATGGAAATTATGATGAATTTAACGGACTATTTATTAACTGGTGGAGCTATATTAACTTGGTGGGTAGTTCCAATAATGTTACTTGTAGGTTTTTTAACTCCTTGGCCATATAATTACTGGAGATTAAAAAAATTTGGGATCGCTTGTCATTAAAAATATATGATTAATAGATAAATGAAAAATTTTTTTGAAAGATTTAATAACTTTTTTTTAAATTTTGAGGCAATCGCATCACTTTTTTTTAGATTAACAGTTGGCATAGCTTTTATTTTATATGGAACTGGTAAACTTCCACTACCTCCAGAAGGATTAATAACGAACTATGGGTTATCACCATTTATTGCGAGTTTAGTTGCTATTTCTGAGATTTCTTCAGGGGTTGTTTTGATAATTGCAAATTTCTTAAAAAATCCAATAGGACATACACTGACAAGATTGGCAGGACTTAATATTGTTATACTGATGTTTGGTATACTTTTAGTCGCACATAAAGATTGGTTTGTAACTAAACAGTTATTTATGGGTGTTCAAATATTTCTTTTAGTAGGTGGGTTTTATTTTTTAATAAAAGGTAATAGAAACTAATCTATGAGTATAAAAAAATTATTTTTAGTAATAATATTATTTTTTGTCTCTACATCATCATATTCTGCATCAATGAATATGATTGGTGAAAAAGGTGATCCTTCCAAAATTGATAGAACTATAGAAATAGAGATGTATGACAATTATTATTATCCAACTCAAATAGAAGTAAAAAAAGGTGAAACAATTAAATTCATAGTAAAGAATTTAGGCGAACTTGTTCATGAATATAATATTGGAACTAAAGAAATGCATATTAAACATCAGCCCGAAATGGCAAAACTAGTTGAACATGAAATTCTTCTTGCTGATAAAATAGATCATGAAAAGATGAAAAAAATGTCAAAAAAAGATCATTCTTTAGGTCACTCTCATGCAAATAGTGTATTATTAGAACCAAATCAAACAGGAGAAATAATTTGGAGATTTTCAAAAGATATTTCTTTAGAAATGGCTTGCAATATGCCAGGTCATTACGAGACTGGTATGGTTGGTAAAATAAATATTAAATAGTAGATTATTTCAGAATTAGAGGTTCGCTCTTTTAGTTTAAATTTATACCAAAAGAGCTCCTCTATAAATTGCCTTCCTGGCATTAAATCCTAATGGATTTTATTTTTTATTAAGTTTTTAGATATTTAAAAGACTTTAGCTAAGTATCAGGTGGTGAAAGTATTAACATAAACCTCCTTATATAAAAAAGGTAATTAAAATTCATATAAATTCAATAAATTTATTTGTATTTTATTAAAATATAATTCTTGAATACAACCAACCGCTTTAGTAGAATCCCGATAACTTATCTAACACCTCAAAATTATTTTTTATTTATTAATTCACTAATAAAATTTTCACCATAGCCATCGTTTACAGCTTTTTGAAAATAATTTTTATTAATTTCAGCAACTTTTTCTGCCTCAGGAAAATCTTTTAATAAGTCTTGAATATAAGTTAAATCTTTTACTGAGTTGCTTGCAGTAAATTTGAATCCAGTAAAATCTCCTTTTAATAAATTATCAAAAACTCTATTAAGAGCTGCAGAATTACCAGAACCAAGTTTAGCAACATCAAAAACTTTTTTTAAATCTAAGCCCATTTCTTTTGCACTTTTAGCTAGATGGTTAACTAACGCCGCATTTCCAAGAGATAAAAAATTATTTAAAAGTTTTGATTTTGCTCCCATTCCAACAGGTCCAAAATGAAAATATTCTTTACAGAAAAATTTTAAATAAGTTTCAGCACTTTTAAAATTTTCATCTGATGCCCCAACTATTCCACCCAAAACTCCTTCTTCGGCTTGAATAGGACCACCCATTACAGGACATTCTACATATTTAATATTATTTTGTTTAAAAATAGACTCGGTTTCGATTGAACCTGTTTTATTATGTGTAGTGATGTCAATAATAAGAGTTTTACTATTTAAAATTTTTGAAATCTTCTCAGATATTGATTTTGCAATTGGGGTATTTGTTACGCACATAAATAAAGCGTCAAGACTTTTATTTGCAAAATCCTCAAATGATTTTACCTCTTCTGCACCATCACTAACAATTTTTTCAATTGGCTTTCTATTTTTGTTTGCAATTACGAAAAGTTTATTTTTATGTTTTAAAATATTCTTAGCTATTCCATAGCCCATATATCCCACACCAATAAATCCAATATTTTTCATTTTTTTATCGATAATTAACTTTTTTTTGTTCCTTCAGTTCTTATAAACATTATACCAAAAACAATTATTCCTACTACACCAACAATTTTGTTATAATCAAAAGGTACACCAAAAATTAAGAAATTGATAATTGTTGACCAAATTAATTGTGAATATTGAAAGTTTGTCACAAAAGATAAATTGGAGAGTTGGATTGCATAAATAATTAGGGAATGACTAACAAAACCTGCCACACCTAGTAACAATAAATAAAGCCAGAAAATATTTTTTTCTAATGGTACCCAATTAAAAAATATAAATATACTAAAAATAATTGCACCTAAAATTGATGTATAAAAAATTGCAGCAAAGGGGTCATTATCACCTGACACAAGTTTGGTGAAAAACTGATATAGAGCCCAACAAATTGGTGGAATTATTGGGAATATTAAATCTATACTAAATATTCTCATGCTTGGCCCCAAGGAGTAGATAATTGAAGCAAAGCTAAGTAACATTAAAACTATTCCCTTAAGTGTTAAAATATCTTTTAAAAAATAAGCAGAAAGTAATGAAACTATTAAAGGAGCTGTGAAAAAAACAACATATATATCTACTAAGTCAAATTTTTGTAAAGAATAAAACATAAACGAAGTAGCAGTAACCATTAATATTGATCTAATTATTTGAACTTTAAAATTTTTTTTTAAATTAACCTTTGGCTTAAAAACTAAAAAAAATATTATTAAAGAAACTAGGTGAAAAAAAAATCTACCCCAAATTGCTTGTGTGACCGGCATAACTGTTCCAAGGTACTTTGCAGTCGAGTCCATACAAACAAACATGAAAAAGCCGCCCGCAGCCAGTAAAATTACATTTATTAATGATATTTGTTTATGCACAGAAATATTAATTACATCACAACGCCAACTTGCCAAGGATTAAACTCTTCGTCACCATAGCCATTGATTTCACTTTTTGATTTATTTCCTGAAGCAGTATTAATAATTAATTCAAATATTTTTTGACCGACCTCTTCAACTTTTTCTTTTCCTTCGGCAATTGTGCCACAATTGATATCCATGTCTTCAGACATTCTTTCAAACATATTTGAGTTTGTTGAAAGTTTTAAACTTGGAACTGGTTTGCAACCAAAACATGATCCACGTCCTGTTGTAAAACAAATTACGTTAGCACCTGATGCAACTTGACCAGTTACAGATACAGGATCATAACCAGGCGAATCCATAAAATTAAAACCTTTGTTTTTTAAAGGTTCTGCATACTGTAATACATCTTGGAGTATAGAATTTCCTCCTTTAGCAACAGCGCCTAAAGATTTTTCCAAGATAGTTGTAAGACCACCTTTTTTATTTCCTGGCGCAGGATTGTTATCCATTGAACTGTTATTGATCGAGGTGTAATTTCTCCACCATTCGATTCTTTTAATAAGTTTATCAGCAGTTTCTTGTGAGCAAGCCCTATTAATTAACAAATGTTCAGCTCCGTAGATTTCTGGAGTTTCAGATAGAATTGAACTACCTCCTTTTTTAACCAAAAGATCTGCTGCAACACCTAATGCTGGATTTGCTGTTATTCCTGAATATCCATCTGATCCACCGCATTGAAGAGCTAAAGTTAAATGACTAACAGGTTGTGAAGTTCTTTGAACCTTATTAGCTTCTGAGAGCAAATTTTTAATTTGAGATAATACTTTATCTACTATCTTTTTAGTTCCACCTTCATCCTGGATTGTTAGAAAATGAATTCGATTATGTTTTTTTATAGAATCATCAAATAAACTTACTTGCGCACATTCACACCCTAGTCCAATTACAAAAACGTGAGAAAAATTAGGATGGTTTTTGAAACCATCTATTGTTCTTTGAAATATTTGCATTCCTTCACTATCCGTATTCATTCCGCAACCGGTTGAGTGAGTAATTGGAACTACACCATCAATATTTGGATAATCTTTAAGAATATTTGAATATTTTACATTTTCAACAATCATTTTAGTGACTGTTGCAGAACAATTTACTGTGCTAACTATTCCAATATAATTTCGAGTTGCTACTTGTCCGTTGTCTCTTAATATTCCATTAAAATAAGTGTCTGTTTTTTCATTTATTACATATTTTTTGTCTGTGACCTTAAAGTCTCTTTTGAAATCTCTAAATTCTAGATTGTGGGAATGAACGTGCTCTCCAGGTTTAATTTCATCAAGTGCAAAACCAATAATTTGATCATATTTGATGACTGGATCACCTTTTTTTATTGTTTTTAAACAAACTTTATGTCCGAAAGGGATCGGATCAATAGTACTAATCTCGTGGCCTTGAATTTTTGTTTTTTCTGGAATTATGAATTGGCTAACACCCACATTGTCATTCTTGTTTAAAACAATTAGATTATTCATAAAATTATTATATAACTAATAATCTAAACAGACCATTATATTAATTATGCTTAAAAAAAGAAAAAAGAGTTTTCGAAGTCAACTTTGGTTTAATAATCCAAAAAATCCGGAAATGACAGCTCTATATCTTGAAAGATATTTAAACTATGGTCTTACAAGAAAAGAATTGCAATCTGGAAATCCAATTATAGGAATTGCCCAATCTGGAAGTGATCTTTCTCCGTGCAACCGGCATTTTTTATCTTTGAGTAAAAGGATCAAAGATGGGGTTAGAAGAGCTGGTGGTATACCTATGGAATTTCCAACACATCCTATTCAAGAAACAGGAAAAAGACCTACTGCAATGTTAGATAGGAATTTATCTTATTTATCATTAGTTGAGGTTATGTACGGATATCCATTAGATGGAGTAATATTAACAACTGGTTGCGATAAAACTACACCTGCAGCTTTAATGGCAGCTGCTACTGTAAACATTCCAGCAATAATTTTATCAGGTGGTCCAATGTTAGATGGAATGTATAAAGGAAAATTAGCAGGATCCGGAATGGTTGTTTGGGAAGCAAGAAAGCTCTTAGCTAAAGGTGAAATAAACTATGAAGAATTTATGGAAATGGTTGCATCTTCAGCACCAAGCGCTGGTCATTGTAACACAATGGGTACAGCTTCTTCTATGAACTCAGTAGCTGAAGCTTTGGGCATGTCATTACCTGGTGGAGCTGTTATACCAGCACCTTACAGAGAAAGGGAACAGATATCTTATGAAACTGGGAAAAGAATTGTTGAAATGGTTTATGAAGATTTAACCCCTTCAAAAATTATGACACGCAAAGCTTTTGAAAATGCTGTAATAGTTGCAAGTGCTATAGGTGGTTCAAGTAACTGCACAACTCACCTAAGTGCAATCGCAAAGCATATGGGTGTAAAATTTGATTTATCTGACTGGCAAAAGTTAGGTCATAATATTCCTTTACTTGTTAACTGTCAGCCAGCAGGCGAGTATTTAATGGAAAGTTTTCATAGAGCTGGAGCAATCCCAGCTGTTATGAAAGAACTTATAAAAAATAAAAAAATTCACACAAATATTAAAACTGTAACTGGAAAAACGGTAGGTGAAAATTTAAGAAAAAAAATTGATGTTGATGACAAAGTTATTAAATCATATAAAAACTCTTTAGCAGAAAATGCAGGTTTTTTAGTCATGAAAAGTAATTTTTTTTCTTCTGCAATAATGAAAACATCAGTTATAAGCAAAGAATTTAGAGAAAGATATCTATCTAATCCCAAACATTTAAATGTATTTAATGGTAAAGCAGTTGTATTTGAGGGACCCGAAGATTATCATAAAAGGTTAAACGATAAAAAACTTAAAATTGATGAAAATTCTATCTTAATTGTAAGGGGATGTGGACCAGTTGGATACCCGGGATCTGCAGAGGTGGTAAATATGCAACCACCAGATAGACTATTAAAAAAAGGCATCAGGCATTTACCAACTCTTGGAGACGGAAGACAGAGTGGGACCTCAGAAAGTCCGTCAATTCTTCACGTTTCACCAGAATCAGCTGTTGGGGGAGACCTGGGTATTGTTAAAACAGGTGATAAAATGAAGATTGATTTAAATAAAAGAAGGGTAGATTTGATAATTTCCAAAACAGAATTTATAAAAAGAAGAAAGAATAGAAAAGTATTTAAATTTAATAATCAAACTCCTTGGCAAGAAATATTTAGAAATACAGTTGGTCAGCTGGAGGATGGAGCTTGTATCAATTCAAGAGGACAATATTTAGACGTATCACATACAAAAGGTCTTCCTCGAGATTCTCATTGATATGAAGCCAAAAATATTTGTTACTAGAAAAATTTCTGATTCTGCTGAAGATAAATTAAAAAAGGATTTTGATATTACTTTAAATCTAAATGATGAGCCAGTACCTAGTTCTGAATTAAGTAAAATAGCAAACGATTATGATGGATTTATTTCTACAGGTTTTGATAATATTGGAGAAGATTTTTTTTCTAATATTAACGGAAGATTAAAAATAATTGCTCAAGTGGGTGTTGGATATGACAATATATCAATAGATACTGCAAAGAAAAAAAAAATTAAAGTAACAAATACACCCGATGTATTAAATGAATCAGTAGCTGAAATAACAATTTTATTGATACTAGCAACTTCAAGAAGAATTGGAGAGGCTTTCTCAATTGTTAAGTCAGGAAAATGGAAATATCAAAAACCTGATTTAACAAAATTTATGGTAGGAAATGCAGTCATTGGTAAGAAATTGGGAATAATAGGAATGGGCCGAATTGGAAGAGAAGTTGCTAAATGTGCAAAAGCATTAGGTATGCAAATAATTTATCATAATAGAAAAAAATTAAGTAATGAATTAGAAAATGGTGCTAAATATTATTCAAATTTAGATACTATGATGCAAAATTGTGATTTTTTGAGTATCCACACACCTGCAACTAACGAAACAAAAAATATTTTAAATAAATTAAATATTGGTTTATTACCCAAACATGGTGTTGTTATTAATACATCAAGAGGATCAGTAATTGAAGATGATGCATTGATTGATGCTTTAGAAAATAAAAAAATATTTGCAGCTGGTCTAGATGTTTTCAACAATGAACCTGACTTAGATATGAGATATCTTGCTCTAGATAATTGTTTTGTGTTACCTCATATTGGAAGCTCAACACATGAGACAAGATTAGCTATGAGTATGATGGCAGTTGATAACATATACTGTTTCTTTAACGGGAAACCTCTCATCTCAGAAGTAGTTTAGAACAACTTCAAGTTGTTTGTATAATATGTATAATTTCTAAATATAAAATTAAACGATAATGTTGATCTCAAAATTCATATATGATTAAATTTCAAAAAAACATAAACGAGAGGAAGATAATGTTTAAACTTATATCTAAAACTATAGCAGCTGTAGCTATTGTTTCAGTTGCTTTATTTGGCTCTGCAAATGCAAAGACTTTAAAGATTGAAACTCACTTTACAGCTAGTTCACCAAATGGTGAAGTTGCTGCTCAATTCGCTAAAAACGTGGAAATGTTTTCTGGTGGAAGCTTAAAAGTAGAAATGTTCTACTCATCATCAGTAACAGGAAAATCTGCTGAGGTGTTTAACTCTGCACAAACTGGAATTATCGATTGTGATATGACTGGTGCTGGTTACCAAACAGGTAAAAATGCAGCGTTCCAATTCGCAGGTGATGTAATGGGTGGATACGATAACCCATATCAACAATATGAATTCTTGAATTACCCAGGAGCTCAAGAGGCTGTTGATGCACTTTATAACAAATATGGTATGACTTTAATTGGTTGGTGGATACCAGGACATGAGTCTCTAATTTCTAGCAAACCAATTCCAGATGTTGCATCTATAAAAGACTTTAAATTTAGATCACCTCCAGGAATGGAAAGTATGATCTTTACTGCACTGGGTGCTAAGCCAATCGTAATGGACTTTGGTGAAGTTCCAACTGCTTTACAAACAGGTCTAATTGATGGTGCTGACTATTCATCTCTAGCAACTAACTATGCAGGTGGACACTATGAGCAAAATAAATATGCTACATACCCAGGTTTCCATTCTATGCCAGCTGACCACTTAGCTTGTAATACTAAAGTATGGAAAAAGCTAAAACCTCATGAAAGAGGAGCAATGAAAGCAGGTATTGAGATTGCTGGAAGAACTATCACTAGCTTAGTAGAGAGAAAAAACGCTGAAGCGGTTAAAGCTTTAAATGAAATGGGCGTAACTCTTCACGACTGGTCTAGAGAAGATAGACTTAAATTCAGACAAGCTGCGCTTGCTGCTTGGGAAGAATGGAAGACTAAATCTCCAGAAGCTGCAGCACTTATTGAGATACACAAAGCTTATATGAAAGCTAACGGTATCATGTAATAAAAAAATTTTGAAGGGCCTGAAAAGGCCCTTTGAATTAGTTAAATTTTTACTCAATGATCGATAAAGAATTACAAGAACAAAATGAAAAAGTTGCGAGTAAAGATGATTTTCCAATAAATTGGATTGATAGAATTTCCTTATTTTTAAGCCATACAATCAAATATTTAATTCCCGTAATTGTACTTGTAATGATGTACGAAATTTTTATGAGGTATATATTATTTAAACCAACCTTGTGGGCTAATGAATTATGTTTATGGTTGGCAGGGGTTTGTTATTTAGTAGGTGGAATATACGCTACTAGATTAAGAAGCCATATTAGAATAGTGTTATTGTATGATTGGGTCAGTAGACCGACACAGAGAATATTTGATTTAATAAGTACCATCATTATTGTTCTTTTTGCAGCAGCTGTAATTTATGGAGGTATGGAAGATGCATACAGATCATTCATAAATTGGGAGAGATTTGCTACTTATTGGGATCCACCAATTCCTGCAACTATGAAGCCACTTACACTTATATGTGTATTTCTTATTGCCGTTCAATCTGTAAATAATTTGATTATTGATTGGAGAAATCCTAAAGAAAAACAATACGACCCTTCTAAAGAATTGAAATAAAATGGAAATAGGATCACTTTCACTAATACTTATAGTAGGATTATTACTTCTTATATCTATTGGTGTTCCAATGGGTTTTGCATCTGGTTTTATGGGTGCTGTACTAGTATTTTTATACATAGGTGAGCATGCGTTAGGCATATTGCTTTCAAGATACTATTCTCTTGTTGTAACTTATTCTTTTTTGTCGGTGCCTTTATTTATTTTTATGGCC
Source organism: uncultured Pelagibacteraceae bacterium (assembly GCA_902624045.1). Taxonomy (GTDB): domain Bacteria; phylum Pseudomonadota; class Alphaproteobacteria; order Pelagibacterales; family Pelagibacteraceae; genus Pelagibacter. The sequence goes on from CACNVX010000005.1 coordinate 27,861, forward strand.
TCCTTACTCGAACGTTCGAACATAGCTAGAGATTTATATGATGCCTTGAATGCGTGGCTAAGAAAAACTAGAGGAGGAGTAGGTGTTGTAACTGCCATCATGGCAACAATTATGGCTGCTATGAGTGGAATTATTGGAGGAGAAATAGTTTTATTAGGATTGATTGCACTACCTCAAATGTTGAGATTAAAATATGATCAAGATATGTCGATTGGTATTATCTGTGCATCAGGTTCATTAGGAACCATGATACCTCCCTCTATTGTTTTAATTATCTATGGATTGACAACAGAAACTTCAATTACAATGTTATTTCAAGAAGCAATAGTTCCAGGTTTGATGATTTCAGGTTTGATAATCACTTACATTTTAATTAGAACAAGATTGCAGCCACATCTTGCACCATTAAGTGATGAGCCGCCATTAACTTTTAAAGAAAAAATTTCTTATCTACCAGGTCTTTTGCCACCAATTGGGATAGTGATAATTGTTTTGGGTTCAATCTATTCAGGAATAACAGGTATTACAGAAGCTGCTGGTATGGGTGTTGTTGCTACATTAATTATAATTTTTGCTAGAAAGGAATTAACATGGTTCTTGTTTAAAGATGCATTAACTAGAACATTTAAAGCTTCAGGAACTATTTTAACAATTACTTTTGGTGCAACAGTTTTAGCAGGCGCTTATTCTCTTGCCGGTGGTCCAAAATATGTAGCAGAAACTATTTTGGCTTATGATTTAAAACCAATGTATTTAATTTTCATGATGCAGATAATGTTTTTGATAATGGGAGCATTTATGGATTGGGTTGGAATTGTATTATTAGCAATGCCAGTATTTTTACCAATAGTTATAGCTCTTGGTTTTGATCCTATTTGGTTTGGAATATTATTTTGCGTAAATATGCAAGTTTCATTTTTAAGTCCACCCTTTGGACCCGCCGCTTTTTATTTAAAATCCGTTGCACCCCCACATATTTCTTTAACAGATATATTTAGAGGCTTTGCTCCATTTATAGTAATACAATTAATTGTATTAGCATGTGTTATGTTCTTCCCAGAAGCAATGACACAAAACTTCCACGAGTTTAAACCTAAACCATGATGAAAATAGGTTTTATTGGTACAGGTCTTATGGGCCTACCAATGGCTAAAAATTTACTAAAATCAGGTTTTAATCTAAAAGCATTTAATCGTTCAATTAATAAAGCAGAACCTTTGAAAGAGTTTGGTGCTAAAATATCAAAAACTTTAAGCGAAGTTGTTAAAGATAATGATTTTATTATTACAATGTTAACAGATGATGGCGCTGTAGATGCAATAATGAATAATTCAGATTTGTTAAATAACTTAAAATCTGGATCAACTGTTATTGATATGAGTTCTGTTAAACCAACAACAGCAACAAAATATGGAAAAAGTCTAAAATCAAAAAATGTGAACTATTTAGATGCACCGGTTTCAGGAGGAACTATTGGAGCTGAAGAAGCCTCTTTAGCTATAATGGTTGGTGGAGAACAAAGTATTTTTGATAACTCTATAAATATTTTAAAAGCAATGGGAAATCCAACTTTGGTAGGCCCTATTGGCAGTGGACAAGTTTCAAAGTTAGCAAATCAAATTATAGTAGGAGTTACAATAGGAGCGGTTGCTGAGGCGATAACCTTATGTGAAAAAGCAGGCGCTGACCCAGTAAAATTAATTAAAGCTCTTTCTGGAGGTTGGGCAGATAGTAAAATTTTACAGACTCATGGAAAAAGAATGATTGATAAAGATTTTAGTCCAAAAGGTAAAACTTCTACTCATTTAAAAGATATGAATAACATTTTAGAGTGTGCAAATTCATATAATACACATTTACCTATTTCAAATTTGGTGAAAGAAATGTATAAAACCCTTGTCGATAATGGTCTTGGAAACACTGATCATAGTTCACTTTATAATGAAATCGAAAGGATAAATAAAAAATGAGTGGAAGATTAGAAGGAAAAAAAATTGTTGTAACAGCTGCAGGCCAGGGAATTGGAAAAGCAACAGCAATTGCATTTCATAAAGAAGGCGCTCATGTCACTGCAACCGATTTAAATGATAAAACTTTAGCGGATTTAAATAAAGAATATCCTGAGATAAAAGTACAAAAGTTAGACTCGACAGACAATAATGTAATTATAGAATTTACTAAAACTTTAGATAAAGTTGATGTTTTGTTAAATGCTGTTGGATTTGTACATCATGGAACAATATTAGAATGTGATGAAAAAGATTGGGATTTTTCTTCTAATGTAAACGTAAAGTCGATGTACTTTATGTGTAAAGCTATTTTACCTTTAATGATCAAACAAAATGGTGGAAGTATTATTAATATATCTTCATGTGCATCTAGTTTTAAAGGTTTTCCAAATAGATTTGTTTATGGAACAACAAAGGGAGCAGTTATTGGTTTAACAAAAGCGATTGCAGCAGATTTTGTTAAACAAAATATTAGATGTAATTCAATTGCTCCAGGAACGGTATTTTCACCTTCTTGGCAAGATAGGGTTAATCAAAGCCCAGATCCTGTTCAGGCCAAAAAAGATTTTATAGCAAGACAACCCATGGGAAGATTAGGCACAGCAGAAGAAATAGCAGCTGTGGCTGTTTATTTAGCTAGCGATGATGCAACATTTACAACAGGAAGTACAATTCATGTTGATGGTGGAATTTCAATATAATTAAACAACAAAAGGATAAATATGAAATTATTACGAGTAGGACAAAAAGGAAGCGAAAAGCCAGGTGTTTTAGATAAAGATGGCAAAATCAGAGATATAAGTTCTCATGTTAAAGATTTAAATCCTGATCATTTAAATTTTGAAACTATTTCTAAATTACAAAGTGCTGATTTAACTTCTTTACCAGAATTATCTGCAAGTGATCGAATAGGATCTTGTATTACTAAACCAGGTAAATTTGTAGCTATCGGATTAAATTATTCTGATCATGCTGCCGAAACCGGAGCTGATGTTCCTTCTGAACCAATAGTTTTTATGAAAGCAACTAGTTGTATAGTTGGACCTAATGATGATGTTGAAATAGTTTCTGGATCTAAAAAATTAGACTGGGAAGTTGAACTTGGGATTATTATAGGTAAAGAAACAAAACATATTTCTGAAAATCAAGCTCAAGATCATATTCTAGGCTATTGTTTGGTTAATGATGTAAGTGAAAGAGAATGGCAAATTGAAAAAATGGGTCAATGGGTTAAAGGAAAATCTCATGATACCTATGGACCTATTGGCCCTTACTTTGTTACAAAAGATGAAATTGCAGATGTTAATAATTTAAAAATGAGTTTAGATGTTAATGGAAAAAGAATGCAAACAGGTAATACAAGCACAATGATATTTAACGTCGATGTGATTGTCTCTTATTTAAGTAAATACATGTCTCTTCAAGCAGGAGATATAATTACAACTGGAACACCTCCAGGAGTTGGTATGGGAATGAAACCTCAACAGTTTTTAAAAGCAGGTGATACTATGAAATTATCAATTGAAAATCTAGGAGAGCAAAACTCTAAGGTAGTTGCTTTATAATTAATTGTGAAAATAACTTCTATTAAAAGTCATGTGCTTAGATATGAGTTAGAAAAAGAGCTTGGTTATTCACAACAATATTACAAACATCGTACAGCCCATCTAGTTGAAGTCCAAACGGACGAAGGAATAACGGGTTGGGGTGAATGTTTTGGTCCAGGAAATATAGCATTAGCTAACAAGTTTATCGTGGAAAAGGTTATACAGCCTTTAGTAATTGGTGAAGACCCTTTAAATAAAGAACATATCTGGCAAAAAGTTTACAATCTTTTAAGAGATAGTGGTCAAAAGGGCATGCCAATTCAAGCATTATCAGGAGTGGATATTGCTTTATGGGATATTCTTGGAAAGAAAACAAACTCTCCTCTTTATCAACTTGTTGGTGGTAAATGTAACAATGAAGTTCCAGTTTATGGATATGGAATGATGTTACAAAAAAAAACAGTTGATGAATTGATTGACCTGTTCAAAGAAGAGTCTAAGCAAATAAAATTAAAAAATTTTAAAGCTATGAAAATGAAAGTTGGATTAGGTCCGAAAGAAGATTTAAAGCTAGTTCAAGCTGTAAGAGACTCTATTGGAAAAGATTTTAAATTAATGGTCGATGCAAATCATGCTTATAATTTAAAAGATGCTCTTTATGTCGGAAAAGGTTTAGATGAACTCGATATTTATTGGTTTGAAGAACCTGTTGCCCCTGAAGATTATGGTGGTTATAGGGAATTAAAGCAAAACATCTCTACTAGTATTGCAGGAGGGGAGGCTGAATTTACCAAATATGGTTGGAATAAATTGATATCAAGCAAATGCATAGATATAGCTCAACCAGAGGTTTGTGGACTTGGGGGTATTACCGAGTATTTGAAAGTTGCAGCATTAGCTCAAGCAAATTTTGTTCCAGTAGTTAATCATGTATGGGGCTCTGCAATTAGTATTGCTGTTAACCTACATTTGCTAACAGCTCAGCCAGATATGCCTGGTGGCTTATTTCCATCTAAATCAATGCTCGAGTTTGATACAACAGAAAACAATATTTTTATCACAGATTTGCCAAAAGAAGAATTTTCAATTTTAGATCAAGTTAAAAACAATAACGGTTTTGCATCAATAACAGACAATATAGGTATTGGTATTAATCCTGATGAAGATTTTATTAAAGAGTTTGGTGTAAATGAATAAAATAGAAACCTCTGAACCAAAACCTCTTTGGAAAATAAGATGCACTCTTGGTGAAGGAACATTGTGGGTAAGAGAGCATAACTCGATTTACTTTGTAGATATTAAAAAAAAGAAAATTTGTTCTTTAAATATTAAGAGCAAAAAGAAGAAAATATTTAGAGTAAATAAAGAAATAGGTTTTATTGCTCATATTAAAGATCATATTTTTATTCTAGGTCTTCAGGGAGAATTAAGAATTCAAAATTTAAAATCAAAAAAAATTTTTAAATCAATAAAGATAGAACCAAATTTGAAATTAAATAGAATTAACGATGGAAAAACAGACCCTGCTGGCAATCTTTGGTTTGGTACGATGGATAACCTCGAAAGAAAAATTGAAAATGGATCCTTATATAAATTAGATAAAAATTTAAAATTAATAAAAGTAGACAAAAATTATAGAATAACTAATGGACCAGCTTTTATTGACTCATATAATTTTTATCATACAGATAGTCCAAAAAAAAAGATTTATAAAATTAGGATAAACAAACAAAACAAAATAGTTAGTAAAAAAATATTTAAAAAATTTTCCCCTGAGGAAGGTTCACCCGATGGAATGACTTTAGATAAATATAAAAATTTGTGGGTAGCTCATTTTCATGGTGCTTGTATTTCTGTATTTGACAAAACTGCAAAATTAATTCATAGAATTAAATTTCCAGCAAAAAATATTACTAATTGCGCATTTGGCGGTAAAAATACTAAAGAACTTTACGTTTCGACTGCCACAAAAGGGATGAACAAAGCAGATTTGGAAAAATTTAGATATTCTGGCTTCTTTTTTAGTGTAAAAACTAACTCGAGAGGAATTTTACAGAAAAAATTTATTTTAAGTAATGAAGAAAAAAGATCTTTACTATGAGCGAATACCCACAAAACTTTTAAGAGAAGACATAAGGTATCTTGGAAATATATTAGGCAGTGTTATAAAAAAACAAGAGGGTAAAAAATTTTTTAATTTAGTTGAAAAAATAAGAAAATTATCTAAAGCAAATAAATCAAATAATACTAGCAAACATTCTAATAATAAAATCATTAAAGAAATTAAGAAATTAAACCCAAGAAATACTCTTAAACTTACAAGAGCTTTTACTCATTTTATGAATTTTATTAACCTTGCAGAATCGATTGATGCATCAAGAAGTCTTAATATTTATGAAAATGACAGAAAAAATATTTCAAACAAAAATATATTCATCGAGGAAATTTTTGAAGAACTATTTAAAAACAAAAAGATATCAGATACTAAAATATACAATCTTGCTAAAAATTTGAATATAGGAATTGTTCTAACTGCGCATCCAACAGAGGTCAAAAGAAGAACTTTAATTCAGAAATATCATACGATTACAGAAATACTAGAGCAAAGAGAACTCTTAAAGAATTTTCCTACGAAATTAAAATTACTTGATAAAAAACTTTATGATGAGTTTACCATCATATGGAATACGGATGATCTTAAGAGGGTGAGGCCAACACCGTTTGATGAAGCTAGGTGGGGCTTAGCAATTATCGAGGATAGTTTGTGGGATACAATACCAAAAGTCTATCGAAGACTTAATTCAATATTTCTTCAAAACATGGGAAAAGGATTACCAAAAAATTTTAATCCAATTGAGTTCGGCTCATGGATGGGCGGAGATAGAGATGGGAATCCTTATGTAACCTCTAAAGTAACCAAAGAAGTTATTCTTTTATCTCGCTGGGAAGCTGCGAAACTTTATGAAAAAGCTCTTACTAAAATTATAAGATCATACTCAATGCAAAATTGCTCTAAAAAAATTCTTAACAAAGTAGGGGTTACTTTTGAACCTTACAGAGTTTTTCTAAGACCTTTAAGAGATAAGATGAGAAATACACATAGATTGATTGAACAACATTTAATACATAAAAAACCACTAGATCAAAGCAAGTTATTGAATACTAAGGAGGAAATTTTAAAGCCTCTTAGAATTGTGAGGGAGTCTTTAGAGGAAAATCAAAACGAGAATATTGCAAACGGTGAATTACTTGATTTGATGAGAAGAGCAAAATGCTTTGGCATAAATTTAGCTAGGCTAGATATTAGACAAGAGTCTTCTAGACATACTCAATTAATGAATGAAATAATTAAGAAAAAATATAATAAAAACTATGATAAATTATCTGAAGATAAAAAAGTTAACCTTCTAAAAAAATTAATTTTATCTAAAAAAAATATTATTAATAAATTTAATTTTAAAAATATGGAGAACAGGGAAGTATGGTCTACTTTTCAAGCTCTAGCTGAAGAGCCTGCAGAGTGTTTGGGTGCATATGTAATTTCCATGACGACATCTGCATCTGATATTTTATCAATTTTATTTTTACAAAAAGAAGCAAAAATTAAAGAAAAGCTAAGGGTTGTTCCTCTATTTGAAACTTTAGATGATTTAATAAATGCTAAATCAATTATGGAAAACTTATTTTCAAGACCTTGGTACCGGAAGCTAATAAAAAATAAACAGGAAGTTATGATTGGTTACTCAGACTCAAGTAAAGATGCTGGAAAAATGTGTGCAAGTTGGCATCAGTATAAGGCTCAAGAACAAATTGTAAAATTAGCAAAAAAATTTGGTATAAATATCGTTTTTTTCCATGGTAGAGGTGGTTCGGCTGGAAGAGGTGGAGGACCCATACAGGCAACTTTAAGATCACAACCTCCTAACTCCGTGAATGGAAAAATCAGAATTACAGATCAAGGAGAAGTAATTCAGCAAAAATATGGATATGAACCTTTAGCTAATTATAATTTGTGTAGCTATATTGGTGCTGTAACTGAAGCAACTCTAAATCCACCACCTGTCCCAAAAAACACCTGGAGAAACTTAATTGAAAGAATGTCAGATATTTCAAAGAATTCTTATAGAAAAAATATTAATCAAAGCTCAGAATTTATAAAGTATTTCAAAACTGTTACTCCACATGTTGCTTTGGGAAAATTATCTATAGGCTCAAGACCATCAAAGAGGAAAAATGTTGATAATATAAAAAGTTTAAGGGCAATTCCTTGGGTATTTGCTTGGACACAAATACGTTTAATGTTACCAGCTTGGCTAGGAAGTGCTGAAGCATTGAGATATGCTAACATAAAACAATTTAGAAAAACTCTTTACGACATGGAAAAAAATTGGCCATTTTTTAATTCAATGCTTGATATGTTAGATATGGTAATTTCAAAAGCTGATCCTGATATATCTAAAATTTATGAAGAATATTTAGCTGATGAAAAATTAAAAAGAGTTGGTCAAAAACTTAGATATCAATTCAAAGCAATAAAGGAGCTTAATAAAAATATTACACCTAGAGAAATTATTAAATTAAGAAAAGAATTTAGAACCTCAGTAATAGTTAGAAATATTTACTCAGAAGTATTAAATATTATTCAGCCAATAGTAATAAGTAAAATTAAAAAAAATAAAAATAATAATAATAAAAAATATCTCAACGACTCCCTCCTTACATCAATTGCTGGCATTTCTGCTGCTATGAAAAATACTGGTTAAATGATAGAATTTTTAATTGCATTCGGAGCTGGGCTTATTAGTTTTTTGTCTCCATGCGTATTACCTTTAATACCTGGTTACATTTCTTATATCTCAGGTCAGTCTTTGCAAAATATATTAGAGACTAAAAAAATTAATTTATTTTCTTTAATTCTATTTTGTTTGGGATTTTCAAGTGTCTTTGTAATTTTAGGAGCTTCTGCATCATTTTTAGGAAATATACTTTTACAAAATTCAGAGTTTTTAAGAATAATTGCAGGTATTATAATAATTATTTTTTCACTTCAATTAATTGGGATATTAAATTTACCATATTTAAATTTTGAAAAAAGATTTGATGCTAAAGAATCAAGAAATATTCTTTTTCCATATGTGATTGGATTAGCTTTTGGTTTTGGTTGGACACCATGTATTGGTCCAATCTTAGGTTCAATTTTGGCTTTAGCATCTATTGAAGAAACTTTATCTAGAGCAATAATGTTGTTAATTTTTTATTCATTAGGTCTTGCTATTCCGTTTATTTTGTCTGGATATTTAATTCAGAGATTTTTGCTATTTTCTAAAAATTTTAAGAAAAATATTAATTTGATCTCAAAAATTGGAGGAATAACTCTGTTAGTTACAGGTATTTTAATTTTAACCAATCAATTACAAGCTATTGGTTTTTATATTATTGAAATCTTTCCTTTTATGCAAAAATTCGGATAAAAGGTATTCATGAAAATCTATCAAATAGACTCTAGTGCTAGAAAAAAAGGCTCTACATCTAGAGCTTTAGCAAAAAAACTATTAAATAAAATCAAAAAACCAGAGGATGAAGTAATTTATAGAGATTTAGATAATGAAATGCTTTTTGTAAGTGGACTTACAGAATCTGGAATGAAAATAGATGAAAAAGATCAAACAGAAGAACACAAAAAAATGTTTGAACTTTCTAACAAACTTGTAAAAGAATTAAAAGAAAGCGATATCATTATAATTTCAGCACCAATTTATAATTATGGTCCTCCAGCTACACTTAAAGCTTGGTCTGATTTAGCTGCTCGTATAGGTGAAACCTTTAGATTTAAACCAAATGGAAGAAGAGAGGGATTGTTAAAAAACAAACATGCGTATTTAGTTATTACTTCTGGAGGAACAAAGTTAAATAGCTCAGAGGATTTTTTAACTCCTTGGTTAAAATTTATTCTTAACTTCTTTGGTATAGAAAAAGTAGATATAATTAGTGCCGACCAAATGGCACTAAACTATGAAAAATCAATCAAAGAAGCTGAAGCGCAAATAGAAAATTTATTTAAAGATTAAATTTTCTTTTTAGATGTCTGAGTTTTCCTTCGGTACTATCGTAATCAATATAACACCCTTGTAAAAATCTCTCACCTTCTTTTGTTTCATAGGCTGTTCTTCCATGAAGAAGTCTGTGATTGTCCATCATCATTAAGTCTTTTGGCTCGAGTTTAAATTCAATTCTATATTTTTCTGAATTATACATTTCAGATATTTTTCTTCTCGCTTGATAATAAAGATCTAATTTTTCTTTTTCTAATATTGGAACATAGTCTAATCTTGGACTAAATCTTACTTGCTTGAAACTTTTATCATCATTTAATTCAATTAAAGGAGAAATTGTTTCTAAAATAACTTCTTTATCGATAAATCTAAATCTTACTTTTACTTCTGTTAATATTTTATAAAACTCTGGGTACTCACTTTTTAAATCTTCAGTAACTGTATAACCATCTACTAAAGTTGATAATCCACCTGAAACTTTACTTTCAATACAATGTAAAAGTTGAATACATGGTACAGGATTTCTGTAAGGATTATCTGTATGAGGTGCCAAAGCTAACGATGTATAAGCAAGATCATTAGGATCAGGTTTAGATTTTACATCAAAATATTCACCAAAATTTGTTCTTCGAACACTTCCTATAGAATTTGCAAATTCTACGATGTAATTTTTTAATGTTGGTATATTTTTTACTATAACAAATCCATATTTGTAAAATGAAACAAGTAAATCATACATTTCTTTACTCTCATAAAAATTTTCCTGGTACTCAAAATTTTTAATATTTTTTAGTGAAGAGTCCCATTTGGTTTTTTCTATAGAACTAATTACAATATCCTCTTTAGAAAACTCAGAAGCGATTTTATCTATTTCTAGTTTTGAGTTAACACCATCATTAAAATCAACTTCCAAATATTTTTCATTAATATTTGCTTTATTTATTGAAACATCATTACTTAGAAAGGTAGGATCAAAAAGCCTTTGCTGAGTTCCTTTGTCTAGATATTCCTCACCATTTACTCTTTCACGTAGCCAGAATGGGTGAATTTCTTTTTTTTCAGACCCATTATCAAAATAAACTTTGTTTTTAATTAGCTCAATTTTCATACTACTTAGCCAAGGTTTATTTAAAATTTAACTTTAATCAACATAAATTAAATAGTATGAGTTCTCTGTGAAAAAATTTGATACAAAAAAATATCCAATATATGCAAGCTTTTTAAACCAATTAGCAAAAGATTTAACAAGATTTTATTATTCTAAGTTAGATAAACCATTCAAAGTATCTAATAAAATGAAAGGTAAAGGTTATGACCCTGTTACAACGTCTGATAAAGCATTTGAAAAATTTATAAGATCTAAAATTTCAAAAAAATTTCCAAATCACCAAATTATTGGTGAAGAGTATGGTCACAAAAACACTAAAAGTGAATTTTCCTGGGTAATAGACCCAATTGATGGAACCAGATCATATGTCGTAGGCAATCCAAGTTGGAGCAACCTTATTTCATTAAATTATAATGGAGAACCAATTTTAGGATTAGCTAATTTTCCTAAGATGAAAAAATATTATTTAAATTTTAACAAAAATACTGCATATGTTTTTGAAAATAATAAAAAAAGAAAACTTAAAGTTAACAAAAAATTAAATTTCGCTAATGCAAAATTAGCCGCTGCTTTTCATAATCAATTAACATTAAAACAACAATCAAAAATTAAAAAATTTATTAAGCGAATGCAGTTTCCTTGTTTTGATGCATTGACATATTGCCAGCTAGCAGAAGGAAGACTTGAAATAGTTTCACAATGTGCAAATAAAATTTGGGATATTCATCCAATTATGCCAATAGTAAGAGCAAGTGGAGCAATAGTAACGACTTGGGGAAATAAAAATCCTGTTGTAGGAGGAAATATTGTTGTTTCAAATAATATCAGTAACCATAAAAAGATTTTAAAATTATTAAAACCACTAGCTGAATGATTCCAGAAAGAGCACAAGTAATTTTAGATTTCTGGTTTAAAGAAACTCCTTCTGAATTCCGTTTCAAAAAAGATGAAAAGTTTGATCAAAAAATTAAAGATAATTTTTTAAAAGATTATGAATTAGCTTTTCAAAATGAATATGATGATTGGCAGGATAACCCTATGAGTTGTCTAGCGTTAGTTATTTTATTTGATCAGTTTTCTAGAAATATGTTTAGAAATAGTAAAAAAGCTTTTGCTCAAGATCAAAAAACTAGATTGATTGTAAATGATGCAGTTTATTCTGGTTATTTAGAGGCTATGAATGTGAATCAAAGATTTTTTATGTTGTTACCACTTATTCATAGCGAAGAAATTAGTGATCATGAAATGGCATATTACTTGTTAAATAAATATTTAAGAGAACACGAGGGATACAATAAAATTAAAAAATTTTGGCAAGATCACACTAGAGTAATTAGACTATTTCATAGATATCCTCATAGAAATGAAATTTTAGGACGTGAGTCAACGGAAGAGGAAATAGAATTTTTAAAAGGCCCACATTCATCTTGGTAGTATGAATTTAGAATTCATTTTTAAAATATTAGATAAAGAAGAATGGCAAAAAGCTAAACAAGCTGGAACTTATAATGGTTCTGATAAAGATAAAAAAGATGGTTATATTCATTTCTCAGAAGAAGATCAGATACCTGAAACTCTTAAAAAGCATTACTCAAATAAATCAAATCTTATTTTATTAAAAGTTAATGCATTTAAACTTGAGCATTTACTTTGGGAACAAGCATCAAATGGAGATATGTACCCTCATTTATATTCACCACTTGATATTAAAAATGTTGTAGATGAGTTTGACTTATTTTTAGATGATGATGGAACGCATATACTTCCAGAGATTTTAAAAAAATATCAGTTTAGTCGACCAAGGTAATTAACCATTATTACACCAATAATAATTAAGATGATACCAATAGTTCCATAAATATTCGGAATTTGGTTAAATTTTAAGATAGCAAAAAGTACAACTCCAGTAACAGTCAAACCACTATAAGTTGAATATGCAAATCCAACTGGAAGAGCTGACATTGCTTTTGCAATTGAAAACATTGTTATACACATAAACAAAATGCATAAAACTGATGGAGTAAGCTTTGTAAATCCCTCAGAAACTTTAGCAAAACTATTAGATGCAATTCCAAAAATAATTCCATTAGCTAAAAATAAATATCCAAAAAATGGTTTCATAATTATTCTTTTGAAGCAATTTTATTAACTAAAGGTCTCATTAAAGGAGCCAAAGTAAATGCAGCTATTAAAGCAATAGGATATGCAAATATTAAAGAATATCCCCATCTAAAAAAGAAACCATCTGAAACGCCTGTATTGACTGCCACAACAACTCCACTCATAATAACACTCATACCCAAGGACATTAAAATCATAAATAAGGGTTGAGCATATTTTTTATTAATCATAATTAATTATTACCTAACAGGTTGACCATTAAAACACCAACAATAATGAACACTAAACCAATTAATGAAAATAAATTAGGTATTTGATTAAATCTAATTACCCCAACAACTACTGTTGCTATAATTGTTAGACCCGCAAAGGAGGCATAGGTTATTCCCATTGGAATATTTTTCATTACCAATGAAAGAGCGTACATGCATAAAACAATTGTGATTGCAGTGATTATACTTGGAAATAAAAGTGTAAATCCTTCAGCACTTTTTGCATAACTATTTGAGGTCACTCCTAACAACACAGCTATACCTAGGAACAAATATGAAGTGGCAAGACTCATTTAATAATCATAAATGAAATCTCGCCAAATTAATATAACTATTTTGGCATTGGAGTAGCACCAGTTTCTAAACTTATGATTTTACCGTTATCATATTTATAAACTGCCATTACCGCCTCAACATTTCCGTCATCAAAAGTTACAATTGAATGATGAACACCAACCTCATCATTTTCATAAACAATTCTAACCTTATCTTGATTAATGTCACCGCTCATTGCCCATTTGATAACATCACCTTTTGTTAAAACATTTCCTGACTTATGCATTGTAAACTTAAAATCGTCATGCAAAAGATCATTCATTACCGCCTCATCTTTATTTTTTAATGCAGCACTATATTTTTCTAGTATAGACATTTTTTCCCTTTCTTCTTTTGTTTATTTTTTTTGTATTAATTCCAATATGTACCATTATTGTAATCAAATTCTTTTAATGAACTATCTTTTATCTTAACAGAATAGCCTGGAGATGTAGGTGTTACATATCCGCCATTATTTATAATTGCAGGATTTTCAAAGTGTTCAGAGCAACTTTCAGCGTATTCACTTAAGCTTAGATTATTTTTTGTAATGATAAATTTATTAATTAAATTTAAATGTTGAACGTATTCGCATAGTCCAACTCCACCAGCATGTGGAATTACAGGTATATCAAATTTACTTGCAATTAACAAAACTGGTAAAATTTCATTTATACTAGCTATCCTGCAGCTATCTATTTGACAATAGTCTAAAGATTTATTTTCAATAAATTGTTTAAACATTACTGCATTTTGTATCATTTCTCCTGTTGCTAATTTTACATCAGGATGTGCATTTTTTATTTTTTTAAATCCTAAAATATCATCAGGATTGGTTGGTTCCTCGTAAAACATAATATCAAATTCTTTTAACCTATCGATATATTGAATTGTTTCATTAACACTCCAAATTTGATTTGAGTCGACCATTAATTTTTTATCGTTACCAATAATGCTTCGAATTAATTTACATCTGTGGATATCTCTTTCTATATCTTGACCAACTTTCATTTTAAAATGTGTCCAACCTTTATCAAGATTCTCTTTTGCTAGTTTTGACATTTTATCATCAGAATATCCAAGCCATCCGACTGCTGTTGTGTAGGCTGGAAATATTGTTGAATTTAATTCAGAAGTATCTTTAGGAAGTTTCTCTTTATTTTTATTAATGATTTTTTTTGCTTCCTCTATAGTGATAACGTCATCTAAATAATTAAAAGATAATTTATTAATTAAAGCATCTGTATCTAAATCCACAATATACTGCCATAAAGGTTTTTTATGTTTTTTTGAAATTAAATCCCATATTGCGTTAAAAAAAGCAGCCGCCGCAAGGTGCGTCACACCTTTGTTAGGACCTACCCAACGTAGTTGGCTATGGTTTGTAATTTTTTGCCAAATTTCCAGAACATTTTCTTCGATATCGGCTATATTTTTATTAATTATAAATTCTTTAAAATATTTTATAGCTTTACAACATAAATCGTTTCCTTTGCCGATTGTAAAAGATAGTCCTATACCTGTAAGATTTTTATTATCAGTTGTTATAGTTACATAGGTAGCAGAATAATCACAGTCAACATGGACGGCGTCTGTCCCAAGGTTTTCTTTAGATGTTGGAAAGCGAATATCTTGAGCTCTAATATCGGTTACTTTCACAACTGATATTATTCACCAGGCTTTTTAAAATTTTTTCCTGCACTAGCAGCTTTATTGAAAGTTTTATTATAATCAAACACTTCATGAATCATAATATCTTCCATTAATCCTGCATTCATAATTGCAACTTTCATTCCAAGAACACTCTCATAATCACCTTCAATTACATTGATTACATCAAATCTTCCTCGAACCCATTCATAACTATGAAATTTAACTCCAACAGTTTCACATATAGCTTTTATAGCTGCGCCTCTATCAGCGTCTGGGTCACTTTGCATTCTTTTAGCAAGATCACGACTTATTTTACCAATGATATAAAATTTAGACACTATTCACCCCACATTCCATGAAACTCATATGCAATTGCTGGCTCATCTCCAACAACCCATCCATCATGTCCAGGTTGAATTGAATATGCATCTCCAGCTTTATAAGTTTTTTCAGTTCCATCATTATGTTTTGCGCAAACCGCACCAGAAACAATTATGCCAAGATGTGTTGCCTGACAACTATCACCACCAACTGTAGGCTTTATATCTTTTGACCATTGCCAACCAGGTTGCAAGGTAAGTCTCATAACCCTTTGATTTCCAACTTTTACTGCTTCAATTTTAGCGTTTTGAAAGTTATTATTCACCTCATCTGCATTATTAAAGCTTTTTACTTCGACTCCAGCCATTATATCCTCCTAATTATAATTTATTCTAAGAAGTTAATCATAAAATCTTCACTCATTACAGTTATTTTTAAACTTTTGATAACTCATAAATTTCATAACTTTCCATAACTTCATCAAATATAGGTTTTGAAACAGGGTTTGATCCATCCATAAAGGAGTGTAGCGCGCTCATGTCATGTACAGCAATTTTAAACATTACTGTACTTTTATCAGGCGATACGCTTGCTATTGTTTTAGTAACATCTGCTACTTTCTTTCTTTCAGCCATACCTTCGTCTGACTGCATAAAACCCATAAATTTTTCAAATGTTCCTTCTTTTAATTTACCAACAACCAATATATCTTTCATTTTTTTTCCTTTTTTTTTAATCAGAGCAAACAGCCATTACTGTTGTCTCTTGTTTATGTCCAGATTGCTCTATTACTTTTGCGTTTTCTGGATTTTGCATAAATTTTTGCATTGTATCAGCCGCAGGAGTTTCCATTACAACATGAACTTTGTTAGGGTTCTCTATTTCATTTCCAACATAGATTGTTTTAATCCCGGCAGCTTCTCTTGGTCCAGAATGTTCATCAAACATTTTTTTCCAGTGAGCCCAATCATTAACCTCAAATGATCCAACCATTTTTACCATTTTCCCCCCTTTTTTTTAGTATATCCCTGATTTGATTAGTTTATCAATCTCATTTTTTGAATTAGGGATTAATTTATAAATAAAACCATCACATTCTTTTGTAATATTTTCTTCGTATGGTTTTCCGTAACGTTCATCAACAACCTTTATTAATTCTTTATTGAGATTATCTTCGTTAACACCTTCATTTATTAAATATGAGCTTAAAAATTTCTTAGCAGCAAAAGAGTGTACAATCTTTTCTAACTCAAGTTCTCCCTGAGGAATCATGCTATTAGAATAGTAAATTCCAGCACATTCAATTGTTTTCTTTTTATTTTCATCACTCATACCTGCATAAGCTGATGTTACAAATAGAACACTAAACAAAGTTATTATTATTTTTTTCATATATTCCCTTATGTTAAATTTTTTTATAAAGATCAGATTTAAAATTTGACTATATAGGGTATAGATATTTTCTTAGCGTGACAGATATGCACTTTATATTTAATCAAATAAAACAAGTGTTTTGAGTTGTATCAATTTTATTTTAAAATTGATAATATCCACTTATGATTGAAAAATTTGGAAGTATTATTTATTTAATAATATTCATTATTCATTTTTTAATTTTTGCTGCATATGCATATCAATGTGTATTCGCTACTAAAAAATTTTTAGATAAATTTCAGATAGACGATACCGGTGCAGGTATGACTAGATTTTTTGGATCGTTATTCATAGGCGCAATTGTTATGGCTGTATGGATAGGGTTTATAAGACCTGAAGGTTTACAGGGAACTTGGGGTTTTTTTAATTTAGTATTTGCTCAAAACGTATGTGCATTCTTAGTTGGAATTTATACAATTAAAATTAATAAATTAGGTCATACGGAAAAAACTTCAAATGAAGGGATAATCGCTCCAGGTGTCTTAACACTTCTTAGCGGAATACTTTGTTACGGTTTAGCAGATAAAATTTATTAAAACCAATTAGGTATTGGCAAACCTTTTTCTTCTAGAAATTTTTTATTAAACATTTTTGTTGCGTATTTATCACTTCTATCACAAAGAATTGTAACTATTGTTTTACCTGGGCCTAGTTCTTTACCCATTCTTATTGCTCCTGCAATATTAATTCCACAACTAGTCCCAAGACTTAATCCCTCATTTTGTATTAAGTCATATAAAATTGGTAGAGCTTCATGATCATCGATTGAATAAGCATCATCTATCTTTGCTTCTTTAAAATTTGCTGTAACTCTACTTGATCCAATTCCTTCAGTAATAGAACCTCCATCAGATTTTAGTTCACCATGTTTAATATAATTATAAAGCGCAGATCCTTTTGGATCAGATAAATAAATTTTTATGTTTTTATTTTTTTCTTTAAGTGCATTACTAACACCAGATATTGTTCCACCAGTCCCAGAGGAGCAAACAAATCCATCTACTTTACCATCGGTTTGATTCCAAATTTCTCGACCAGTACCTTCGTAATGACCTCTTGCATTGGCTGTATTATCAAATTGATTGGCCCAAATAACACCATTGTTGTTAGTTGGTCTTAGTTCGTCGGCTAGCCTTGCTGCTACTTTTACAAAATTATTATCATCTTTGTAAGGTTTTGGTGGCACTAGTTTTAGTTCAGCCCCAAGATTTGTTAATAAATCTTTTTTCTCTTGAGTTTGATTGTCATTCATTACAATAATAGTTTTGTAACCTAGAGAGTTACCTAATAAACCAAGCCCTATACCAGTATTTCCTGCAGTTCCTTCAACAACTGTTCCACCTTTAGCAATTAATTTTTTTTCTTGAGCATCTTTTATTAGAGCAAGTGCTGCTCTATCTTTTACGGATCCACCTGGATTTAAAAATTCTGCTTTTCCGTAAATATTACATCCTGTAATTTCTGAAGCTGCTCTTAATTTAATTAAAGGTGTATTACCTATCCCAGATATAAAATCATTTTGTATGTTATTCATTAATCTGATTTTTTATCACTATCAGACGTAATGCCATAAGGTTTAAATTCACTGTCAGCAATTCCAACAGTTCTTGCAGGTATTCCAACCATTACTGAATTTTCAGCAACGTCTTTTGTAATTACTGCGTTGGCTCCAATTCTTGCCCCTCTACCAACTACAACTGGACCTAATACTTGTGCACCAGAACCGATTACGACATCTTCTCTTATAGTAGGATGTCTTTTTATATTACGTTGATTATCTGAGTTTATACTAGGCGCAATTCCACCTAAGGTAACCATATGATAGATAGTAACATTATCGCCAATATCCGATGTTTCTCCAATGACAACACCCATTCCATGATCAATAAATAGATTTTTCCCAATTTTTGCATTTGGATGAATTTCAATACCAGTTAAAAATCTTGAAAGTTGAGATATGATTCTTGCAAAAAGATGGAATTTAGCTGTACTAAAAAAATTTGCTATTCTATGAAAGAATACAGCTTTTACACCCGGGTAAGTTAAGATTAAACTCAACTTAGATTTTGCGGCTGGATCTCTATCAATTATTGATTGTAAAAAATCATTCATTTTTTCAATTATTTTTGTGCCTGTTGATTAAAAAATAATATGCTTTATATAGTAAGTAATTACTCAAATTAAAGAGGTTTAAATGTATAAAAATACCAATTGTTTTCATTTAGCTATTCCATGTGGTGATCTAGAACTTGCAAAAAAGTTTTATAGCGAAACTCTAGGATGTAGACTTGATAATTCAGCTCAAGAATGGGCTGATGTTGATTTTTGGGGCAATGAGCTTACGCTTCATAAAAGTGAGCATAAATTAGACAGTGAAAGACATGACGTTGATATGGGTAATGTGTCTGTCCCTCACTTTGGTGTTCATTTATCAAGAAAAGATTTTGATGCTTTAAAACAAAGATTAAAAGATAGCGGTACTAAATATTATGATGAGCCTTATTTAAGATTTAAAGGTACAAAATATGAGCAAGAGACTTTCTTTGTAAAAGATCCAAATGAAAATATATTAGAAATAAAGACGCTCACTTCTAATCCTGATTAAATCTTGTTGATAACTAGATAGACTAAAGATTTTCAATTAATAATATTTGGATTAATGAAACATAAGTATATACTTCTGTAATGGATTTTAATCATTTCTTAACAAGTTATATGCCAGATCCTAACGTAGGATCCAAAATTCATTTTCAAAATATGGTTGATCAATCTATTTTAGCCGAGAAACTTGGCTACAAAACTGTTTCTATTCCTGAACACCATCTAATAAATTTACTTATGATGCCATCACCATTACAAATGGCAGTTAAAATAGCTACTTTAACAAAAAATATTTCAGTATCAACAAGTGTAGCAGTTTTACCTTTACATGATATGAGAACATACGCTGGAGAGGTTTCAACTGCAGACATCTTAACAGATGGAAGACTGATTTTAGGAGTAGCCAGAGGTGCTTTCCCTTGGGAAATGGAAAGATTGGGCACACCTATAGAGCAATCAAAAGAAAAATTTATTGAGTCATTGGAGGTGCTTCAAAAATTGTTAGCTGAGGAGGAAGTGTCTTTCAAAGGTAAATATTACAATTTTGATACATTAACAATTATGCCTAGACCTATTACCCAGCCTGTTCCTATAATGATAGCAGCAATGGATCCTAAAAGCATAAAAAATGCAGCATCAAGAGGTTTTCACGTACAGTCAACTGTTTTATCAGGTACTAAAGAACTTTTAATGGAGCGAGTAAATGCTTTTAAAGAAGGATGTGAAGAATTGGGAGAAAAAGGAAAATTATTAAAACTCTCGATGCAAAGAATGATGTTTGTTGCAAAAGATCAAGACGATGTAGAAAAAAAAAATAGACTTGCTTACGAATATTATAAACGGTTTGACAATATGTTTATGGGACCTGGTAAAGTTAAAAATGGAAATATTTTACCATTACCTAGAAAACAAAGTTATAAAGAAATGAAAGAAAATTTACTTATATGCACTGTAAACGAATTAATTGATAAGTTAAGTATTTATGCAGAGGCTGGTGTAGATGAATTTATTATCAGCTCAAGCTTTGGTCAGGAACAAAATGAAACTTTAGAGTCAATGCATAAAATAAGTGAAGAGATAATCCCATATTTTAAAAATTCAAAATATCAAGTTGCTTAATTTTATATGTCTAACGCAATTGATTGTGATTTTTCTATTCAAGGATCAGGTCCTCCTTTATTTTTAACTCATGGAATAGGAGCAGCGAAGAATGCTTGGCGTTTCATGATATCTGAACTATCTAAACATTTTACAGTAGTTACATACGACTTACGTGGTCATGGAAATTCTCCTGTTACAAACAAAAATTTTACTTTAGAGGATTTAGTTTTGGACCTTGAAAAAATAAGAGAAAAAACAAATAT
Organism: uncultured Pelagibacteraceae bacterium; assembly: GCA_902624045.1. Lineage (GTDB taxonomy): Bacteria > Pseudomonadota > Alphaproteobacteria > Pelagibacterales > Pelagibacteraceae > Pelagibacter. The sequence goes on from CACNVX010000005.1 coordinate 48,659, forward strand.
TGAAAAAGCTCATTTTATGGGCCATTCTTTAGGAGGAATGATAGCACCAGCTTATGCAAAAAAATTTCCAAATAGAGTATTATCAGTGGGTTTACTCTCAACTGTTGCTGGTCGCTCTGAAGAGGATAGAAATAATGTATTGAAAATAATTAGCGAAATGGAGAGTAGTGGAATTGAGCGTACACTACAAAAACTTACTACAAGATGGTTCACAGATAAATTTATTAGTGAAAATCCTGATTTAGTTAAAAACAGGTTAAAACAAGTTGTTGATACAGATCCTGAGGTTTTTCTAAATGTTTTTAAAATTTATGCAAATACCGAAATGATTTCCTGGTTGAAAAATTTGTCATCACCATGTTTGCTAATGACCGGAGAGAATGATGCTGGTTGTAGTCCAGAGCATAATAAAAAAATGGCAAATGAACTTAAAAACTCAAAACTAGTTGTTTTACCTAAATATAAGCACTCTTTTCTTATTGAGGCACCAGCTGAAGTATCGAAAAATATCATACAATTTATTAAAAATATTAAATAATCTTAATGGAATATGTATTACTAGGTTTTTTAACAGGAATAAGTTTAATTTTAGCTTTAGGTGCTCAAAACATATTTGTTATTGAGCAAGGACTAAAAAAACAACATGTTTTTTTAGTTTGTTTAATATGTTCGATATCAGATTTAATATTAATATGTTTAGGAATTTTTTTATTTCATTATTTTAATCAATTTTTCAATCAAACTGTAGAATTAATTTTAAATGTACTTCTTATAATATTTTTACTGCATTTTATTTATACAAAAATAAAAACACATTATTCAGAAATAAATTTTCATAATAAAATAATTAATATTTCAAAAATAAATATATTTATTAAAACATTAGGGTTTACATATCTTAATCCACATGTCTATTCAGACACGGTTTTTTTCTTAGGAAATTTTTCTAAAAATTATCTGTTAAATCAGAAAATATCTTTTGGTATTGGTGCGGCTGTTGCTTCATTTTTATTTTTTTTTATCTTAGGATATTTATCTAATTATTTATCGAAGTATGCTAAAAGTGAAAAAATTTGGAAAATAATTAATATTTTTATTATATGTTTTATGTCTATCTTGATTTTATTTATTATTAAGGAAATGTAATGAGCAATATTTATGTAGATGATATAGGCGAAGGTTTTCCTTTTGTTTTAGTTCATGGATATCTTGGTTCATCTGAAATGTGGTCATTTCAAAAAGAATTTTTTTCAAAAGATTATCGTGTAATTATCCCAGCTCTCCCAGGGTTTGGTGAAAGTCATAATGTAAAATCTTTAGATTCTATTAATAAAATGGCTAAAAAAATTATAAATGTCCTAGATCAAAAAAAAATAGATAAATTTAACTTAATTGGTCATTCGATGGGTGGAATGATAGTTCAGGAAATTACAAAATTGATTGGAGATAGAGTTAACAAATTAATTTGTTTTGCTACAGGATCTATTGGAGATATTCCAGGAAGATTTGAAACTATGGATGAAACAAGAGAAAAACTAAAAAAAGAAGGTTCACAAATATCTTTTTCCAGAGTACCTCTCAAATGGTTTGTAAAAGGTGAGAAGGATAAAAATTATTTTCTTTGTGAAAATGCGGTTAAAAATGTTTCATTAGAAACTGCTGATAATGCATTGCTAGCAATGAAAAATTGGAAAGGGATAGATAATCTAAAAAAGATTAAAAATGAAACCCTTATTATATGGGGTGACAAAGATACCTCTTATAATTTTGATCAAGTCGATACATTAAATAAAAACATAAAAAATAGTCGTTTAGAAATTTTTAAAAATTGTGCTCACAATGTTCATCTAGAACAACCTGATAAATTTAATAACATAGTAAAAAAATTTATCGCAAAATAATATTTTTATTAAGTCTATAAACCTTTTTATAAGCACCATTAAATTTTTTTGAAGCATGAAATTTTCCAGGAAAAATTATACATTTTATTTTAGCTCGCCTAGCTGAATCTAGACTTTCTTGAGTATCCTCAATAGCCACACAATCATTAGCTTTAAGCTTTAGTTTTTTAAGAGCTAATAGGTATATATCAGGATTTGGTTTAAATTTTTTTATTAATTTTGAATTTCCTATAAAGCTAAAATCTCTTTTATTAATTGAATTTCTTAAAGAATATAAAATTGCATTTATATTGTTTGAGGATGTAGATGAAACAAATGCAATTTTTATTTTTTCTTTTTTGCAAAGAGAAATTAAATTCTTAACACCTGGTCTTAATTTAAGCTGATTATTTTTAAGATAATTATTAAATATTTTAGTTTTTAAATTTCTTACATATGCTGAGTCTACGACATTTTTTTTCTTTTTTGCATATCTTGATATTCTATCTTTACCTCCAGATTTACTTAATAAATTTATATACTCACGTTTGGTCCAATTCCATTCGAGTCCATATTTTTTGAATGCTTCATTGAATGACCTTCTTTGAATTTCAGAAGTTTCAACAATAGAACCAATAGAACCAAAAAGTAAAGCTTTGTAATATCTCAACCTTTTACCGCTCCAGCAGTTAAACCACTAATAACCTGTCTTTGGAAAAACATTACAAGCATAAATAAAGGAGCTGTTGCAGAAACAACAGCAGATACTGCCCACATTAAATTACCTTCATGTTGGTTTGTTCCTAAATAACTTTGAATTTTTGGAACCATTGTATGATTTTCTTGATTAAGAAGTAATGCAGTTACAGTAAAGTCATTATAAGCTAGCATTAAACTAAATAAACCTGCAGTAATTACCCCCGGCCACATCACAGGCATAATTATATGTCTGAAAGCTTGAAAATATGTACAACCGTCAATTAAAGCACTTTCATCAAGTTCTTTTGGAACTGTTTTAAAAAACGAGTAAAGCAACCAAAGTGTAAATGGTTGATTAATCGCCACCAACACAACAATGGTAGTTGGAAGAATTCCCCAAATCTGCAATTCAAAAAAAGGAAATAAATATCCTGATACTAAAGTTATATGCGGCATAGCTCTAAAAATTAAAGCAATCATTAAAATCCAAAATGCATATTTTTCAGTTGATCTTGAAAGAGCATATGCACCCAAAGTTCCTAAAAATAATGAAATGCTAACAACAAATACGGTAACTATGATTGTATTTTTTGATGCTTTCCAAAACTCTCCTTCAGTCCACGCTTCTGTGTAGGCATTACTTGTAAATTTACCCCCTGTTTCGACCAATGTATTAAATGCAGATATGGCATACCACCAGTCAGATCTAGAAAAGAAGTCTGCTCTTACCTTAAAAGATCCCCAAAAAGTCCAAATAAAAGGAAAGCAAGCAATTAATAACCAGGTTATAATAAAAATAGTATTGAACGTTTTTAAACGTGTTGATTTTGTATCTAATCCATAATCCATAATTATCTCGCGGTTTTAAATTCTTTCCAAGTTCTTATCAAGACAGGTGCTAGTAGAATAGCTATACCAATAATTGTCATCATTGAAGTAGCTGCAGCAGAACCAAATAATATCACTTCTTCGTTAACTAAATTGTCGTATATTAACCACGAAAGAGACTGCGCGCTCCCTTCAGCACTGAACCCTATTATTGGTTCAAAAACTCTGAAATTATCCATTAAAGAAATTAAAGCTACAAAAGTAACTACTGGATAAATATGTGGTAAAACAATATGTTTAATTCTCTGCAATCTTGATGCTCCATCAATAATTGCTGCTTCAATAGGTTCTTGAGGTACCGTTTGAAGCGCTGCATAGAAAACAACAAAAGCGAATGGGGAATGATGCCAGATTCCATAAATTATGATGGTTATCCATGTCAATGTTTTAGAAGATTTTAGTGATAAATAGGGATCATTCATTAAGTTTTGGATGTTTGCACCAATTATACCTTGAGAATCAATCATCCAAAATAATACTAACGATCCTACCAATGGTGTCACAATCATTGGTAAAATTGTACCAAAGATTAGAGGTCCTCTAATTTTTCTAGCAACTGCATTTAAACTTAATGCAATAATAAATCCTAACAGGAGTACATTTGGAGTAACAAATAAACAGTAAGTTAAAGTAAATATTAGAGCTTTGTAAAAGGGGAGATTAGTCACTTGATCTACAAATGCCCCAAAACTTTCAGTTTCATTCCAAAATTTTTTTATTTCATCAACTGCTAGATGATTTCTGTCTGTATAAGTCCCAAAGCCATTGAATTTTCCAAGAGGTTTTGCATCTCTTATTTTTGTAGTTTCTTCATTATCAACTACAATTGAAACAGTGCATCCAAAAGGATCACACTTTTTAACTTCTTTTACAACTTGATCATGTTGTGCGTAAAAAGATTGAATCCCGGTTGATATGATTGGTAGCCCAATAAATAGGATCATGGCTAAACCTGTCGGTAAAAAAAACCAAAAAAATGTTTTATTAGGCATTAGAAATATAGTTAAGTGGGGAAAAATCCCCACTTAGAAGTTTTAGATTTTATAGAAAGCCTTGTTCTTTAGCTTTACTGATATAAGCAGCCTCAACATCTTTCAATGCTTGTTCAGCCGATTCTTTACCTTGTAAAAACTCAACAATTTCACTTCCTAATGCACCATGCATCAAACCCATTTGTGGTAACATAGGATATGGTTTTGCTCCCATTTTTACAGCTTCAATTACACCAATAGATTTTGGACCTGGTACAAATCCTTCTACTAACCAAACAGCTTGATCAGCAGCATCAGCAACCATTTTCTTATTTGATGCTGCATGCGCTAAAGCTCTAAATGTTGCTTCTGCATCAGCATCAGATCTATTTTTTGCAAGTGTAAAACCATCCCACCATAAAGTTGCTGCTGGAATATTTCCACCCCCAACAGTTGCAGGACCAGTTAATTTCGTTGCAGCAGTTATTTTAGCATCTCCTTCATCATCTAAAAGAGTACCAGATCTTGAAGCCCATAATGTCATCAAAGCAACATTACCAGACTCCCATTCAACTTTAATTGCTTCACTATCATGAGTTAAATAATCCGGGTTACTTAGTTCAGATAACTTTTTTAACATGTTTAAAGTAGCAACGCCTTTTGCATTATTAATATTAGGTTGTGCACTTCCAGCTTTAAAGAATTCTCCACCATGCCCAATAAACATATTTACAAATTCTTCTGCTAGGTTCCAACCAGCTTTGTATGCAGCTGCATAAGGGTATTTCATTTTTCCTGAAGCTCTAATTTTTTCAGATGCTGCAACAACTTCTTCGTATGTTTTTGGTACAGCTATACCCATATCTTTCAAGACATCTTCTCTGTAGTACAAGTGTTGAGTATTAGCCATAAATGCTACAGCCATTACTTTTCCATCAATTGTAATTAATTGAGAGTCTTGTATTCCTTTTCCATATTTTTTTACAAGATCATCTAATGGTCTAATTAAATCTTGGTTCATCAAAGGAACAATGGAACTGTTTGCTGCAATTCTAGCTGAGAATTCAGAAGGGTTTGCAGTTAGCGCTGGCACAGCGATTTTATTGTGCTCTGATGAATGTGTCACTTTAAAATCAGCACTTCCTTTACATTGTTTAGAAGTTTCAACGAAAGTTCTTAATGCAGGAAAATCATTAGCCAAAATATTTATTGAACCACTTTTAATGTTACAATCTGCATATGCAGAAGTTCCAAAAAGTAGAAACAATAAAGTAACTAGTATTTTTCTCATATTTTATCTCTCTATATTTGTTTGTTAAATTATAATTTAAGTATGAAAACTATATCTACTACTGAAGTGAATTCAAAGTGATAATTAAATCAGTTTTGACGCAATTTCTGCTCCTGCAACGAGCGCTTCAAGCTTTTTATAAACTATGTTTTCATCTACATTTCCAAATCCAGCAAAGGTACTAAATCCACAATCAGTACCAGCCATTAATTGGTCTTTATTGATTACTTTTGAATATGTTAAAATTCTTTGTTTTACAACTTCTGGATGTTCAACAAAATTAGTTGTAGAGTCTATTACTCCTGGAACAATAATTTTATCTGACGGAATTTTTAAGTTTTCAAAAATTTGCCATTCATGAGAATGTCTCGGATTAGATGACTCAATCAAGTAAGTTTGTACATTTGCTTTAAGAGCAATTGGCATAATTTTTTCAAGTGAAATATCATATAAATGAGGCCCTTCATAATTACCCCAGCAAATGTGCATTCTTATTTTAGAACTATCTATATTTTGAATTGCGTTATTAAGACACTCAATCTGTTTCTCTGCTCTTTTAAGAAATTCTTTTTCTGAAAGGTCTTTAAATGTCATATGTCTCGCTAAAGCAAGATCGGGACAATCTAATTGTAATTGAATATCATTAGAGGTTATTTCTTCATATTCATCTTTCATTAATTTAGACAAATTTTCTAAATATTCATCGTCATCTTTATAAAATTTATTTGGCAAAAATGCTGATATTACTCCTGGTGATGCTGCGTTCATAAATCCACCTGAATGATTGTTAGCATTTAAACAATCTTTAAAATTTTTTATATCTTTAGTAAGTGAAGTTTTATCTTTAATTTTAAGTTCACTAGTACAACAAGGTCTTGTATAAGTTGGTGTACCACCAGTTCTTGCTATTCTTTCTTTAAAAGAAGGAAAGTCGTCTAAATCTTTTGGTGCTTTCCTTTCACTCTCGCCTGAAAATCCATCAAGTCTATCCTTAACATATGTTGCATAACTTATTTTTGACATTTCCCCATCACTGACAAAATCAATTCCAATATTAATTTGTTTTTTTACAATATTGTTTACATCTTTTTTTACTATTTCATCAAATGCATTAGAATCTATTTCTTCCTTTTTATCTTTTTTGAATAAAAGTTCAGATAAATCATTAGATCTAGGTAAGCTTCCAACGTGTGTAGTTTTAATTTTACTCATTTTATTATTTCATTAATAATTGTTTCCAAATAGCAACTTCATCAAATAACACCCATTCTCTAATAATATTTCCATCAACAATTTCAGCATGATTAATTCCCATTATAAAAATATTTTTATTAGTTGCTTGCTCATATTCATTGGTATTATTAGCGTGCAATCCATTTAAAAACCATCTTATTGATACTTTGCTATTTTTACCTTCTTCCTCTAGCCAGCCAACGTGTTCAATAGAAAAATTAATATTTTTGAGTGCATTTTTTATAGAATTCCAAAATTTTGAGATATCCTCCCTTCCATGACCTATTTTATTACCTGGCCAGAAAATACTTGCAGCTCTTGCATAATTAGCAAAATTATAATCTTCTAAAAAAATATTTTTTAAAATTTGAGAATATTTTTCACCTACACTATTTTTTTCAAAACTAAATGGCGTATATTTAGATTTCATATCGGAATTTAAATCAAATATTTTTTTTGCTTTGGTTTCTCCACCTTCTTTTTCTATTATCTGTTTAGCAAATTCTTTAGGTGTGTATCCTAGTTGTCTTACCATTGCACCTTGATCTCTTACAATCCATTCATCATAAACTTGATTGTTTTTGCAAGCACAATCTGCAATTACTCTATAATAAATATCTTTTTTGGTTGGCTTTCCGTAAAAGCCATCTCCTAAGTGAGTACCTTTACTAAGTATTCTGTGAGATGAATGATAACCTTCTTCATCATTTCCATTCCAAATAACTTCTTCTCCTAAAAGTTGACGATTTGGAAATTCTTTTAGTGTTGCAAAAGTTGCTTCTATTACAGGTTTATTTCCATAAGTTACTCCAAAGGGAGATCTCACTGGTATATCTTTAGTGTAAAATTCTGATATTGAGTTAACATCCTTTCCCTCCCAAATTTGCTTTGTAATTTTTAGAATGTAATCTGGAAAGTCCTTATATTTATTGTCAAAGCCCCTCATTAAATTTGGGAGACACAATTTAAAAAACAATCTTGCTGTTCATTAATTTTTATACCTAAGTTTGAATTTATAGGAACTGAAAAAGTATCTTTTGGTTTTAAATATATTTCAGTATTATTTATTGTCACTTTCCAATCTCCAGTTTGTGAAAATAATATTGTGGGTTTATTAAATTTTATATTTTTGACATTACAATTTTTTGCCCTTAGTAAACTTAAATTAAAACCAGTATTTTGATTAATTATTGGTTTAAAATTTTGATTATTAAAGCTATTTCCGAGCACTTGAGCTAAAAACAATCCTGGCAAGATTTCTTGCTCAAAATTTTTTCTATTTTCAAATTTACAAATAAATTTTGAGAGCTCATCTAACTTATAATCATCAAACTTTTTAATTTCCTCTAAGTCTATTGGTTTTAAAAGTTCTTTACCATCAGGTATTTTTTCATTTGATAAATCAATTAAAGAATTATCATCAAGTAATGCCATTCCAGTTTCTTTTGCTTTTTCCAAGACACTAGGCACCCAAGTAATTATTCCTGGATCATCACCCCCAAGCACAACAAACATTAATCCCTCTTTATCACCTGCATTTTCAAATCCTCTGAACATATTTGTTGGCATCGAAATTATATCTCCAGCACTTAATATGGTTTGATCTTTTCCATTCGCACCCCAATAAAATTTCCATTTACCTGAATAAATCAAAAAAACTTCTGCAGTAGTGTGACTATGCAATCCAGATCCATTTTTTGGCATGGCAGAAACAGCACCTAAATTAAAACTATGCGGCATTGCAATTTTGACGGATTGTCCTGTATCTTCTGCAACACCGGGACCTACAATTGAATAATTTTTTCTATCTCTGTGACCCTTAAGCTTACCTTCTACAAAGGGTAGGGTGCTTGGGACTAGATCTTCAAATTTTGCTAAACGATTATTCATATTTTTTTACAGTATATTTTGTGATACTAGATTTAAACAATTAATTATATATGCAAATAGAACAATTTGATACAGGCCTAAAGGGTCAAGAGAAAGTAGAGAAATTAGTAATAACTCCTAATGAAAATTATAAATATAAACAACTAGTAAGAGGTTATTTAAGCAAGATAGTAAACGAAGGTATTTCAAAGCTTGATGAAAATTTAGAAAATACGTTTTCCAAAAATGTTAGACTGAATTGTTTCTATCCTTTAAATGAATTTTCTGGAATTGAAAAATATAAAGAAAAATTTTGGAAACCATTATTAAATTCATTTCCCGACCTAGAAAGAAGAGAACAATTAGTAATTGGTGGAACTTTTAGAGATAAAATTCAAATTGGCTCAATTTCTATTTTATCTGGAATATTCAAAAACTCTTGGCTAGGTATTAAGCCTAATAATAAAATGGTAAATTTAAAATGTTGTGAAATTCACGAAATAAAGAATAATAAAATTATTGAGAGTTATATTTTAATAGATTTAATAGATTTATTAATTCAAACAGGAGAAAATCCATTAAATACCTCAAGAGGATCTGAAGGTAATTGGTTGAATCCAATTAATACAGATGGTGTAAATTTTTTTGAAAAAAATATGGAAATTTCACAAGCTAGTTTAGAGCAATCTCTAATTATGCAGAGAAGCCTAAATATAAAGCCTGAATTAGAAATTTCTTCTGATACGGAACTTAAAGAAAAATTATTAAATCATCCACAAAGTGATTATTGGCACAATAAAATGATTTGGTATGGACCAAGTGGAATTGGTACAGCAAGATCCTTGGAGGGATTTGTGGATAATCATCAATTACCTTTTAGAAAAACTTTTAAAGAAAGAAATTATTGGAAACTTGGTCACTATTGTGAGTTAGGAGATGGTAAATTTTCATTAACAGCTGGTTGGAATAGCATTCAGGCAGTTTATGGATCAGATGATTGGCTTGGTTATAAATCGGAAAATCAAAAAGTAACAATGAGAGTTATGGATTTTTATCATCATGATGAAGGAAAAATTCGTGAAAATTGGGTGCCAATTGATATAATTCATATACTAAAACAAATTGGAGTAGATGTTCTTAAAAACATAAAAAATTAAATGGCTAATATAAAATTTACAGGGGTGCACAAATCATTTGGATCTAACAAGATTATAACTGATTTTAATCTTTTAGGAAAAGAAGATGAGTTTCTTGTTTTGGTAGGACCATCAGGTTGTGGAAAATCAACTTTACTAAGAATGATTGCAGGATTAGAAAAAATAGATGAAGGTGAAATATTTATTAATGATCAAAAAATAAATGAACTACACCCCTCAAAACGTCAGACAGCAATGGTTTTTCAATCTTACGCGCTTTATCCCCATATGAATGTATATGAGAACATGTCTTTTGGATTAAAAATTGAAAAAAGACCAAAAGAAGAAATTAATACAAAAGTAATGCAAGCAGCAAAAATTCTTAAAATCGAAGAACTACTTGAAAGAAAACCAAAACAATTATCTGGAGGTCAAAGACAAAGAGTGGCAATAGGACGGGCTATAACAAGAAATCCGAAAATATTTTTATTTGACGAACCTTTGTCTAATTTAGATGCAGCTTTAAGAGCTGAAATGAGAGTAGAAATATCAAAATTACATAATCAAATTAAAACTAATATGATTTACGTTACTCACGACCAGGTAGAGGCAATGACATTAGCAGATAGGATAGTTATTTTAAATCAGGGAAATATTGAGCAAGTTGGAACTCCTGAGGAAATTTATAATGATCCAGCTAATATTTTTGTGGCTCAATTTATAGGTACACCAAAAATGAATATTTTGGAAATTGACGAAAAAAATATAATCTCTGAAAACACAATTAAATTATTAGGAAATGATATCAAATTTGATAAATTTAAACTTAAAAAATCAAAACACTTTGTTGGTATCAGACCAGAGCATTTAAAACCAAGTCAAAGTAGTCAATTTACTTTCAATCCCGAGATAGAGTTAATAGAAAATTTAGGGAATGAGAAAATTACTTATATGAAAAAAGATGAATATCAATTAAGTGCAAAAATACCAAGCAACATTGAGATTAGTGACACAATGGGTTTTGATATGAATGATATTTTTGTTTTTGACATAGATGGAAAGAGAGTTAATTCCTAGTACAACTTATAATTGTTAAATATAATTTATTCAAACTTATTAAATAAGAAATTCTATGTTTTGTGGTCATAGCTGATATGTGCGAGTTTTCACTTTGCGAAACAATCGCAATTCAATATATTTAAATAAAATATTTAAATGGGGGAAATATGAAGAATATAATTAAGTTTTTCTGCGTAATATCATTTTTTATAACAAATGTTGTTTATGCAGATATAAAGTTTTGGACTACAGAAGTTCAGCCTGCCCGAATGGCTAAGCAAGAGGAAATGGCAAAAGCTTTTGAAGCTAAAACAGGAATAAAAGTAGAGGTGATTCCTGTAGAAGAAAAAGATTTGGGAACTAGAGCTACAGCAGCTGCTGCTGCAGGTGATTTACCAGATGTGATCTATCATACTTTACAATATGTGCTACCATGGGCTGAAGCAGGAATTTTAGATGTGGACGCTAACAATGATGTTGTTAAAGACCTAGGTAAAGACACATTTGCACCAGGTGCACTTAATATGGCAAAAAAAGGCTCAAAGATTGCAGCAGTTCCAGTTGATGGATGGACACAAATGGTTGTTTATAGAAAAGACCTTTTTGATAATGCAGATCTAGCACCACCAACAAGTTATGCAAACATTGTTGCTGCAGTTGAAAAATTATCTAAACAAAATGGTATGTTTGGTTTTGTTGCTGCAACAAAAACTGACGAAAATTTTATGAGTCAGGTCCTAGAGCATGTTCTTTTAGCAAACGGTGTTAATATTGTTAAAAAGGGTGGTATTAAAAAACAAGGTAAGAAATTAAAAGAAGCATTAGAGTTTTACAAAGTAATTGCTAAAGCAAGTCCTCCAGGAGAACTTTACTGGAAACAATCTAGAGCACTTTACTTTGCGGGTAAAACGCCAATGATTATTTGGTCTCCATTCATTATGGATGAGCTTGCTGGTTTAAGAGACTCAGCACCACCAACGATTAACAGTGATCCAACATCACCTGAACTAGCATCTAAAACTGGTTTCATTACTAATTTTAGTGGTCCTAGTAATAAAAAAGGTGCTGCATGGGCAGACGTTAGATATTTTGGTATAACAGCTGATGCTGATACTGATGAAGCTAAACAATTTATCATGTACTCAATGGATGAAGGTTACACAAGTACCCTGTCTATTGCTCCAGAGGGTAAGTTTCCTGTAAGAAGAGGAAATTCAAGTGACCCTGAGGCTTTTACAAAAGCTTGGAGCAAACTGCCAGTTGGAGTTGATAGAAAAGCTCCTCTGTCAGATCTTTATGACCCAGACGTTATAAACAACATCGTAGCTGGTTTAGATACAGCAAACAGATGGGGTGTAAAAGAAGGGGAATTATCAAGGGCATCAAAAGTCATAAATTCTCAATTTTTAAACAGAATTACTAGACTTTATATTGATGATCAAATTGACGTTGATGAAGCAGTTGATATGATTAACAAAGCGTTAGCTAAGTTCAATTAATTTAAATTTTTTAAAAAAGCGGATAGTATGAATTATCCGCTTTTTTTATGAATGACACTTTAGCAAATACAGAAAAAAAAACTGCATACATATTAACTTTACCTGCAGTCCTTCTGGTTTTTTCAATAATTTTATTTCCAATTTTTGCAAATATTTGGATTAGTTTTAAGGAAGTTGAATTAAAGGATATTAGAATTCCTGAACCAAGAGCAAAAAAAATTATAAAATCTATTACTGATGAGCCTTTCAAAATAAAAATATTATATAAGTTAAGAAATAGCTCATTAATTCAGGGAATAAGAAATGTTTCTTTTCAAGATAATTTCCCTAAAAATTTTGAAATTGAAAATTTAGACTCAAGATGTTCTTACAACAAGCATAAATTAAAATGTAACTTTGGAAATTGGCCAGCTAAATACAAGGAAAATTTTCAGGTAATATTTTCAACAAATGATGGATCAAAAATAGATAAAAAAAGCATAAAATATATTAAACCAAAACTAGATGGAAAATCTGATAATATATTACTTAACACTAACTTTACCCTAAAAAACTTCAAAAAAGTCTTATATGAAAATGAGTTTATAGATTTACTACTTACAACTTTTTATTACACATTTTTTGGGACTGTAGGATCGATAATTTTTGGTATTTTAACAGCTCAAATGGTTAATCAAAAGTTTTATGGAAGAACATTCATGAGAAGTGTTCTACTTTTCCCTTATGTTGCACCAGTAGTTGCATTAGCTTATACTTGGGAACTTCTGCTAGACCCGAATAGTGGAACATTAAATAGTTTATTATTAAATTATCAAATTATAGAAACTCCAATAAACCTACTTGGACAAAAATATATTGAAATTAGTATTTTAGGTTTTGATTTTAAATTAAGGTTAGCACTTACAACAGTTATAATGTTTGAAATTTGGAGGTATTTCCCTTTAGCTTTTTTGTTTATTCTTGCAAGACTTCAAGCTATTCCAAAAGAATTATATGAGGCTGCCGATGTTGATGGAGCAAGTCCTTTTCAAAAATTTTTTAATATTACACTTCCTCAAATTACTGCAGTAATTTCAATCTTATTTATGATTAGATTTATATGGAATTTTAATAAATTTGAGGATGTATTTTTATTAACCGGAGGCGCATCAGGAACAAGAACTTTACCAATAAACGTTTATCAACAAGGTTTTGCAATATCAGACATTGGAATGGGCTCAGCTGTTTCAATAGTAATTGTTGTATTACTTTTAATGTTTATGTTTTTTTATTTTAAACTTTTAGGAAAGAGAGTAGATGAGAACTAAAAATACAATAATATTTTCATTGATCTCAACTTTTTTCTTAATTTCTCTTATTTCGATTTGGAAAATATTAGCAACATTGCAAGGTTTAAGTATTACTAACTTTAACGTTGAAACAATATTTATTTTTGGTTTTTTATTTTCATTAGCTCACTTAGGGATAGGTGAAAGAGTTAAACCACTTTATAAATCAATTATTTTTTCTTCTATATTCGTTTTTTGTGATGGTTACTTAATACAAAAATTACCAATTTGG
>CACNVX010000006.1 GCA_902624045.1 uncultured Pelagibacteraceae bacterium
AAATCAAAAGGAAAGGTATTTTTATCCACTTAATCAAGAAACAAATTTTAAAATAAATAAATTTTTTAGAACTATCACAAGAAATAAAAAACTTTCTATTAAAATAGTAAATATAAAAGGAAGAGAATTTAAAGTAGAAAATTTTTATGAGGGGGTTATTAGACTGCATTTTGATCAACTATGTAATCAAAATTTAGGTGCAGAAGACTATTTGCAAATTTTTAAAAAGTGTTCTTTTATCATAATTGAGAAAATACCACAGTTTAATGATCATAATTCAAATCAACAACAACGTTTTATAACTTTATTAGATATAATTTATGATAAAAATATTCCAATGGCAGTAACTGCAAATCAAAATTTAGATAAATTAACTTCTTCGAGATTACTAAAAGAACCATTTAAACGTACGGTCAGTCGTTTACATGAGCTTACATCTAAAGATAAGAATTAATGAAACAAGATTTTTATAAACTTGAAATTAAAACAAATGGGCAAATGTTGTATGAATTTACTAAAGATACTGTTCAGTGGATAAAAAAAAAAAAATTTAATAATGGATTACTCAATTTAAGTATTCAGCACACAAGTGCTTCTTTAATAGTTCAAGAAAATGCAGATCCAAATGTTCAAACAGATTTATTAAATTATTTTAATAAATTGGTTCCAATGGAAAAAAAATTATATGTACACTCAAGTGAAGGAAAAGATGATATGCCTGCGCATATAAAATCTGCATTAACTAATAATCAGATATCATTAAGTATTAAAAATTATCAATTAATATTAGGTACTTGGCAGGGTTTATATTTATTTGAACATCGAATTGATCCCCACAAAAGACAAATTTTACATCACTATTTGGGTGATTAAATTTAACCCTGATTTTTAAAGCTAATGATAATCATTTGCAAAAAAAATATGAGATTGATTATCATTAGCGGTCATTTTTATTGTAAAAAATTTTTTTAAAATTAAAGTTTTGAAATGGAAACACAAAACTATAGTTGTAAAAAGTGTGGACTAACTGTTTCATCAATATGTTCTAAATGCGATAGAATTGTTGATGTTAAAGTTCTTGATAATGGTTGTATTGTGCAACAAACTAAGTGTAAAGACTGTGCAAATATACCGGTTATTAAAGATGTTTGTTCGCAACAAAAAAGCTAATACAAAAAATATAAATTAAAAAAATTATTTTTTTTTTAAGCTCTGAAAAGCTTTAAGTGCTAAAGCCCTAGCTTTTTCATGTATTACAATAGGTTCAGGGTAATGTTCACCTATAATAGTTTTTATTGCCTCTTGATATTTTAGCTCCATTTCCCATGGCTTATGAATGAATTTACTTGGCACTCTGCTTAACTCAGGAACCCATTTTTTTACATATAGGCCCTCTTTATCAAATTTTTCTCCCTGTAAAATTGGGTTAAAAATTCTAAAATAAGGTGCAGCATCAGCTCCACAACCGGCAACCCATTGCCATTGAGCTACATTATTTGCTTTGTTGAAATCTAATAAACAATTTCTGAAATGTTTTTCACCCTCTGTCCAATTAATTCTTAAATGTTTAACAAGAAAGGAACCAACTACCATTCGAATTCTATTATGCATCCATCCAGTTTCATATAATTCTCTCATCCCTGCATCAACGATAGGATAGCCTGTCATCCCAGATTTCCATGCCTTTAAAAACTTTTCATTTTTTTCCCATGGGAATTTATCAAACTCTTTTCTATAATTGCCTCTCAAAAATTCTGGAAAATAGTTAATTAAACTGTGTGAAAATTCACGCCAACCTAATTCGTTAATATATTTTCTATACCCAACACCTTTAGATTTAATTTGATTACATTTTTGCCAAATTGTACTTACATGAATTTGGCCATGTTTGATGTAAGGTGATATTTTTGATGTGCCTTCAATAGAAGGATAATCTCTAGCTGTTCCATAATCTTTTATTTTTTTTTCAATTAAATTATTTAGAACTTTCTTAGATTCACTTTCAGAGACTTTCCAGTATTTTTCAAATTTATTATACCAATTTTTTTTGGGTAAAATATCTTTTGGGTCAATACAATTCTTGAATAAAGAGATTAATTTTGTTTTTTTTTTGACAATATAATTTTTGCTTGGAGGTAAACTTAAATATTTTTCTTCAGCGTTTCTCCAGAATGGGCTAAATACTTTAAAAGGAGTCCCATCATTTTTTGTAACTTCTTGGAATTCATTTAAAATATTTCCTTTAAAATATTTAAATTCAACTTCATTTTTTAAAAAAATATCTCTTATCTTTTTACCTTTAGCGATTACATCTGGCTCGTATATTTTATTCCAATATACTGAAACATTATCTTTTTTTTTTATTTTTGATAGTACTTCTAGCTCATCTCCCATCATTATTTGAAGATTAATTTTGTATTTAGACAATACTGATTTAAATTCTTCTAAGGACTTATAAAGCCACCATTTCTGTGCTTCTCGTTTTTTATCAAAATCATCTTTATTATAAATGAATAATCCAATAACATTATCATGATTTTGACTGGCGAAAGAAAGTGCTGGATTATGATCAATTCTAAAATCTTCTCTGATCCAAAATATTGCGTTTTTTTCCATTTAATTTATTTTCTTCCTTTAGATACAAGTTGTTTATAAAGTTTTACATCTGCATTTCCTTCGCATCCAATTATTAACACGTTTGATTTTTCATTAATTTCAAATAGCTTTTTAGTTTTATAATTATTACAAACACCAATTAGGCTTATAATACCAGGCGTAGAGCATTCCCCTCCAATTATTGAATTTTTGCTGAACTTTTTATCTTTAAGCATAGCAGTGGTACTAGCAACATTCTTGTCACTTACAGAGACACAAAAATTACTAGCTCTTCTTAATACTTGCCATGGAATATAAGACATTTCATTACACGACATACCTCCCATGATACTCTCTTTTTTAATTTTAATTTTTTTAAGTTTATTACTCTTAATACTTTGTAAAACGCAATCTGCTCTATCAGGTTCAACAACTATAATTTTTGGAATTCTTTTAAAGTATTTAGCAACACCTGCTACTACACCGGCAGCCATTCCACCCACACCTGCTTGTAAGAATATATGAGTTATGTATTGATTTGTTTGTTTGGATATTTCTTTAATCATTATTGAATACCCTGCCATTGTAAGTAAGGGAATTAATTTATAATTTTTTGTTGAAACATCTTGAACAATTTTCCAATTATTTTTTTTTGATAATTTAATGCATTCTCTTAGGGAGTTTTCATAATCCCCTTTTACCCTTGTTACATCAGCACCATATTTTTTAATTTCTTGAACTCTGGAGTTACTAACATATTGGCTAACAAAAATTTTACATTTTAAACCTAATCTTTTAGCACCCCAGGCAACAGATCTACCATGATTTCCAGCTGTAGCTGATGATATAATAATATTTTTTTTTCCTTTAGATATTTTTTCAACAGCATAGGCTCCACCTAATGCTTTAAATGATTTTAAATGAAATCTCTTTGACTCATCTTTATAGAAGACATTATTTACTTTTAATTTTTTTTTTAATTTATTAAGTTTAAGTAAGGGCGTAGCTTTATAGTTTTTCCAATTCGAAATTGTTTTAAAAGCGTTTAAAAGTATAGATGACGGAATATATCTAAGTATATTATTTCTTTCAAAATTATGATAATTATTTTTTAATAATTTTGTAAGATACCAGTTATTAATACTTTCTAATCTTTTCACTTTAACAGTCTAAAGTATTATCTTTTTCCCATTGTGATACTGGTTTTCTTTTATTAAAAACATTTCTAACTTTAAAATTTTTTATTTCTGAATTTTTTAATTTTATATAGCTTTTAATGACATCAGTACCAAATGCTTTTAAAAGCGCTTTACTATTTTGAAGCATATTAATAGCTTGATTAATATCGTTAGGTAATTTTTTAAGTTTAGGATATTTTTTATAATCTTCGTACATATTACAATGGAGAGGTTTTCCTGGATTTAATTTTTTATTAATTCCCTCTAATCCTGCAGCAATAATGCCTGCTTGAATCAAATATGGATTTGCTGAACCATCCATTAATCTTAATTCAAATCTTCCTCTGTCAGGAATTCTAATCATATGAGTTCTGTTATTACCTGTGTACGAAATACTACTTGGAGACCATGTTGCACCTGATTTTGTCGGTGGAGCATTAATTCTTCGATAACTATTGATCGTCGGATTAAAAAAAGCAGACAGAGCTTGTGTATTGTTCATAATTCCGCCTAAGAAATTATAAGCTAACTTACTTAATCCTAATTGATCTTTATTGTCTAAAAATTTATTTATTTTTCCATTCCAAACTGAAACATGAGCATGACAACCATTACCGGTCAAATTGCTAAATGGTTTTGGCATAAAAGTTGCTCTTAAACCATGTTTCTCTGCTAAACTTTTTACCATAAATTTAAAGAAAACATGTCTATCTGCTGTAATGAGAGAGTCTGTATAATCCCAGTTCATCTCAAATTGACCATTAGCATCTTCATGGTCATTTTGGTAAGGTTTCCAACCCATTTCCAACATACAATCACAAATTTCTTTTATTAAATCATATCTTCTCATAAGAGCGGATTGGTCATAACAAGGTTTAGATTGAATATCTCTTTTGTCTGCTAAAGAATGCCCATCTTCAGAAATTAAAAAATATTCGCATTCTACACCTGATTTCATTTGAAGTTTTTTTTGTGATAATTTTTTTATTTGCTCTTTAAGCATTATTCTTGGAGAAGCTTTAACAGGTTTACCATCCATATATAAGTCAGAGGCTAACCATCCAATTTCTTTATTCCATGGTAGTTGAATTAGACTATCTGGATCTGGGACACCAAACATATCACTATCTGCTGGAGTCATATCTAGCCATGTCGCAAATCCTGCAAATCCTGCTCCATCTTTCTGCATATCACCAATCGCTTGAGCTGGAACTAATTTAGATCTTAAAACGCCAAACAGATCTACGAAACTTATTAAAAAATATTTAATTTTTTTAGTCTTTGCTATCTTTGATAAATTTTTTGGCATAATTGATCTTATGAATATTAAAGAACTGTATCAATCACTTTTTTTCTTTTATTCCTGGTATCCAGTCACTTCCTGCTAATGGAACTCTAGCCATCGCAGCAGCTTCAACAGTTAGTGCACATAAATCTTCAGGTTCTAAATTATGCAAACTATTTTTTCCACAAGCTCTTGCAAGCGTTTGTGCCTCTAATGTCATAACTTTTAGATAATTAGTTAATTTTTTACCAGCTTTTACTGGATTTAATCTTTTCATTAAAGTTGGATTTTGGGTTGATATTCCAGCTGGATCATTTCCCTCATGCCAATCATCATAAGCGCCTGCAGTAGAACCTAGTTTATTGTATTCCTTTTCCCACTTTGGATCGTTATCACCTATTGCTATCATTGCAGCACTGCCTATTGATACCGCATCTGCTCCAAGCGCCAAAGCTTTTGCAACATCTGCACCATTTCTAATTCCACCTGATATTACTAATTGTACTTCTCTATGTGCATTTAAATCTTGTAGGGCATCTACTGCAGGTCTAATACAAGCTAAAGTAGGTTGACCAACATTTTCTATAAAAACTTCTTGAGTGGCAGCTGTTCCTCCTTGCATTCCATCAAGCACAACTACATCAGCGCCTGCTTTTACAGCTAAAGCGGTATCGTAATATGGTCTTGCACCTGCAATTTTTATAAAGATAGGAACTTTCCATTTTGTAATTTCACGTAATTCTAAAATTTTTATTTTTAAATCATCTGGTCCAGTCCAGTCAGGATGTCTGCATGCAGATCTTTGATCAACCCCTTTTGGTAAAGTTCTCATTTTTGCAACTCTATCATTTATTTTTTGACCTAATAACATTCCACCACCACCAGGCTTTGCGCCTTGACCTATGACAACTTCAATTGCATCTGCTTTCCTTAAATCGTCCGGGTTCATTCCATATCTAGACGGTAACAATTGGTAAACTAAAAATTTAGATTGTCCTCTTTCTTCAGGTGTCATTCCTCCGTCACCAGTAGTAGTAGATGTACCAGCCGCACTTGCACCTCTTCCCAAAGCTTCTTTTGCTGGTCCTGATAATGCACCAAAGCTCATTCCTGCAATTGTAATTGGTATATCTAATTCAAGTGGTTTCTTTGCAAATTTGGTTCCAAGGGTTACATTTGTAGTACATTTTTCTCTATAACCTTCTAATGGATATCTAGACATTGATGCTCCTAAAAACAATAAATCATCAAAGTGGGGGAGTTTTCTCTTTGATCCACCACCTCTAATATCATATATACCAGTTGCTGCAGCTCTTCTAATTTCTGAATTTGTGTATTCGTCAAAAGTCCATGATTGTCGAGGATGTGTTCTGTTGTTTTTTTTCATGATTAATAATTAGAAATATTATCTATTTTAAAGTTGTATAATTTTTTTGCTGAACCATATCTTTTAAAACTTTCAGCCTTATGTATTTTAATATTTGCTTCCTTCAAAAGTGAATTAAGTTTTTTTAAATGTTTTTTATCCATTTTTTTTTCTACACAATCTGCACCAAGTGATTTGACTTTACCTTTTATATATATGTTTGTTTCATATAAACTATCACCTAATGCCTCACCAGCATCTCCACATACCACTAAGTTCCCTGCTTGAGACATAAAACCTGACATATGACCTACAGAGCCTTTCACAACTATATCAGCACCTTTCATAGATATTCCACATCTTGAACTAGCATCGCCATCAATAACTAAAAGTCCTCCATGAGCTGTTGCACCTGCTGATTGTGATGCATTACCTTTTACATGAACTTTACCTGACATCATATTTTCAGCCACACCAGTACCCACGTTACCTTCAATTGTAACGTTAGCTTTTTGGTTCATTCCTGCACAATAATATCCTACATGACCTTTGATATTTACATTTAATTCCTCAGTAAGTCCTGCACATACTG
This sequence comes from uncultured Pelagibacteraceae bacterium, assembly GCA_902624045.1. Lineage (GTDB taxonomy): Bacteria > Pseudomonadota > Alphaproteobacteria > Pelagibacterales > Pelagibacteraceae > Pelagibacter. The sequence continues at coordinate 7,017 of CACNVX010000006.1, forward strand.
CATGATTACCCTCTGGGTTTATTATTGTAAAATTCCTATCATTTATTTTTCTATCTATGCTTTGAAGTTGTTGGTTTATTTTTCTTAACTTCAATTTTTTTAAATCTAATATCATTAATTACCCCAAGAATAGACAACACCTGGCTCAGGTTCAAAAATTTTTGCATCATTAACATCTGGCAAATGCGCCATAGCTTGAAATTCAGACGCGATAGCAACATAATTTTTTGTTTCAGCGATAACAGCAGGTTTACATGCAATTTCATCTCTCACTACTGCAAATCCCTTTCTCGTTCCCGCTATAAATGTATAAAAACCGTCTAGGTCTTTTAGGCCTGAAACAAGAGTACTCTTAAGGGAATTATTATTTGAGAGACTATTAGAAACATAACCGGCGGCAACTTCAGTATCATTTTCAGAAGTAAAAGTATTACCTTTTTTCTTAAGCTCTCTTCTTAAATTATTATGATTAGATAAAGAACCATTGTGAACTAAACATTCATCTTCTCCAGTTGAATAAGGATGAGATCCATCAGTAGTAATTGCACTCTCTGTTGCCATTCTAGTATGACCAATACCATGTGTACCACTAAAACTCTCTAAATTAAATTTTTTAACTACGTCTTTTGGATTTCCAACTTGTTTAAAAATTTCAATAGAATGTCCATATCCAACAATTGAAACTTCAGGGAATTCTTTATTAATAAACTTAATAAATTGTTTTGGTTTTTCTGGTGTTTTTACAATTATATGGTCTGAGTATTGATTTAATTTTAAATTTCTAATTTTTTTCGAAATATCTTTTTTAAATTTATTAAAATCTAAATTATTAATACACAAAGAGTATTTATATTCTTTTTGGTTTGAATTTTTATATATAGCAAATCCTGCACTATCTGGCCCTCTAGACTCCATGTTGTTCAGCATACCTGACAACATTTTACCTAAATTTTTCTCAAATTTTTTTGTTTTCAAATATATTCCAACAATTCCACACATAGATTTTAGAGTTTTAATTAATTAACGATAAAAAAAATTCTTTATAATAGATAAGGTTTACAACCACAATGATGATAATAGCCGCTATTACTCCATACTTAGCTTTCGGAAAAGCTACCCCTCGCATTTTAGAAGGCCTTAGTTCTTCGTTATCTTTATTATCCATATTTTTCTAAAAAAAAAGGGCGCCACAATTAAGTAGCGCCCAAATTTATTTTTTAATTACCAATCGGTAATATTGCTTTTATGATCGTTAGCACCATGTCTTTTTCTAGCTAGTCTATCAAGTTCTTCTCTTTCAGATTTAGCTGTTAAAACATGCCAACCAACCCATAAAATTATAGCTAGTATAACAAGTATACCCTCACTAGATCCAGCACCAGGATAAACAGCACCAGCAACTTCCTCAGCTGGTTTGTTAAGGTGATCTATCCAGTTTGTAACTGTAGCCATATATTACTCTCCTTTACCTGGTTGAGGACGCAACTGCTTTTTCATCTTCCTTAGCAGTCTCCATTATTTCATAGTCTAGTCCAGCTATCTCAACTTCACGAGGGATTCTTAATTTACCCATACCATGAAGCACTCTAGCTATGACATAGCCCGGTATTAGTCCAAGAACAACGAACATTATTAATGCACCGATGAATTGACCTAATGGGTTTATTGAAGCGTAAGTAGTTCCATCCCACATAGCGCCAACACTGTAACCAGAAGCTGGGTAACCATTTAAGACAAATCCACATATCACTAGACCTATAAATCCGGCATAACCGTGAACTGCAACTGCACCAACTGCATCATCAATTTTGAACTTACGTTCAACCCAATAATGTAGTTTATATGAAATCACAACACCAATCATACCAATGATCATTGCTTGAATTGGATGATATAAATCATTTCCAGCTGAAGCACATATGATACCTGCTAGTCCACTTGAGTAAGTCCAGAAAGGATCACCTTTCGCAATCCAATATCCAGCCAATAATCCTCCTGATAGTGACATCAAGAAGTTAAAGGTGATACCACTAAGTGTAGTCGGGGTTACATAAATGTTCGTTGCTGTCCAATAAGATATGCCCTCCATACCATATTCAGGCCCCAGATCAAAAATTGGTATATTACAAGCTGCATAAAATCCCCAGAAACCAGTATAAATTAAGAATAATCCAATTGTTACTAGCCAAGGGTTTCTTGGTCCAATGTTTCTTGGTTCACCACTCGATGAAAATTTTCCAATTCGTGGTCCTAAAACCATTAAAACACCTAAAGCAAATCCACCTGCAATTGCATGAATTACTCCTGAAGCATATGCATCATGATATCCCAAAAGTTTTAACATCCAGCCATCAAAGTGCCATCCCCAGGCTGCATCTATTACCCAGAATACAGATCCAATTGCAATTGCTAAAATTCCAAATGCAAAAGTTGTTATTCTTTCAATAATTGCTCCTGACACGATAGAAGCAGCAGTCCATGAGAATAATAAGAATGCAGCCCAGAAGACACCCGAAATATGGTCTCCTAGATTTACAGCCATTAAATCACTTGTTGCCGTATACCATGTTGCACTAAACGCGGACTCGTCTGTAATAAGAGCAGAACTCTCATTCATTATTGATGGTGCTAAACCCGGTCCTGTAGGAAAAGCCCAATATATCCACCAACCAAATAAAAACCACGTTACTGTTACCAAGGGTATCAGCATAGTATTTTTCATAAGAGTATGTTGATGGTGTTTGTATCGAGAAGCTCCAACTTCATACATACAGAAACCGACGTGAATTAAAAACATCAGCACCACTGTTACCCAGTAGTAAAACTCTGTAAATATGGTTGTAAGAGCACCTAACTGATCAGTCATATTCTCTCTCCATATTAGTTTATTAGAATCCTATAAAATTAATTGATTCGATACAAATATAAAAAATGACTAAAAACCTCTAAGTACAATAGCTTTTTAAAAATTATCAACTATTGATTGTAAATTTAAAATTTTAAGTATGCTTTTTTCAAATCAACAAGAGGATGCTTTGGTGACATTTGAAATTTAACTAAAAGTTCTCTTGCAATCATATCTCTATCTTGTTGATTGTTTGGAAGTTTAATTGACTTTGGAATTGTAACCCAACCATTTGCATTTCTACAAAATACTGCTGGTCTATCTTCTTCGTAACCCATATGAACATCTTCAAGCCAATTCAAATCATCCCATCCCATTGCCTCTATATATTTTTTTAGAAATGGTGTGATTTTGCTGTAGTCAGGTAAAAGGTTTACATCATATCGGTAACCAATCGATTGACCGATCATTTTTTCTCTAGCTGTTTCTGCTTTTTTTCCTAATTGACCTTTAATCTCTTTTTCTTTTGCTTTAACTAACTTTTTACCCTTTTTTTTGGCCATAGTTATTACCCTTATATTTTATGGTAGTTATCAACTCCAACTGTATAGTTAGTTCCTGCAAGTGGAACTTTAGCTAATGCTGAAGCTTCAGATGTAAGTGCAGCTAAATCTTCAGGCTCTAGCGAGTGAATATTTGTTTTACCACAAGCTCTTGCTAGAAGTTGAGCTTCTAACGTCATTGAATGAAGATAATTGTAAACTCTCAGTGCAGCATCATCTGGATTTAACCTTGCTCTCAATTTTGGATCTTGAGTTGCAACACCCACTGGACATCTTCCAGTGTGACAGTGATAACACTCACCTGCTTTTACTCCCATTTCTTTTTCAAAGTTCGCTTCAGGAATATCTTTATTACAATTTAATGCGATCATTGAACCAGTACCAATCGCAATTGCATCAGCTCCTAGAGCTAAGGCCTTTGCCATATCTGCACCATCTCTTACACCACCAGCATAAATTAATGTTACTTTTCCAGTCTTACCAACATCATCGATTGCTCTTCTTGCCTCTCTAATTGCTGCAATACCTGGAATACCAGTATTTGCAGCAGCTATGTGTGGACCTGCACCAGTTGAACCTTCCATTCCATCTAGATAAATAGAGTCAGGATCACATTTTGCGGCCATCCGTACGTCATCATAAACTTTAGATGCACCTAATTTTAATTGAATTGGTACTTTATTTTTAGTCAATTGTCTTAGCTCTTCAACTTTTAAAGCCAAATCATCTGGACCTAACCAGTCTGGGTGCCTAGCAGGAGATCGTTGATCAATACCGGATGGTAAAGACCTCATTTCAGCAACTTGGTCGGTTACTTTTTGCCCCATTAAGTGACCACCCATTCCAACTTTTTGTCCCTGTCCGATGAAAACTTCAATACCATCAGCTAATTGTGCGTGATGAGGATTAAAACCATATCTTGATTGAATACATTGATAATACCACTTCTCAGAATATCTTCTTTCGTCTGGTATCATTCCACCTTCTCCAGAACATGTTGCACTACCAGCCATTGTTGCTCCTCTTGCTAAAGCAGTTTTAGCTTCGTAAGAAAGTGCCCCAAAACTCATCCCAGTTATGTAAACAGGAATATCTAGTTCAATTGGATTTTCACATCTTGGACCAATTACAGTTTTAGTTTCACATTTTTCTCTATAACCTTCGATCACAAATCTTGTTAATGTACCTGGTAAGAAAACTAAATCATCAAATGTAGGAATTTTTTTCATTAGCGCCATACCACGCATCCTGTATCTTCCCAATTGAGATTTAATATGAATATCGTCAATTACTTCTGGAGTAAAAATAGCGTTGTGTCCTAATAAACTTTTATTCCTTTTACCTTCTTCGTGAACGTGAACGTCAGCTTTTCCGCCAACGCCTTTTCCATTTTTTTTAATTTTTTTTGACTTTTTCTTAGGCATTAAATTGCTCCCTTCTTCTCTGTAGGCTCCAAATTATCATAATTCCAAAGTTTTTTACCTGCTACAATTTTTTTCATTTTACTTACATCAAAATTTTCACCAATCTCAGCAACTTTAAGTTTTCTTTTTAACCAATCTTGATCACTTGATGTTAATTCTGAATCTACTGCATCACTACCATAAGATCCTATTTCGCCACCTACGAAAATTGTCCCATCATACATAGAGTCCCCTAGGTTTATTCCCACATCTCCAAGGATAATAATTCTTCCTCTTTGCATCATAAAACCCGTAAAGGCACCAGCATCTCCACCAATTATTATGGTGCCACCTTTCATATCAATACCAGTTCTTGCTCCAACGCTACCTTTGCAAATTAGGTCTCCACCTCTTATAGCAGCTCCGAAGCATGATCCTGCATTCTTTTCAATCACTACTTTTCCTGCCATTAAGTTTTCTGCGCATGACCATCCAACTCTACCATTAATTCTAACTATAGGACCATCACATGAGCCCATTCCAAAATATCCTAAGCTTCCCTCAAAAATTAGGTTTAATTTATTTAAGATACCAACTCCAAGACTATGCTTTCCTTGGGGATTTTTTATTACAATAGTCCCATACCCTTGGCTCATTAAGTTATCTATTTCTTTATTTGCCTCAGGGGCAGTCATATCTTTTACATCTAAATCAGTTCTTTTATTAAAATCAACGTCATAGGTTCCAAAATAATAAAAGTTCTCAGCTTCGTCAGGATTAAAAAATTTCTGCTGGGTTCTACCAGTAAGCACTTCAGTGTGCATACCCATTTCTTGGGCTTTAGTTTTTTTAGTTACATTTTTTAAATTCGCCATACTTTAACCTCCCCGTCAAATGGATCGTAAGTATCAATTTCTTGTGGTAACACAGATCTTATCGCGATTTCTTCTGATCCCATTGCCACTAAATCATCTGACTCATACAAAACTAGAGGTTTTGCTGCCATTGTATCTTTTGCCATTCCTAAAGAGTCTTTAGTTGCAACAAAATAAGTAAATACACCATCAAGACCAGTTAAAGAATCTTTCATTCCTTCTTCAAGAGATGCTCCCTCTCTCATTTTTTGTGCAATATACACAGCTATAAGTTCTGAGTCACACTCAGACATAAATCTCATTCCTTTATTTTCTAATGCTCTTCTATTATTCCAATAATTTGTAAGTTGACCATTGTGGACTACCGAAACGTCACTAAAAGGATAGCCCCAGAAAGGGTGGGCTGATTTAATATCAACACCTGACTCAGTTGCCATTCTAGCATGACCTATTGCGTGGGTTCCTACTAGTTTATCTAAAGAGTATCTATCACAAACAGCTTTTGCATTTCCAAGATCTTTAATAACTTCTAAAGATTTCCCCATAGATAGAATTTCAACACCAGGTATACTTTCAATAGTTTGAGAAAAATTAAGAAGGTCCTTTACATCATAATCTATTTCATATCTTAAAGAGTAAGGTAAAGTTCTTTCCTCTTTTACTACTTTAGCCCCTAATTCAGCTAAAGTTTGATCTACTATCTTTTTTCTTTCATCATAAACAGAAACATCCTCCATAACCGAAGATGAACCTTCACCAACGTTTTCACCAACTTTGAAACGCATTATAAAATGTTTGCCGTCAGTATCTCCGTATAAGGCATATCCTGTTGAGTCTTCTCCTCTATGTTTTAATGCTTGGAGCATTCCTTGTAATTCACTACCAACATTAGAAGATTTACCTCTATGAATTAAACCTGCTATTCCGCACATAATATATTTATACCCTTTCTATTTATTGACCTACGGTAGACAATCGAGATAAGTATCCAGATCCCACTGTGTGGTTGCACCAAGGAATCTTTCCCACTCATCATTTTTATACCAATGGAAAACTTTGTACATTTCATCTGGCATTGCAGATTTGATTACTTCATCTTCCGCAAGTCTATCCAAAGCTTCACCTAGGCTTAATGGAAGTTTTTTAACATCTTTTCCTGCTTTTTGAGCTTCATAAATATTTCTAGATTCAGGAGCTGCTGGTTTCATTTTTTTACTTATACCTTCGTCACAAGCTTTCAATAAAGCGGCACCTAACAAGTAAGGATTATGCATAGAGTCCACCGATCTATATTCAAATCTTCCTGGAGCAGACACTCTTAATCCACAGGTTCTGTTTTGATATCCCCAGTCAGCATAAACAGGAGCCCAAAATCCTTGGTCCCATAATCTTCTATAAGAATTTACAGTTGAAGATCCAAGAGCAGTTAATGCAGGTAAATGTTTCATAATACCTGCTATTGATTGTAAACCAATTTTTCCTGGCAATTGCGGATCTTTAGTATCAGGCATAAAAGTATTCTTTCCACCTGAAACATAGCTAAATACCTCATCAACACCTGGCAAAGATTTATGACCTAACTTGTTTACAGAAATCTTTCCACCTTTCCATAATGACATGTTTGTATGACAACCACTTGCAGATACACCCATAAATGGTTTAGTCATAAAGCATGCTATTAAACCATGTTCTCTTGCAACTTGTGCACAAATTTGTCTGTAAGTAGATAATCTATCTGCATTTCTTAAGACATTGTCGAAAGTCCAATTAAGCTCTAGTTGTCCTGGAGCATCCTCATGATCACCTTGTATCATATCTAAGCCCATAGCATTAGAGTATTCAATTACTTTCATAAAAACAGGTCTTAACGACTCAAATTGATCGATATGATAACAGAATGGTTTTGAAAAACCTTTTCCAGTTGGAGTGCCGTCTTGATTTTTTGTTAACCACATCATTTCGGGTTCAGTACCAACTCTTAACTCTAGTCCATGTTTTTTTTGAAATTCATCCATAAAAATTCTTAAATTTCCTCTACAATCAGATGTTAGGTGACCTCCTGGATTTTCTCTTTCTTCTCGGTTTCTAAAACATGTACAAAATACCCTTCCAACTCTTTTATCCCATGGTAACTGAACGAAAGTTTCTGGATCTGGAATTCCAACCAACTCCATTGCCTCTGGTCCATAACCAATGTAATTATTATGACGATCTAAAAATAAGTTTGCAGTCGATCCATAAACTAATTGAAAACCTTTTTCTGCAGTTCTTTCCCAATGATCTGCGGGTATTCCTTTACCAACAACTCTGCCTGTTACAGATATAAATTGAAAATAAATATAAGTTATTCCTAATTCTTTAATTTTTTCTCTAACTCTTTTAACCAGCTTTGCTCTACCTGGTTGATTAACATGTTTTTCTAAATCAGTCATTTTCCCCCTTTTGAATTTCTAGACCAAAAAGGTAACTGAAAAAAAAACGTTTGTCTACTTAGATAAATTAACTCCAAGGAAACGGACTGTTCGAAGTGGGGTGAAGTTCCCCCTTAGCGTAACGATCGTATCTAAACGGTTTTAATAAGTCACTTTCTTGACCTAAAATTTCTTGAGCAACTAAATGTCCAACACCAATCATTTTATAGCCATGGTTAGCGTCAGCAATCATATAAACATTTTCAAAAAATCTATCAAATATTGGGAAAGAGTCAGGTGTTAAACAACCAAGACCACCTGATGGACCTTTTCTATACAAATTAGATTTTCCTTCAAACCTTTTTTGAATGTGTGCAAGTGCTGATGTCCACATGTCAGCAAATTTATCTGTCGTTTGATACTCAGGGGATTCTATTCCATAAGGATCAACGTTAACTTGATCAAAATGTTTTTGAACAATATATGGAGATGTTCCTCCTTGAACTCCCAATCCTTCTATGTCGGGTTTATAATAAATACCCCAAAGTTCATCAGTTATTAATTTTTTATCTTTATCAGAATATAAGGGTGCATCTGTATCTACATGAATTACTGGAGGCTGTTTGCCATCGTTAGTTTTTAAATAATCTGCATCAACTCCCAGTACACCTTCTTGTAAAAACCAATATTTCCACATTTCGACTTCATGCATTTTACCATCTTTGCCTTTGATCTCTGTTGATTTAGGCAACTCGAGCATGTTCCAAAAATCTCTTACCCATGGACCTGCACCAACAACAACCTGATCACATTCTATGGTCCCTAAATTTGTAACTACTCCAGTGACTGCATTACTATTACTGCCTCTTTTAAAACCTGTTACAGTTACACCTTTGTGAACATTTACACCATTTGAATTCGCTTTACTCTCAAGAGCTTTAATTGAATCTTTATTAAAAGCGTAACCACCTTTTTTTTCATGCAGTACAGAGGTTATACCTTTAGCTTGCCAATCATCAAAAATACCTTTCATGTAATTTGAACAATCCTTTTCACCTTCGATAAAAACTGAGTCATATCCAATTGCTTTTTGTTGATTATAAATACTTGCTACATCTTCATGCATTACTTCTGGTGATATTTGCATATATCCAACAGGATTATACTTAAACGCTTTAGGATCACTTTCCCAAACTGAAACCGAATGTGCCATAAGCTCTCTCATAGCTGGTTGAAAATAATTATTTCTAACAACTCCACAGGCAATTCCACTTGCACCTGCTGCAGTATCTTTTTTTTCTAATACGATTACATCACCTGGATTTTTATATGTTTCAGAAAGTTTCCATGCAGTACTTAAACCGTGTATTCCACCACCAATAATAACTACTTTGGCTTTAGAAGGAAAAGTCGACATAACAAAACATTATTTTTTGGTAATGGTAATTAATATAATTTTTTATAGAACTAAAAATTATATATATAATTTAGATATTTAGTTTTAAATTAAATTTATCGCTAATAACTTATGTTTTTTAATGTATTCAAGTACTCGTTAAATTCTTCAATAAAAGACTCGCTTGGAATTATATTTTTTATCCGTTGATCTGTTGATGTTTTTTCTAGACGAAAGAATCCTTTTTCACAAGCCTCTGTAATTATTAAAGCAGATTTTGGTCTAGAAGTTTTAAATAATTTTGTTTTAAGTTCCTCAACAGATAATTTTTTATTTTCTTTATGAGCAGACATAACTAGTAGCATCATATGATAATGAGAAGGGGACTTTCGAAAGAAATAATTACTTGCCGTATGGGATTGTCTCATTTGATCCTCCCAAAAATCTAAAAGTGTTTTCTTTTCTTTTGGCATTTTTTTTAAGCTCTAACTTTAGATTTAGTTGGATCATAAAAAGGAAAACCAACCACTTTTGCACTTATTCTTTTTTGATGTCCATCGATTTTACCAATCTCAACTTCGGTGCCAATTTCTGAGTACTGAAAATCTATTCTACAAAGAGCAACATTTTTATTTAAAGTAGAAGATAGACATCCACTTGTAATCACACCAATTTGAGATCTGCCAATATGAACACAATCGCCATGCCCAGCTATTTCTTTGCCAACAAGCTCTAGACCCACTAATTTCTTCTGTGGGTTGGCTTTTCTTTTAATTAATTCTTCTTTGCCAATAAAATCCTCTTCTTTTGTTTTTAATGGAACCGCAAAACCTATACCTGCTTCAAATGGATCTTGTTCCCCATCAAATTCAGCACCAAAGAGTATTAAACCCGCTTCTATTCTAAGTTTATCTAACGCAGCAAAGCCAGCTGGTATTAAACCATCATCTTTACCTGCTTCCATGATTTTATCCCACACTTCTGGTGCATGTTTAGGATGACACCAAATCTCATAACCCAACTCACCGGTATAACCTGTTCTAGACACAATTAGTGGTATGCCTTGAAGCTCTTCAATTCTACAAATTGTGAACCTAAACCAACCTAGTTCTTCTATTGAAGGCTGTGTTGGCGGTGTAAAAATAATTTTTTTTAATATTTCTCTACTTTTAGGACCTTGTAAAGAGACATTACTTATTTGATCTGTTGAGTTTTTAATAAAGGCATTGAATTTCTTTTTCTTTGCAATTTCTTTTAACCATTCTCCTCCGTATTCGTCTCCACATATCCATCTAAAACCTGTTTCACTTAATCTTAAAAGAGTTCCATCATCAAACATCATTCCATTTTCATAGCACATTGCTGAGTACACTACTTGTCCAACAGAAAGTTTTTTAATATTTCTTGTAAGAGTATAATTTAAAAGCTCCTCTGCGTCTGGACCAATAATTTCAAATTTTCTTAATGATGATAAGTCAATTAGTACAGCATCATTTCTGCATGCATTATATTCATTTACTAAACCATGCCTAGTATAGTCATTTGGAAGCCAAAAACCTCTAGCATCAACAAAATTTCTAGTTAATTTAGAAGTCCTTTCATAAAAACCAGAGTTTCTTGTAAGTTTTTTTTCTGAGTCTGCTTTCATTCTAAATGCAAATGATTTGCTAAATTCCTTATTTTTGTCATATGTTCTAACAAAAATATCAGTTGGATTCCACGAATTACATGGATCAATATCGCTAGGACATGCAGTTGTTCCAATAGTTAAATCTTTTAAAGCTCTAAACATTACATAATCTCCTGGTCGAGAATAAGACTCATCTGAAATAACAGAATTTAAACCTGCTGCAGAGGTATTAAAAAATAAATTGATTGCATGCCAACCTTTTTGTTTTTGTACTCCAAATTTAGACATGCTTTCAGTTAAGTTATCTGAGCAATTAGGATGTCCAAAATAACCTGCGTCTTCATAATATTTTGAAGTACACGCAAGATTGAACGTATCATGTTTTCCGACCGTATCTCTTATAACCTCTACTAGTGGTTCATGATCAGTGTCATAAAATTTTGAAAAAAGTCCAGGTCCAGGAAAAGTATTACCCATAAAAGTTCTGGTAGTTTGCCAGTCTAATCCTTTTTCAATCCCTTTTTCTAGTTTTCTTGTATCAAATGCTACAAAGTCTGAACACTGTCTACCTGTAGGACTTATGATTTGAATGTAGTCACCTTCTTTAACCTCATAAGATGTACAAGATTGCCTTAAAATATTTTCTTCGTGTGCTGGTTCAAAAACAGGATCTGGAATTACATTCAACTCTTTTTCATTTGTAATTTTTGATCTTTTTATAAATATTGTTAATTCACCAGGAGGATTTTGATTAGTAACATCCATATCATCCCCAGGTGCAGCAAAAATAGCATAACATTTATCTTTTGACTTTAATTTGATAACTTCACCAGCATTTGTATCTGTATCAAAAATTATAGCAGCATGTGAGTCTGAAATATTTAAGTTTCTTTTTTTTAATTGATAGTTTGTTGTAAGTATAGTTTCGTCTTTTCCAAGTAAAATATTTTTGATGTAATTTTTTTTACTATTTTCTTTAAGATTTAAAATTCCAAGTTCTGACTTTCCATTTTTACTAAAACAAATAATCTCACAAATTTGATTACCTTCATTGTTAACAATTTCTAATTCATCATCTGGAAAAACTTGAAAACCAGTTAATCCACCACCATTAACTACATGTCTTTCAACTCCAGGTGGTAAAATATTTAAACCAGGATATTTGATGTCTTTACTAGTACCCAACATTTTTTAAATTTTTAGTGACTTTAATATAATCAAAACGAGTTGACTATAACTTTAAATAAGCACATAATTAATCATTAATATATTAATAATATAGAGGGGTATATATGAAAAAAATAATATCATTACTATCTGCTCTAGTTATTTCTGTTGTAAGTTTTGCAGGAATTTCTAACGCTGATAGCAAAAAGCCCATCGTGATACCAACTCACAACTGGTCAAGCCAAATTGTAATGGCCTATGTAATTGGTGGTATTTTCGAAAGTATGGGAAATAATGTAAAATACGTTAATGCTGACTCACAAGCAGTATACGAGTCAATTAGAATTGGAGATGTAACTATATCTCACGAGGTATGGGAATCTGCTTTTGGAAAATCTTTTACAACAGCACTTGATAAGGGTGGTTTACTAGATTGGGGTGATCATGAAGCAAGAACTCTTGAGGATATGGGATATCCAAACTGGGTTGCTGAAAAAGGATTATGCCCAGGTTTACCAGACTGGACAGCGTTAAAAAATCCAGACTGTGCTAAGAACTTTACAACACCTGACTCACCAGATGGAAAAGGAAGAATGTTGGAAGGTCCACAAACTTGGCATGGTGACTTAATTCCTCAAAGGGTTGATGCACTAGGTTTAGGTGATTTATGGTGGGTTAAATTTGCTGGAAGTGCGGATGCACTTTGGGCAGAATTAGCTGCAGCTGAAAAAGAAGGAAGAGGAACAATTATCTTCAACTGGACGCCTAACTTTACAGATGGTGCTGGTTTTACATTTATTGACTTCCCTCCATACACAGCTGGTTGCAGACCAGAAGATGGTGGAGATGGTAAATGTGGTTCTCCTGATGGATACTTGAAAAAAGCAGTTCATGAGGATTTTCCAAAAACTCATCCTGATGCAGCAGCAACGTTTAAGAAAATGTCATTTTCTACAAGTCAAATTGGTGCAATGGCAGCTTTAGTTGACGTTGACAAAATGACTCACGAAGATGCGGCTAAAAAATGGTTAGCTGATAACAAGTCAGTTTGGCAAGCTTTTACTAAATAAGGATAAAAGTTAAAATTTTAAATCTCCCCCAACATTGTTGGGGGGGATTTTTTTTTAAATAATTTTGTGTAAAATATGTTTATGAAAAGATCTATTCTTGTTTTTCTTTTAAGCTTTCTAGTTTGCTCATCAGTCTTTGCACGAAGTACAGGCTGTAAAGAAGGTAATTGTGATAATGGATATGGTAAGTGGGTTTATACTGATAAAACAACTTATGAAGGAGAATGGGTTTCAACAAAAAAACAAGGACAAGGTGTAGAGACTTGGCCAAATGGATATATTTATAAAGGAGAATTCAAAAATAGTGTCTGGAGCGGAATAGGTACATTAACATTTCCTGATGGTTCTACTTACGAAGGAGAGTGGGCGAACGGTTTTATGAATGGTCAAGGAACATTTACTTGGTCTGATGGAAAACAAAAAACAGGTATTTGGAAGAACGGCAAGTTACAAGAATAATGTCTAAAGAAAATTATATTAATAAAATAAAAGATTTACCTGAGTCTTTGAGACAATTTATTGGTCTTATATTTATTACTCTAATAGTAATTGTATCTTTTAGTATTTTAAATGGAATTTTTGGACAAGGTGATGATTTAGTAAAAAGAATGAAGTTAGAGGAAGAGAGAATTGCTGAAGAAAAAAAACTAAGTGAGTTAATATCTAAATTACCCTCTGGAATATTAGTTTCATTTGATGGAACTGATCACTACAAATTAACAGACGAAGTATATGAGCAAGTATGTAAAGCTACAAAGCTAATTCCTCAAAGAGCAATAATGGGTGCTAATTTTTTAAATTTTAGAGCACATGAGCTTTATACAATTAATGGAAATAAAATTGATGAAACTTTTGTAGAGTGGGATCAAGATAAAGGTAAATGTTTTGCAGGTTTTACGGTTAGTGGAAATAATGTAGGAGTTGATGAAACTATTACTATAAGTGGAGAGGCTTTAAGTTTTTTAAGTACTGGAATTGATACTAGAGTTTATTTTATTAAAAATTTTTAATGAGGAAAGGCAACAATTATTAACATTTTAATTTTATATAATTTAATATAACTTTAAAACAATTTATGTCTGAGACTGTAATAAAATGCGAGTCGGTTTATAAAATTTTTGGTGAGAACGCCAAAAAAATGCTTGAAGAATCTAATGGCAATGTTGATGCAAAAACCTTCCAAGAAAAAGGATGTATAGTTGGAGTTAATAATGCTTCTTTTGAAGTTGCAAAAGGAGAAATGTTAGTAGTAATGGGTTTATCTGGTTCGGGTAAATCAACACTTCTCAGATGTATTTCAAGACTGACAGATGCTACCGGCGGAAAAATTTTTATTGAAGGTCAAGATTTATTAGACCTAAATAATAAAGAGCTTATTGAGCTTAGAAGAAATAAAATGGGAATGGTGTTTCAAAGCTTTGCTTTGTTACCTCATAAAACAGTTGTTGAAAATATTGCTTTTCCACTTCAGATAAAAGGCACTAGTACTGAAGAGAGTATAGGTAGAGCAATGGAAATGGTAAAACTAGTTGGACTAGATGGAAGAGAAAATTATTTCCCAAGAGAACTTTCAGGTGGACAACAACAAAGGGTTGGAATCGCAAGGTCATTAGCAGTAGAGCCTGATATATGGTTTTTAGACGAACCTTTTTCTGCATTAGACCCATTGATAAGAAAAGAAATGCAAGATGAGTTTTTAAGACTTCAAGAAAAATTACAGAAAACCATCATGTTCATTACCCATGATTTTGATGAGGCATTAAAGTTAGCTGATCGAATAGCAATCATGAAAGACGGTATAATTGAACAATTAGATACACCCGCCAATATCGTGCTAAATCCAGCAACTGAATATGTAAGAAAGTTTACTGAAGAAGTACCAAGAGAGAAAGTTTTGATTATTGAGGATGTAATGGATGCTTCAAGTAAAGATAATTTAGGAGATTTAAAAGTATCAAAAAATGAAATTATAGAAAATGTTGCAGAAAAAATACTTACTCAAGAAAAATTGGTAGGAGTTGTTGATTCAAATAACAATATTGTAGGATCAATTAAACCTTCAAAAATAATAGATACAGTTTTTGGAGGAAGAAAAAATGGTAGTTAAAATATGGAGTATTTAAAAAAATATCCAAAATTATTTCAATGGTTATTTTTGTTAATTGTATTTTTTGCTTTATGTTTTGCAATTGATGTTCCTGAAACTTATAAATTTATTAGAGGCCAGGCTGAATTTGTTAAAGATCCAAATCAAAGTGTTTACTTTTTTCTAGGTAAAGAGGTTAGGTATTATGCCTTTGATGTATTTTGGAGATTGCCTCCACTTCTAGGATGGCTGCCTATTTGGATAAACGACTCTTTATTTTTCTTAATGAATGAGTGGATGCCAATGGAGTTTTGGAACGAAGATACTCAAGAATTTAAAACTCGACCACTGCTTTTACAAATAAGTAGAAATTTAACTGCATTTATGACCTTTTTAATCGAATTAATTAGAGAGATTTTGCTTGGAGGTTTAGAAACTATTGTTGCATTTACTAGCTGGGATTTTATTGATGCTTATCCCTGGTTAGAATTACCAGGTTTGCCTTGGACAATTGTTGCTGCTGGAGCAGCGATACTTTCTTATAAATTAAGTGGAAAAGGATTGGCTTTGTTTGCAGGTTTAACAATGATCTATATTTCTATATTTGGTCAATGGAAACCCTCAATGCAAACACTTTCTTTTATACTTGTTGCAGCTCCACTTTCATTTATTTTTGGTCTAGGCCTAGGTATTGCAGCTTATAAAAGTAAACGTGTTGAAAAAGCTTTGTACCCAATTCTTCTAGTAATGCAGACTATGCCACAATACGCCGTATTAGTTCCTGCCCTTGTTTTATTTGGAGTTGGTGATCATGCTGCTGTAATCATTACAATGGTTGTTGCAGTTCCGCCAATGATATTGCTTACAATTTTAGGCTTAAGAGCCATACCGCCGGAAGTAATTGAAGCAGGAAGAATGAGTGGGTGTACTAATTGGCAACTAATGCTTAAGGTATTAATTCCTACAGCAAGACGAGATATTTTAATTGGAGTTAACCAAGTTATTATGGTTTGTTTTTCAATGGCAGTGATATCTGCTTTCATTGGTGCCAAAGGTTTAGGATTTAATTTATTATTAGCTTTGAACCAACTTAATATTGGATTAGCTTTAGAAGCAGGATTGTGTATTAGTTTAATTGCAATTCTTCTTGATAAAATGTCTTTAGCTTGGGCAAATAAACAAACAGATTATTTTGGTAACTTGACATTTTTACAAAGAAATAAAAACGTAATATTTTTTGCAGCCTCATTCGTAATTGGAATAATTCTTGCATACGTTGGGACTTTTATTTTCAAAGGTAATTTTAATTACTTGTTTGAAATTCCCCATAATAAAGGAATATCAACAGCAGATTTTTGGAATAAAGGAGTTGATTGGATTTTTGATACTTTCTTTGTGTATATTAAAGCATTCAATACATGGTTAATTCAAGATGTGCTTCAGCCGATGAGAGCTTTATATTTAAGAATGCCTGCAGTTGCTACATTGGTACTAGCAGTTGGTGCAGGATATTTAATTGGGGGAATTCGATCAGCATTAGTTGTTGCTGCTTTGACTTTATTTATAGCATTAAGCCCATGGTGGGATAGAGCTTTAGTTACATTATATATGGCAACTTTTGGAGTAGTTATTTCTTGTTTAATAGGATTTACAGTTGGAACATTATGTTTTCAAAATAAAAAATCAGCAGCGTTTATGCTAGGTGTTTGTGATATATTTCAAACGTTCCCATCATTTGTATATTTAATTCCTGTGATGATGCTTTTTGGAATTACAGATACTTCTGTATTAATTGCAGTAATTGTTTATGCTACAATACCTGCAACAAGGTACACAATTGAAGGTTTGAGAAGTGTTCCTGTCGGCTTACATGAAGCCGCAACAATGTCCGGTGTAAATAAATTTCAAAGATTAACAAAAATTGAGTTTCCATTAGCATTTCCACACATGATGCTTGGTTTAAATCAAACAATAGTTTTTGCTTTATTTATGGTAATAATTGGAGCCTTCATCGGAACAGAAGATCTTGGTCAATACATTTTAAAAGCACTTTCAGATAAAAATGGAGCTGGAATTGGTTTAACTTTAGGTATCTGTGTTGCGTTTATAGGATTGATCTTTGATAATTTGATTAGAACTTGGGTTGGAAAAAGAAAAAAACATCTTGGCATAGATTAGTATTTTGAAAAAATTTATAGTCTCCATTGATCAAGGAACGACCTCATCAAGAGTTGTTTTATTTGACACTAAAGGGAACATTAAATTTATTTCACAATATGAATTTAAACAATACTTTCCTAGAAATGGCTGGGTAGAGCATAATCCAAATGAAATTTGGTCGACAACACTTAAAGCATTAAAACAAGTAATTAAAAAAGCTATAAGTTTGAAAGGTCATATAATTACAATTGGAATTACAAATCAAAGAGAAACTACAATTTTGTGGAATAAAAAAACTGGAAAACCTATTTATAATGCAATCGTTTGGCAAGATAGAAGAACCCAGGAATATTGTAAATCTCTTAAGAATAAAAATTATGAAAATACTTTTAGAAAAAAAACGGGATTATTTATAGATCCTTATTTTTCTGCCACTAAAATAAAATGGATTTTAGATAATATAAAAGTTTCAAAAAAGTTAATTAAAAATAATAATTTATTATTTGGAACAGTAGACACCTTCTTGATCTGGAAATTAACAAAAGGTAAACAGCATTTAACTGAAGCTACCAATGCAAGTAGAACAATGTTGTTTAATATTAATAACAATAAATGGGATAATGAAATATTACAGAAATTAAAAATTCCAAAGGGTATATTGCCAGAGGTAAAAAATTCTGCAGATGATTTTGGAAAAACAGACAAGGGAATTACAGGAAAAGAAATACCCATTTCAGCTGTTTTAGGAGATCAACAAGCAGCTGCTGTAGGACAAGCTTGTTTTGAAAAAGGATCTATAAAAAGTACTTATGGTACTGGTGCATTTGTAATAATGAACACTGGATCAAAAAAAATTAATTCAAAAAATAAGTTGTTAACGACAATTTGTTATAGATTGAATAATAAGACTACGTATGCCCTTGAAGGATCTATTTTCATTGCAGGAGCAGGCGTACAATGGTTAAGGGATAAAATTAAACTAATAAACAACGCTTATGAAACTGAAAAAATAGCTAAATCAACAAAAAGTAATAATGAAGTTTATGTTGTCCCAGCTTTTAGTGGAATAGGCGCACCTTATTGGAGACCTGATGCAAGAGGTTTAATAACAGGTCTTACAAGAGATAGTGATTGGAAAACTTTGGTTAGAGCTACAGTCGAGTCAGTTGCGTATCAAAGTTATGACTTATTTTATTCAATGAATAAAGATGGTTTAAAGCCTAGAATAATTAAAATTGATGGTGGTATGGTAGCAAATAATTGGTTTTCACAATTTTTGGCAGATGTAATTAATTTAAAAGTAATTCGACCTAAAGTCTTAGAAACTACTGCTCTTGGAGCAGCTTTGTTTGCAGGTTATCAAGTAGGAGAATTCAAATCATTAAATCAGATTAAAAATACATGGAAAAAAGATAAAGCTTTTAAGCCAAAAATTAATAAAAAACTTAGAAATCATATATTGCATGGTTGGAAGCAAGCAATTAAAAAAACCTTAGCATAAAGATAAAAATGAAAAAAATATTAATTGTTGGTGCGGGAGCTATGGGAGCTGCTTTCTCAATACCATTGTTAGATAATGGTCACTTGGTTGCTTTAACAGAGCCATATAACTTTAAATTATTAAAAAAATTAAATTCAAAAAAAAAAATTCACCCATCATTAAATATAAATTTACCAAAAAAATTAAAAATAAATAAATTTTCAAGTGAAATTTTAAATCGTAAATGGGACTTAATTGTAATTGCTGTAAGTTCTATAGGAATAGACTTAATAGGAAAAAATCTTTCAAAAGTTAAAAATAAATCACCTATTTTGGTATTAACAAAAGGTCTTAAATTAGATGGTAGAAATTTAATTTCAATGTCTAGCTTATTGAAAAAGTATAATAAAAATTTAAATATTTCAGTTTTGAAAGGTCCATGTTTAGCAAAAGAATTGTCAAGAAAAGTGAAAAGCTTCACTGTTGTTGCAAATAAAAATATTAATACTGCAAAAAAAATTGGTAAATTAATTTCAACAAATTATTATCAAACTGAATTTAGTAGAGATGTTAGAGGAGTAGAGTTTTTATCTGCTATTAAAAATATTTATTCAATGATAATTGGAGCTGGACAATGGCATAATACTTCATCAGCTTTATTCAAAAAATCAATTGATGAAATGAAATATCTTGTAAATTATTTTAAAGGTAAAAATGAAACTGTATATGGTTTAGCAGGTTTGGGAGATTTATATGTTAGTGCAATGGGTGGAAGAAATAGTAAAATGGGAGAATACTTAGGAAAAGGCTATACTTTTGCCCAAGCAAAGAAAAAGTTTATGAAAAATGATACAGTAGAAGGTGCTGATTTAGCAATAGAAATCGCTCCTTTTATATTTAAAAAAATTAATAAAAGAAAAGTTCCTTTAATGATCTCTTTATTAGAAGCAATTGTTAAAAATAAAAAATTAAAAATTAACTATTAATTATTTATTTAAAAAAGTTTCCATCGAGTCATCCATAGCTTTTTCCCATGGTGTGTGATGAATTGGTGCAACTGATCCAGTCACAGGAGATGAAAACGATTTATTTCTATAAGTTAGAATATCCTCTACTTTATGATGTTCCCATTCTTTAAAATGATTTCTAATTAATTCAAAATCAATTTTAGGATAATCAGACATATCATGAAGTTCTTTGGTATATTCTGTTTGAAAATCAATCATTTGATCAGGATTTTCCAATTTTTCCTCCATAGCAACCCATTTGTTTATGTCTTTTTCTATCTCCTCATCACTAGGCATTTTTATTTTGCCCATTATCACATCTCTTGCGTACCATGCTTGACAATCAAACATATTAAAAGTGTGAAATTGATCCTGCATTCCTAAGTATAAAAGTTTATGATTATCTTGCCAGACAACACCTTTATAAAGTTTTGGTGGATATAATCTGTTGTGTGTTTTTAACTTTAAACTTTCATCTAAAAACGGAAAATGATGCAAATAACCAGTGCAAAGTATTATTACATCAGAGTCTTGTTCAGTTCCGTCTTTAAATATCGCTTTTTTTCCCTCTAACCTATCTAAGTAATGAACTTCCTTCATGCCTCTCGGCCATTTAAATCCCATTGGGTTATGCCTGTAACCAATTGTTACGCTTTTAGCACCATATTTATTACATTGCAGGGCCACATCTTCAGCCGAATAACTACTTCCCAAAACAATAACATCTTTTCCTCTGAACTCTTCTGCATCTCTAAAATCATGTGAGTGCATTATTCTTCCTGGGAAAGAATTCATTCCTTCATATTCAGGAATAAAAGGTACAGAAAAATGACCTGTAGAAACCACTAAATAATCAAACGTATCATTTAAAATTTTATTATTAACTTTATCTTGGTAGCTAATTTCGAACTTATCATTTTTATAAACAGTATTTGTAACTCTTGTATTAAATTTAATCTTACTTTTTATATTACCTTTACTTACTCTTCCCAAAATATAATCTTGCAAGACTTCTCTTGGAGGAAAAGAAGGAATAGGCTTTCCAAAATGTTCATCAAAAGAGTAATCAGCAAATTCTAAACATTCTTTAGGTCCATTGGACCACAAATATCTATACATACTGTTAGGAACAGGATCTCCATATTGATCTGAACCAGTTCTCCAGTTGTAGTTCCATAAACCGCCCCAACTTTCTTGTTTTTCAAAGCAAACTATTTCAGGAATTTTATCTCCTTTTTTTTCTAAATGTTCAAATGCTCTTAAAATTGAAAGTCCACATGGACCAGCGCCAATGATTGCTATTTTTGACATAGAATTTTTCCTATCATTAATAAATTTATAAATATATCTTACTAATAATTTTAAAAAAAATAAAATTATATTTTTTAATGGGTATTAATTGGAATTATCCCACCACGATGTGGATAGGTGAGAATAGAGTAGAGGATTTATTCTTAGCTTGTAAAGAGCTAAACATTTCAAACCCACTATTTGTAACCGATAAAGATTTAATAAATTTAGAAATTATAAAAAATATAATAATAAGTTTAAAAAAAAATTTTAAACATCTTTCTACCTTTTCTAATTTTACGGGAAATCCAATTGGTGAAAACGTTGAGGAAGGAGTTAAAGTTTACAATACTTTAGGTTGCGATGGTGTAATTGCTTTAGGAGGTGGAAGTGGTTTAGATGTTGGAAAAGCAATAGCATTTATGTGCAATCAATCAAGAACATTATGGGACTTTGAAGATATTGGTGAACACTGGAAAAGAGCTGATAGTTCTAAAATTTCAAAAATAATCGCAGTTCCAACTACAGCTGGCACAGGATCTGAAACAGGACGAGCATCTTTAATAATTAACAAAGATACTGGTGCAAAAAAAATTATTTTTCACCCAAAAATGTTACCTTCAATCGTAATTTTAGATCCTTTACTTACTATAGATTTGTCTCCGAGATTAACCGCTGCAACTGGAATGGATGCATTAGCTCATAATTTAGAAGCCTTCTGTGCACGTGGATATCATCCAATGGCTGACGGTATAGCAATAGAGGGAATGAAATTAATAAAAAATTCTTTAATAAAAGCTTTTAAAAATGGAAATGATGTTAATGCTAGAATGGATTTACTTGCTGCAGCATCAATGGGCTCAGCTGCATTTCAGAAAGGACTTGGAGCAATTCACTCATTGAGCCATCCAGTAAATGGTAAATTTAATGTACATCATGGATTGTCTAATGCAATATTTATGCCCTATGTGTTAACATTTAATAAATCTTCAATTGAAAATAAGATCATTTCTATTTGTGATTATCTTAACTTAGATAAAAGTTTTGATAGTTTTTTAGATTGGATTTTAAAATTACGAAATAATTTGAATATTCCACATAAATTATCAGAAGTTATGGATTGTAGTAATATTGATTTAGAGGAACTCTCCTTAATGGCTTATGAAGACCCATCAACAGGAGGTAACCCAAAAGAAATAAGCAAGCAAGATTTAAAAGAAATGTATAAAAAAAGTATTTCTGGAGAATTATTTAAATGAAAAAAATTTTAATTGTTGAAGGTAATCCAACAGAGGAAAATAAACAATTCACTGTCGCAGGTATTCAAACACATACAGAAAGTTTAAAACATAGTCTTAGCTACTTTACAGATAATCTAACAATTGATGTTGCAAATCCCTCATCAGATAAAAATATTCATGAAATAGTTAATAATCTTGATAGTTATGATGGCCTAATTTGGGGTGGAAGTAGTTTAAACATTTACAACGCAACTCCAGAGATAAAAAGGCAAATACAATTTATGCAAGAGTGTCAAAAAAAAATTAAAAAAATTTTAGCAATCTGTTGGGGAATGCAAGTAGCTGTAACCGCTGCAGGAGGTGAGGTAAAAAAATGTACAAATGGTTCTCAGAAAGGAATTGCGTTTGATATTGAAATTAATGAAAATGGCTTAAAACATCCATTATACTTAAATAAAAGTTTAAGATTTAATACACCTGCTTTTAATTTCGATGAAGTTGTAACAATGCCTAAAAATTCAATTTTGTTAGCTTCAAATTCAATTAATAAAGTGCAAGCACTCAATTTTAAAGTAGGTGAATGTGATATATGGGGTCTTCAATATCATCCTGAAATAACTTACAATAAAATGATAAATTTAATTATTTTCAGAAAAAAAAGACTTTTAGATAAAGGTGCATTTACAGACGAGGAAGAAATAAATATTCATATTAAAAATATAGAGGAAGAAAATAAAAAGTTGGATAAAAAATCTAGAATGAGAGAATTAGAGAATTGGTTAAATTATCTTAATCTAGAATAGTCCTTCAATTTCGCCTTTATCATTCAATCTAATAGAGTCAGCTGCTGGAACTCGTGGTAATCCAGGCATGGTCATTATTGCTCCACAAACTACCACAATAAATTCAGCACCAGATGAGAGCCTAATTTCTCTAATTGGTAAAGCATGACCAGTTGGTGCTCCTTTTAAATTTGGATCTGTTGAGAAACTATATTGTGTTTTTGCAACACAAATAGGTAGATCACCGTAACCAGCTTCCTCAAAAGTTTTCAATTGATCTCTTATTTTTGTATCAGCAATTACCTCATCAGCTCTATAAATTTCTTTTGCAATAGTTTCTATTTTTTTAAATAGAGGAGTATTACTCTCATATAAAAATTTAAATTTAGCCTGATTTTTTTCACATAGATCTACAACATGTGCTGCCAGTTCCTTAGTTCCTTCACCACCATTTGACCAGTGAGTACAAAGACTTGCTTTTACCCCCAAGCCATCACAAAATTCAATTAAAGCTTTTACTTCATTGTCAGTATCTTTGATAAAATGATTAACGGCAACCGCTACTGGTAAACCAAATTTTTTAACATTTTCAATATGTCTCTCTAAATTGACCAACCCTTTTTTTAGAGCATCTACATTTTCATTTTTTAAATCATCTTTTGCAACACCACCATGCATTTTTAATGCTCTAATTGTTGCAACTATTACAACACAACTTGGTTTTAAATTTGATTTTCTACATTTAATATCTAAGAATTTTTCAGCACCTAAATCAGCACCAAAGCCGGCTTCAGTTACAACATAATCGGCAAGTTTTAGACCTGTTTTTGTTGCGATTACCGAATTACATCCATGTGCAATGTTTGCAAATGGTCCTCCATGGATTATTGCGGGATTATTTTCTAAAGTTTGCGTTACATTAGGTCTTATTGCGTCTTTCAACAATACAGTCATAGGTCCTTGGGCTTTTAAATCTTTTGCGTAAATTGGTTTTTTAGATCTATTGTAAGCAATTGTAATGTTACCTATTCTTTTTTCTAAATCTTCTAAATCATTTGATAAACAGAAAATAGCCATGATTTCTGACGCAACAGTAATATCAAAACCATCTTCTCTTGGGAAACCATTAGCTACACCACCTAAATTAATATTTATTGATCTTAACGATCGATCGTTCATATCCATAACTCTTTTCCAAACGATTCTTCTAACATCGATGTCTAATTTATTCCCCCAATAAATATGGTTATCAATTAGTGCTGATAATAAATTATGAGCAGATGTTATTGCGTGGAAGTCTCCTGTAAAATGAAGATTAATTTGTTCCATCGGAACTACTTGGGCATATCCTCCTCCAGCAGCCCCACCTTTCATTCCAAATGAAGGACCTAAACTTGGCTCTCTTAAACAAACAATTGATTTTTTTCCTATTTTATTCAATCCATCGTGAAGTCCAACAGAAGTTGTTGTTTTACCCTCACCTGCAGGTGTTGGTGTAATAGCTGTAACTAAAATCAATTTACCATCAGGCTTATCTTTTAGTGTATCTAGATATTCTAAGTTAATCTTAGCAATATGTCGCCCCATCGGACTAAATGCTACACTTTCATCCGGCACATTTATTTTTGCCAAAACATCATTTATTGGTTGCATTTTAGCTTCTCTAGCTATTTGAATATCTGATTTGACTTCACTCATTTAAAAATCCTTTAAGTTAAAACATTTACTTGCAGACTTCATATCCTTTTTTAAGTTCTTTGGAAACTTCTAAAAAATATATATAAAAAAAATAAGCACTATTTAGATTCTTTACTATAAAATTAACTCATGCAGAAATATTCTATATTTAATTTAGTCAAAAATGCTTTTTCTAATCATCAAAATTGGGATTTAGCATGGAAGGACCCAGAGCCCAAAGATGAATATGATGTAGTAATCATTGGAGGAGGTGGCCATGGTCTTGCTACAGCGTATTATCTTGCAAAAGAACATAATATTACAAAAGTTGCAATCATCGAAAAAGGATGGATTGGAGGTGGAAACGTTGGACGTAATACTACAATCATCAGATCTAATTACATGCATGATGAAAACGGATTGTTCAGTGAATTTGGAATGGATTTATGGAGAAAGATGAGTCAGGACCTAAATTACAATGTAATGTTTTCACCTAGAGGAATTATTAATTTAGCTCACTCAGATGCGCAAATGAATGCTTATGCGAGAAGAGGTAATTCAATGAGGTTAAATGGAATAGATGCTGTTCTTTTGAATAGGGAACAAGTTAAAGAAATTATTCCAATGGCAGATTTTTCTGAAAATGTAAGATTTCCAATTTTTGGTGGTTTGATGCAACCAAGTGCAGGAACTGCAAGACATGATGCAGTAGCTTGGGGTTATGCTCGTCAAGCAGATGATATGGGAGTTGATATTATCCAAAATTGTGAGGTAATTGGTTTTGATGTTTCTGCTGGAAAAATAAATGGTATTCGAACATCTCGTGGAAATATTAAAGCTAAAAAAGTTGGTTTATGTGTTGCAGGAAGCACAAATATTTTAGCTGAAAAATTAAATATGACGTTACCAATAGAAACTCATCTTCTTCAAGCATGTGTTTCAGAGCCAGTTAAACCTGTTTTAGATAGTGTAGTAACATTTGGTGCTGGACATTTTTATATCAGTCAATCAGATAAAGGCGAAATGGTTATGGGTGGAGATCTAGATGGATATAACAGTTACGCTCAAAGAGGAAATTTACCAACTTTGCAACATGTTTTAACCGAAGGTATAGCGATGATGCCTTTTTTAAGTAAGTTAAAAATGCTTAGAACTTGGGGTGGTATAATGGATATGTCAATGGATGGATCTCCTATAATTGATAAAACTCATATAGATGGTTTGTATTTAAATTGCGGTTGGTGTTATGGAGGTTTTAAAGCAACACCTGCATCTGGCTGGACATTTGCACACACAATTGCTCAAGATAGAGTTCATAAATTAAATGCAGGATATAGTTTGAATAGGTTTAATACCGGTCATCTAATCGATGAAAAAGGACTCGGAACAAAAACCTGGATATCATAAATGCTGTACATTAATTGCCCACATTGTGGAATGAGACCACAAATTGAATTTTCTTATGGTGGAGACGCAAGTGTAAAAAGGCCAGAGTTGAATAAAGAAATTTCTGATCAAGAATGGGATGACTTTGTTTACAATAGAAAAAGTTTAAGAGGAAAACATCTAGAGTTATGGCAGCATATATCAGGGTGTAGACAATGGATAAAAGTAGAGAGAGATACTGCAACTCATGAAATATTTAATACTTTTAAAGCTGACGAGGAAGTTGCCTGATGTCTCAAGATTTCAGATTAGAAAGTATTGGATTAATTAATAGAGATAAAAAATTATCATTTAAATTCAATGGTAAAAAATATTTTGGATATGAAGGCGATACTTTGGCATCTGCTTTACTTGCAAATGGTGTTCATTTAGTTGGTAGAAGTTTTAAATATCATAGGCCAAGAGGTTTCTTTGGAGCAGGAGTAGATGAGCCTTATGCAATAGTTCAGCTTTACAGAAATAATGAAACTGAGCCAAATATAAAAGCAACTGAGCAAGAGCTTTTTGACGGTTTAGAGGCAAAAAGTGTAAATTGTTGGCCAAGTGTTAATTTTGATATTGGTGCAATTAATAATTTTTTAAAGATTTTTTTACCTGCAGGCTTCTATTATAAAACTTTTATGTGGCCAAAAAGTTTTTGGTATAGAATTTATGAGCCATTTATAAGAAAAGCGGCTGGATTAGGTGTAGCGTCTACAAAACATGACAAAGAAAGATACGAGCACAAATACGAATATTGTGATTTACTGATAGCTGGATCAGGACCATCTGGTTTGTCTAGCGCATATGCAGCTGCAAAAAACGGAGCAAAAGTAATTTTAGCAGAAGATAAACCAAGATTTGGCGGATCTTTATTAACAAGCGATGTGAATATTGGAAACCAATCTGGAAAAGATTGGGCTGAGGGAATAATTGCTGAACTTAAAACAATGCCAAATGTTGTGGTAAAAAATAGATCTCAAATCTTTGGCTATTATGATCACAACATGCTTGTAATGTCGGAAAAGGTAAGTGATCATTTACCAAAAACTAAAAAATATCATCCAAATAAAAGATTATGGTACATCCGAGCAAAAGAAGTTTTAATTTCATCAGGATCTATTGAAAGACCAATAGTTTTTGGAAATAATGATACGCCAGGTGTAATGCTTTCTTCTGCTGCTAAAGAATACTTAAAAGTTTATGGAGTTTTAGTTGGAAAAAATCCATTGATATTTACAAATAATGATAGTGGATATGAAACAGCTATTGAATTTCAAAAGCATGGAGTACAACCAGTAATATTAGATTCAAGAAAAAATCCTGATTCTGAAATTATTGATGAGGCAAAAAGTTTAGGAATAGATATTAAAAATTCTTATGTAGTTGTCGCAGCGCAAGGATATAAAAAAGTAAAATCTGCTGATGTAGCGAGCATTTCTGATGACAAAAAACAACTTGGGAAAATAGAAAATATTAAATGTGATTGTATATGTGTTTCTGGTTTTTGGACACCGTCTATTCATTTAGCCTCTCAATCAGGAAATAAAACTAAGTTTAAAGAGGAAATTGATGCATTTGTTCCTGGAATCTCAAAACAACAAGAGACAACTTTAGGAGCTGCTAACGGAGTATTCTCTTTAGAGGAAACTTTGCAAACTTCATTTGCAAAAGGAAGAGAGTTATCAAAAAAAATAACTGATAATGATAATGAAGTAAGCATTCCAAACGTAGTTGAAAAAAAATCTTCTAAACATGATAAGTTTTGGTGTGTTCCATTACCAGCAGGAAAAAATTATAAAAGATTTCTAGATTTTCAAAATGATGTTGCTGTATCGGATATAGAAATAGCTCTTAGAGAAGGTTATAGATCAATCGAGCATGTCAAAAGATATACCACGCTTGGTATGGCAACCGACCAAGGTAAAACAAGTAACTTAAATGGCTTACAGTTGGTATCAGAAATTGAAAATAAAGTTGTTCCAGCTGTAGGTCATACTACTTTTAGACCTCCATATACACCTATTTCAATTGGTGCAATTGTTGGAAGAGAAGTTGGAAAACATTCAAAACCAACAAGAAAATCCCCAATGCATGCTTGGCATGAAAAAAATAATGCCGTTTTCGTTGACGCAGGTGTTTGGTTAAGACCTAGATATTATAAGAGGGGAAATGAAAATTTATTTGAAGGATCTAAGAGAGAAGCAAAAAATGTTAGAACAAATGTTGGTGTTTGTGATGTAACGACACTTGGTAAAATTGATATAAAAGGGCCAGATGCGGCAGAGTTATTAAATAGAGTTTATACTAATGCTTGGTTAAAATTGCCAGTGGGTAAAGCTAGGTATGGAGTAATGCTAAGAGAAGATGGTATTGTCATGGATGATGGAACTACTACAAGAATTTCTGAAAACCATTATCACATGACTACTACAACGGCACAAGCAGCAAATGTTCTTTCACATTTAGAATATTACTTACAATTAGTCTGGCCTGAATTAAATGTAAATGTTGTTTCAACAACAGAACAATGGGCAGGAGCGGCCATTGCAGGACCAAAATCTAGAGATGTTTTACAAAAATTATTTCCAAATTTAGACGTATCTAATGAAGGACTACCTTTTATGGGCTACATGGAAGGAGATTTATTTGGAGTAAAAGCTAGAATTTTTAGAATATCTTTTTCAGGTGAGCTTGCATATGAAGTTAATGTAGAGTCTGACAATGGAAACTTTATGTGGGAAAAAATAATGGAAGTAGGTGAAGATTTTAAAATTCAACCATATGGAACAGAAGCATTATCAACTTTGAGAATTGAAATGGGACATGTTGCTGGATCAGAACTTGATGGTAGAACAATTCCATATGATAACTCCTTAGAGGGTCTTGTCAGTAAAAAGAAGGATTTTATTGGAAAAAGGTCATTACAAAGGTCTGCATTTACAGCTGAAGATAGACAAAAAATTGTAGGAGTAGTTCCTTTAGATAAAAAAACAAGTATACCAGAAGGCTCTCATTTAGTTAAAGATGACAAAGCACCATTACCAAATCCTAAATTAGGTCATATCTCTGCATCATGTTGGAGTGTTGAATATGACAATCCTTTTTCCTTAGCAATTTTGAAGGATGGAAAAAATATGATTGGTGAAAAACTTTTTGCAATGTCACCACTTAAAAATAAAGTAATACCTGTAGAGATAGTTTCATCACATTATGTAGATCCAAAAGGTGAAAGGGTTAGATCATGACTTTAGTTTCGGCTTTAGCAAATATTAATACCAAAGGCCAATTTGGAGATTATGATGGTAAAAATGAAAATGATTTACTCAAAATATCTGAAATCAAAAATTTACTAATTATTCAAATAGTTCAGTATAAAAACTCCTCAGCTTCATATGAAAGTATTGATGTTGATGGTTTGAAACTAAAAAACGAACCTCAAACTGTAGTATTTAATGACAACACAAGGATTATGTGGAATGGGCCAAAGAACTGGCTTTTAGTATCAACAAAAAAAGATTTAGTTAAAAATGTACTGAACGAATTTAAAGATACAGACTTTGCTGTGACAGATTTATCTCACTCAAGAGCAATCATTGAAATTGAGGGAAAAGAAACGATTGAAGTTTTAAAAAAAGGGTGCCCGTTTAATTTCAACACATTGAAGAAAAATAATTCAATAAATTCAACTTATAATGGAATAGCTATGACTGTTGACAAGTTAAACGACAATCCAAACAAAGTAAGGTTGTTTGCTTTAAGAAGTTTCGGAGAATCTTTTTATCATTCTATTACAGATGCATCTTTAGAATTTGGCTTTAAATCTTTTTAATCCCTTGTTGCAATATAAACACCTATAGAGGTGATTAAAAATCCAACTAAATCCAATCTAGTTAAATTTTCATTTAAGAAGAACCATGCCATAAAAGCAGATGTTGCTGGTATTAAGAAAAAAATAGAAACAGTCTTGCTTGCCGAATTATTTTTTATTAAATACATTAATATTGTAAATGCTCCAAATGATACCAAAAATACTTGATGGCTCATTGCAATAATAAATGTTCTTGAAAAATCAATGTGTGGATCGACAAATAAAACAACTATTAATAAATGAAATAAACAACCACCAAGAGCTTGATTCATATTACTTACAGATAAAGGTAAGTTGTTGCTTAATTTTTTTTGCCATAATGTTGAAAAAGTAATAGCTAATAACGCAATTATTGTTGCTATCAATCCAGATGCTGGTATTTTAGAGCCAACATCAAAACCTAATACAAGTCCTGCACCCGCAAATCCTAATAAAACACCTACCCACTGTTTTATAGATACTTTTTCATTTAAAATTGGACCACTTAATGCATTTGTGAGTATTGGTTGCAGGGTTACGATCAATGCTGCAATTGCTGTAGGCATACCTATTGAAATTGAGTAAAAGACACCACCAAGATAAAAACCATGGAATAATACGCCGCTAAATAAAGATTCAAAAAAATTTTTTCTATTAACTAAAATTTTTTGTTTTGAATAAATAGAAAATAAAAAAAAACCAAAAGCAACAAAAGCAAATCTAAAAGCTAAAGCAGCAAATGGATCACTATTATCTATGATAGGTTTAGTCGTTATGAATGCGGATGACCATAGAATTACGAATATATAAGGAAAAATTTTAATCATTATATTCAATAAAAAAAAAATTAAGTAAAATCAAATAAATCAATACCTATATTGAACATATTAAATATAGAAATGAAATACCAAATCACTTATGTTTCACCATGAATTTGAGACTCTTTAGAATTTTAACAATTTTACTATCTTATTTCTTTTTGACAGGTTTTGTACCTATTCTTTCATTAGTCGGCCCAGGTGTAACAGCTCTTACCTCGGGTAGCATCTATAAAGCTAGTGCACAATTCATGGTTAATCAATATATAGAAAAAGAAACTGGGAAAAATTCTTTTGCTTTAATTAAAGAAACGTTAGTTAATGAAAAAATAGATAATCAAAATTTACAAAAATTACTTAAAAAACGAATAGAGATTACGAGATCAGTGCTTAAGTTAAATAATATTAATCAATAATATTTAGATATATCAATTTTTTTTGATTAGTTTCTTTACACCACATTTCATAGCTTTCACAAACTCTCCATAAATGATCAAAAGCACGTTGTGAAATTTCCAATGGAAAGTGACTTTTAGTATAATAAAGTTTAGGAATTTTCATTAAAAATTTTAACATTGACTCTTTTTGAAGCTCTAAAAGTCTTAAAGTTTCTCCGTCAATTTTTTTTTTAGAAACAGAGTCAACAAATTTATTATTTTTAAGTTCTAAAAACCACCTATCGTGAAATTCTCCAGAACTTAAACTGTCATATTCCTTGGTAGTCATAAAAATCTCAAATGCCTGTATGTTGTTAATTTCAGGATTTTGTTTTTTGATTTCTATTATATTTGAGTATACAAATTCAGCAGCTCTTAGCACATATGGTTTTTCAATCTTGTTAGGCATAAGCTAATTTTTATGTTTAACCATAGCTGAATGAGCCAAAATTAAATTAGGGTCTAAAAATACTTTTGAAGATTTTATTTTTTTGAATGATTTAAATGCAAAAATTGCAATTGGTAGCTCAGTACAACCTAAAATAATTTTTTTACATTTCATTTTAATCAAAGAGTCAATCGCAGGTTTAATCGCTTTTGCTGCAGCTTTTACATTACCCATTTTAACAAATTTTATAGCTTTATTAACTGATAATTTTTGTATTTTTTTAGATGGCTCAATTAATTTGTAATCATTATCAAAAAATTTTTTGTAGACTCCAGTTTCAAGAGTTCCTTCAGTAGCCAAAAGACCAACCTTTGAATTTTTCTTACATTTTTTCTTTGTAAACTTAAAAACTTCTTTTGGCATGTTGATTATGGGAATATTTATTTTTTTTTGTAAATCATCAAACCAATAATGCGCAGTATTACATGGTATAACTATAAATTTACATTTATTTTTTTCTAGAAGCTTACACCCTTTTAGTAAACTTAATAAAACTCTATTATATTTTTCTTTCCTTGTTTTATTACTAGATTTGTTTGATAAATTCTTTGTTTGAGAACCTATTGACTCAGGTCTCCCAGGAATATTAGATTTGTTATAAAGTAAAAATAGCGGATACTCTTGATCAATTTTTCCCCTGTTTAATACTGCAAGCTTATTACAAAAATCAAGACCTGCTTGAGTTCCCATTCCACCTAAAATTCCAATCATATTTTGATTAATGTATTAAATTTTATATTGAATTTTATAATTAAAAATTGTGTTTAAAGGTTGTCGTAGAGGTATTGGCTGAAGAACATTTTTTTTGAAAATTAAATTAAATTTTTCAGCCAATAGGAAGTGTGAAATTATGCAGTTTTTAAGTTAACTGCTGAAGGACCTTTAGGACCATCTTCAACATCGAAAGTCAAAGCTTGACCCTCATCTAAACCGTTCATACCAGCATCTCTTACTGCTGAAACATGTACAAATACATCTTTTTCTTTATCTTCTCTTTCAATAAAACCAAAACCTTTGGTTGGATTGAACCATTTTACTTTTCCTTGTAGACTCATATTTTTCTTCTTACATTTTGTTATTTAATTATTACTTATAATTAAGTAATCCTGGCTTTGTTTAGATTTTAAGGGGTTTTGTCAACTAAATATATTAATATTTAAAAAATAATATTAAATGTTGTCAATTAGCTTTGTTAAATAAACAGAATTTACATCCTCCTTGTAGTGCGCGAAAGGTTCGCACATAATAAATCCAGTTTTTTTGAATAATCTTCTCGCTGGAATGAAAAAATCACCAGCACCCGTTTCAATACTTAATCTTTTTATTTTAAGTTTTTTTGCTTCGTTTATTAAGTGATTAATAACATTAATACCTTGACCTTGATTTCTAAAATTATCATGAATTCTTATTGATTTAAATTCTCCATGTTCTTTATCTAAAAATTTTAAAGCACCACAACCAATCAATTTTTCTTTATCCCACAAACTCCAAAATTTTATGGATGATATTTTTAAACCGGGAATATCTAAAACATGAGCACTCCCCTCTGGGGAAGCAGCTCTAAGCTCAATAAAATGTCTTATTAGAAGCTCATTAACTTCTGGATTATCAAAATTACCTTCTATCGATCTTAACATTTATATTAAAGTTGTAATATGTCCCATTTTTCTTTTTTCTTTAACTTCTTTTTTTAAATAATCAAAAAAAAATTCGTTGTCATTAAACTTTTTAATATTTCTAAAATGTGTAATTTGATCACCAAGTAAATTCATCATTTTAGCATTAGATATTTTTATTAATGGAATTTGCTCTAAACCACATACAGCTCTTATATGATTTTCAAATTGACTTACATTAAAAGCATTTATTGTTAGATGTCCTGAGTTGTGAACTCTTGGAGCAATCTCATTAACATAAAGATTATCATTTCTATCAATAAAAAATTCTACACATAAAGTTCCGATATATTTTAGTTCTTCAGCTATTAGCATCGCCCATTCTTTAGATTGATTAAAAATCTTCTCATTAATTTCAGCAGGAATTTTTGAATATTTTAAAATTTGATCCTCATGTGTATTTTCGATTGGATCGTATATCTCATATTTGTTGTTACTAAATCTTGTAATGATAATAGAAATTTCTTTTTTTAATTTAACAAGTTTTTCAAGAATATATCCTTTTGAAAAATCAATATTTAATGAATAAAGTTCGTTGGCAGATTTAATTTGATATTGACCTTTGCCATCATAACCAAGTGTTGTAGTTTTTAATATTCCTGGTAAAAAATCTTCTAAGGCATCTATGTCAGATTTTTTTTCAATCGAAACATATCTGGTTGTTCTAATATTTAATTTATTAACAAAATCTTTTTCAGCCAATCGATGTTGAATTAATCTATTAACTGAAGGCTTTGGTAAAACAGGTTTAAATTTATTTATTTCATTTAATGTTTCATATGGAATATTTTCAAATTCATAAGTAACCAAATTAACTAGATTTATAAATTCTGATATCTTTTCTTTATTATCATAACTTCCAGTAACAAATTGATTGCAAAAATTTTGCGCTGGTGCATCTATATCATCACAAAAAACAACGGTTTTAACATTTAATTTTTTAGCTGCTATTGCGAGCATACTTCCAAGTTGACCACCCCCAATAATTCCTAGAGTAAGTTCAGACATTTTATTTAGGAATTTTTTTTACAGACTTGGTTTGCGAGGTTCTAAAATTTTTAAGCTTTTTTCGAACATTTGAATTATTAGTTGCAATTATTGCTGCAGCTAATAAAGCAGCATTAATTGCACCGTCTTCTCCTATTGCAAGGGTTCCTACAGGTATACCTTTAGGCATTTGTGCAATTGATAATAAACTGTCTAAACCTTTAAGTTTTTTACTTTCAATAGGAACACCAAGAACTGGCAAATTTGTAAGTGCCGATATCATACCCGGAAGATGAGCAGATCCTCCAGCACCAGCAATTATTACACCTATATGATTTTGTTCAATTTTTGCAGCATATTTATACATTCGTTGAGGCGTTCTATGAGCAGATATAATTTTAGTTTCAAACAAAACTCCAATTTTTTTCAGGGTTTTTTCAGCTAGTTTCATTATTTTATAATCAGATTGGCTTCCCATTATAATTGAAACTTTTAATTTAGTATTTTTTTTCATGAAAATTGATCAATCTGTTTATTTCAAAATTAACTTAAAAT
The DNA here is from genome assembly GCA_902624045.1 of uncultured Pelagibacteraceae bacterium. GTDB lineage: Bacteria > Pseudomonadota > Alphaproteobacteria > Pelagibacterales > Pelagibacteraceae > Pelagibacter. Next base: position 42,296 of record CACNVX010000006.1, read on the forward strand.
TTCAATAAAATTAATAGTATTTAAATTACATATTGATTAGAGTTAAGCATACAATGAATTATAAAATTGATAATCTTCAATATTGTAAATGGTCTAGAAAAATCTTTGAGATTAATAGAGCAGCTGGTCTAGATGCTGTACATGTTACCATTGTTTATCATGAAGATTTTGATGAATTACAACTTGAAATAAATAAATGGGAAAATTTATTTCGTGAGAACTCAGATTTAATTTTTCCTGGAAAAGATTTTAATGATATTGATAAAGCTAATAAAGAAAATAAAACTACTATATTCTTTGGTTTTCAAAATTGTTCACCAATTGAAGATGATATAAATCTTGTTGAAAAGGTTTATCAATTGGGATGTCGATTTATGCAACTCACTTATAATAACCAATCTTTACTAGCAACAGGTTGTTATGAAAAAGTAGACAGTGGAGTTACAAATTTTGGACGTGAGGTTATTAGAGAGATGAATAGAGTTGGTCTTGTGGTTGACATGTCACATTCTGCAGAAAAAAGTACTATAGATGCAATTGAGTTAAGTGAAAAACCAATTGCAATAACCCATGCAAACCCTTCTTTTTGGCATCCAGCGAAAAGAAATAAATCTTCAGATTTATTAAAAATTTTAAGTGACAGTGGTGGTATGTTGGGTTTGTCATTATATCCTCACCATTTAAAAGATAACACAAATTGTACTCTAGATAGTTTTTGTGAAATGATTGCAAAAACAGCTGAAATAATGAATTTAGACAAAATTGGAATAGGTTCTGATTTATGTTTAGATCACCCGGATACCGTTGTTGAATGGATGAGAAATGGATCATGGTCAAAAAGTAAAAATTTTGGTGAGGGGTCAAAAAATAAACCTGGTTTTCCAAAACAACCTGAATGGTTTCTTGATGCAAGAGGGTTTGCAAATATTGAAAAAGGTCTTAAAAAGGTAGGTTTTTCAGATATCGAGACAAATGGAATACTTGGAAATAACTGGTACAATTTTTATAAATCAATTTAATTATGAAAGTTGAATTAAGAGACCCAAACAAGATAATGAAATTATCAAGGCTAGGATCTTTTCATCAATCAAAATTATCTTTTTTAAGAAGTTTTCTTAATGAATTTAAAGAGTGGGAATATAAAAGAGATTTATTTAATTTAAATGAAAATGGTTTTGGAGAAGCTGTTTATTCATATAAAAAAAATAAAAGAGTTTATTCTTTGGTTTGTTTTGCAAATGAAATTAAAGATGAAGAAAGATCAGATAGAGTTATTGCTACAAAATGGGATGCAGCTTTTACATTACATGATGGAGTTCCTACAAAAAAAGATATTGAAAGATTAAAAAATGAAGTTCCAAAACAAGAAGTTGGTAGACTTTCCTATAAAGAATTAACTTTATCGAGAGCAAACAAATCAATTAGAATTTATAATCATGTAGTTGAAAGTTTGAGCAAAGGTAAGCAGCCAGATTTAAACTTATTATCAAAAGTAGGCTATTTATATAGGACTACAGCAGTTTATGGATCAGGCAAATTTGGTCTTGCAGATAGATTTAGAATTAAAAATCGTAAAGAAATTAATGGTCCATTCAGATTAGAAATGATGCTAGTTTATTTGGTAAGACAATTTACTTTTGATCAAGTTAATCATACCGCTTATCATAAAAATCCAAAAAAAGCTGTCAAGCTAGATGATAATATTTGTAAAAACTTGGGAATTGGTAATTCTACAGGCCTAGGTATGGCTCCTTTTATAGTTAATCACCCAACCCTACTAAATAATTGGATTTTAAGTAGAGAAAAGGCACTTAAAGAAATTAGAGAAATAAAAGATGTAAAAAGTCAAGATAGCGATTTATTTATTGATTGTATAAAAAAATCATTAAGAAACATTACAAGCTGGAATACTGATAGTAAATATCAACAAAAAAAAATTTCTTCCTTATTAAAGGATGTTGAAAAATTCATAAATTTTATAGATAAAGATTTCAATTTCGAAAGCGAATATCCTTTTAATAAAATATATCAATGGTTAGAGCAAAATACTTGTGAGGAATGTATTGAATACATAGTTTCAATAATGATGGAACCCTATAACAATATTGTAAATCCTTTGATAAAAGAAATGAGCTCAGATGAAGAAAAATATTTTAATATTCCAACTTATAGAAAAGTTGAAGAATTGCGGAATATCATTGAAGCAAAGTATCCTAATATTCTAGATATTAATTTTGAAGAAAAAGAAAATAATAAAAACTTTTGGTTTATTTCAAAAAATAAAGAGGAGCCCAGATTGGCGGATCGTTTTGAAGAGCATGGATCAGAATTAGAACAGCCTTTAGCAATTGCGAGAGATATAAAAAAACTTTATGACAAATTATTGGTCTCAAAAAATAGTTTAACTATTGCTGAGTTTTTAATATCAAATTCTGAGTTAAGACATGTTGTAAGAAGAGCGTTCATTGTAGAAAAATTTCCTTATTCAGAAATACAAGATAATACAATTGGTAAAGATTTAATGCCAATCGATATGCTTAGACTGAAATTGTCTTTTTTTGGAGCATTAAAATTTGATCCACGATCTGACAAATGGTTAAGAATTTGCATGTTCCAAGGAGCTCCACTTCCAAATGAGCTAAAAAGTTATGATGAGCAGTGGGTATATAAAACTAATATTTAATAATGAAATCACTGAGTGAAATTGAAACTACCGTAAAAAGAGCGTCAAAAGCAGCAGGATATTCTTGGGGAGTTTCTGAGGAAACAGGAAAAAGTATAAGGTTGTTAGAGCTATTTGGTTTACCAGGTATTAAGCACCTTAATGAATATTTTAATGAAAAAAATAAAATTAATTTTGAAAATTTAAATTTAATTAGTGAAAATAACCTTTCATCAAACAATCCTTACTGTCCAATTGCTTTAGGTATTAGTTTCTTAGATCAAATTAATATTTTAGAAAATTTCAATAAAATTGAATTCAGAAATATTGCTTATCCAATAATCTTTATTTCCTTCATAAGTCGATCATCAGAAATTATTGGAAAAAAAATTTATGTAAAAATAGATGGAAAAAAAATTTTACTAAATTTAAATGTAAATATTAGTTCAAATTTTATCGATCAAGAATTTCCAAAAATAGCAGATCAAGTTGAGGTGAATTTACTGGAAAATAAGGATAATTTTACTGATCATGAATGGAATAATTTATACAAGTTATCCGAAGATACCTTTGTTGAAGAAAGTGATAGTTTAAAAGAAGGTGCAGCAGGCGCTGGCTTAACTGATAATGATTGATGAAACTGAAAATAAATACTTTAAGGTAGATACTGAAGAATTAAATAATATTTGTGATGAGTGCAAAGAGGAAGATGAGAGTGTTACACAAAATTTAATTCTTACTGGATTTAAAATATGTAAATCTTGCAGATTATCTAAAACTATTTTTCCACTTTAACTTATCTGACTTACTGGAAGCATATTCATTCTACTCATCACAAATGATATAGATAAAAATGCAATAATTAAAAATGACAAAAGAACAATTCCAAAAGATTTAAAATTAGACTTTAAGTTTAATATTTGTTTTGTAGAAATTATAAGTCCTGCAAAAATCCAGAATTGTGTAAGAAAAATTATTGGTATCATTAAATCTGGTGTGACAGCAAAAAATCTTAATAAACCAGGAGCATGTGCAAAACCAACTGCTGTTAAAACTTTTTTAAAAGAAACTTTAGTTTGTTTATCAGGAAATAATTTTACTCCAATTACAAAGATAAAAATTGCCCATATAAGCCATGTTACAATTGCAGTAAGACCTGACATTGCTACAGCTGTTTTAATAATTGTATTCGCGGCTACTGCTCCGGCGACACCATCTAAGATCATTATAATCCCAGCAAAGTAGATTGATGCTTCTCCAAAATTTTTATTATCTGAATAAAGAGTTTTATCTAACTTTATTGACTTAAAAATTATATTTAAAAATTCAGCAAACATTAATTTTTTTTATTTTTATTTTTTTGAGCTTTATATGAAACAATTAATGGAAATATTATTAAAGCAATAGCAATGATAATGCAAACCGCTATTAAAAAACTTTTAGTCATTTTATTGAAAAGGGGAGCTAAGTTTAGCTCCCCCATTGAATTTTAGCCTTTTACAACTTCTCTAGTGTTAGCATTGAAAGACTCTTTGAATGGAATATCCACGACTACAGCATCCACAGGTTTTCCTGGAGTGTCCGAGTATTTTTCTGGAAGATGAACTTTAAATTTAGTTCCAACTTTACCTTTTGGAAATCCATTAGGGTTCAAAGTTCCGTCAAATGGAACATATCCCATAGCAATGTTAGTTTTCTTTTCTGGATGCCACCAAGGTGAAGTAAGAAACCCAATAGGCTCTCCACCACTTTCAGGTGATACTAACCAAAAGTCAGGTGCATAATCATCAATTGGTTTTCCACCTAATTCCATTCCAACTAATTGGAGTTTGTATGGTTTTTTTCCAGCTTTAATCTCTTCACCCATTTTTTCTAAAGCAGCTTTACCAACATAATCAGCTTTTTTGTTCCATTCTCCTTTTCCAGACAATGATACCTGGTAACCCAAATTGCATTGATAAGGATTATGTTGTTGATCCATATCTTGACCCCAAGAGAGAATCCCTGCTTGAATTCTTCTGTGGTGTGCAGGTGCAATAACCATTAAATTATGCTTTTTTCCCGCTTCCAGTACAGCGTTCCACATATCTTCAGCATATAAAGTTGCGTTTCTTAAGTAGATCTCATAACCAGCCTCTCCTGAAAATCCAGATTGAGAAATCACACAACTTCTGCCCCCAATGTTTGCCTCTGCTAATCCATAAAAAGGCATGTTATCAAAATCAACTTGGTCTCCACAAAGATCTTTCATCAGAGCTTTAGATTTTGGACCTTGAATTTGAACTGGACATGCATCTATTTCTTCTATTGTACAGTTAAATCTTCCATCTGCATTTACACCTTGTAAATACATTCCAATATCTGAGTCTGACAATGAAAACCAAAATTCATCTTTAGAAATTCTCAAAAGAATTGGATCATTTAGAACTCCTCCATAAGCATTGCACAAGATTACATATCTTGCTCTCATAGGAGAAATTTTTGTTGCGTCTCTAGTAATAACATAATCTGTAAATTTTTCTGCGTCTGGACCTTTAACTCTTATTTGTCGTTCAACAGCAACATTCCACATTGTTACATGATTCACAATTGCATCATATTCTACCATCGCTCCGCCATCTTCAGGTTTTACATATCCTCTTGGATGATAAATTCGATTATATACAGTTGCTCTCCAACAACCTGCCTGCATTGATAAATGCCAATAAGGTGATTTTCTAACTCTTGTAGAAATTAATAATTCAACTTTAGTTGGCCCACTTTGTCTTAAATTATATGGCACTTCTCTATCTGATTGATCAACAGAAGTTACATGTTTCACTTTAGTATAGTCAACTTCTTTAGACATAACTATTCTCCTTCAACCACTTGTTAGTTTCCTTCAAGCCGCCGAATGTATAAATGTGGAAGTTATCAGTATGCATTTTAACTTTCCCAATTAAATCATTAGGGTCTTTAGGTTTCAATAAATCTAACGCCTTAGTAAAATTAGATTTAAGAAAGTTTAAGGAATTTTTTGCCCCTACAATATTAGCAAATTTAATTAAGCTAGATATTTTTAATGGCCCAGTAATTCCAACATGTACTGGTACGCTTTGTTTAGAAATAAAATCTATAATAGGCTGAGGATCTAGTAACCATTGTGTTACAATATAATCAGCATAAGGCTTTTTATCTATCATAGCTTTTTCTAATTCTTTGTCGGATATATCAGGACTCCCCTCTGGATGTCCAGCAATTCCTATTTTCATTTTTTCAAAATAACCTGTCTCTAAAAGTTGAAAAGAACTATCAAATTTACCAGCAGGTTCTCTTCCACCTCCAATGATTAAGACTTGTTTAACACCCCCATCTTTACATATAGAAATGTAATCTTTAAGTTCTTTTTCATCGTGCATTGATCTAGCAGGAAAGTGAGGAACAGGATTAAATCCTTTTTTTACAAGTTCTAAAGCTTTATCAGCAGTTTCTTTATAATCACCCCCAGGCAACATAGTGATATAAATATCATTAACAGCAGGGATTGTATCAACGTCTGTTTTAGGGCCTATTTCTAAAGAAAAATTCATTTATCGGATCTTTATTTATTTTGAAAAATGAGTCTAGAAAAATCTATTAAAAAAAAGTCAACTACTTAATCTGACCTCTGTGTTTTTGGATCCTTCTACCGTACTCTTGAGTTACCCTATCGAAAACAATTGCCAAAGCAACTATTGCTAAACCATTCATCATTCCAAGAGCAAGATATTGGTTAGAAACGGCTCTTAATATTGGCACACCAAGTCCCTTAACACCTATCATAGAGGCAATAACCACCATAGCTAGAGCCATCATTATGGTTTGATTTACTCCAGCAAAAACAGTCGGTAAAGCAAGAGGAATTTGAACAGATTTTAATTTTTGAGTTGTAGTTGCTCCAAAAGCTTCACTAGCTTCCAAAGTTTCTTTGTCTACTTCTCTGATCCCTAGATTTGTTAATCTTATAATTGGAGGAACTGCATAGACACAAACAGCTATTAATCCTGGAACTTTGCCAATTCCTAACAACATTAATATTGGAATTAAATATACGAAACTTGGTATTGTTTGCATCATATCTAATATAGGAAGAATAGATTTTTCAGCTCTACTTGATCTTGCCATTATAATTCCTATTGGTATTCCAATAACTATACAAATTATTGTGCAAACAGTAATAATAGCAACTGTTGCCATACAATCTTCCCACATTCCAAAATAACCAATTAATAAAAAAGCGATCGCACTTCCTGTAACTAATTTCCAACTTTTTGAACCCAACCAGGCTAATGCACAAATTACAGAAATAATTATTATCCAAGGAGTAGATAATAGTAATTTTTCCAATGATACTAAAAAAAATAGTAATGGATCAAAAAATGCCTCTATATTGTCCCCATATTCTCTTGAAAAATTTCTAAAAGCTAAGTCTATACCTTTTCTTAACTCCATCTGGGATCTTCTTCCCATTTCAGGAAATTCAGTAAAAAATTCCATATATATAATTTTTTACGAGCCTATATTAAATAGGCTCGTAATTTAAAGTTAATTATAAACTTTTTTTGATTTTTTTTGCAGCACTTGAAGACACCCATTTAGTCCAAATATCCTCATGCTTTATTAAAAACTCAACTGCAGCATCCGAACCTTTTGCCTGGTTATCAGCCATATAAACTAACATTCCATTCATTACTGTACCTGGATAAGTTCTTTTTTCAACATAACTAAGAACATCTTTTCCTCCAGTTTTTGCAAAGTTAGCACTTACAATTGAGTTAACTTCAGATTTTGTCCATGCAGTTGGTTTTGGACTCGCACAATCTTGCTCAGCAAGTGTTATGCAATTATCCCAGTTATCTCTTCCTGCAAATGGAACACCAAAGTCTACTGGTTGTAAATTATATTTTCCAACCATTGATGTAGGATTCCAGTAATACCCAAACCATGGCTCACCAGAGTCTGAAGCTTTAGCGATAGAACCATCTAAACCAGCAGCTGAACCTGGATCAATTAATTTCCAACCTTTTTTTTCCATTTCAAATGCTCTGTAAAGATTAGCATTAGCTAACTGACATCCCCAGCCAGCTGGACATCCCATGAAAGCTCCTTTTGATGGATCTTCTTTGTCAGGAAATAGATCTGGTCGTTCTAAGATTTGCATTGCAGTCATTCCTTTAAGCTCTGGATGTTTTTTTAAAGCTGCTGGATTTAACCACCAACCTTCTCCAAGACCTGTAATTGGTGCTTTGTTTGCAATAATTAATCTTTTCTCACTTACCGCTTTTTTTAAAGGAGTATATACTGCATTTGCCCATTGTTCTGGGTTCATGTCAGGTGTTCCTTTATCATTCATAGACGTGAATGTTGGCATAGTAGCGCCAGGCACTAATTCCACTTCACATCCGTATCCTTCCTCAAGGATGATCTTGTCAACGTTTGCCATCAACTCAGCTGACGCCCAGTTTTGCTCGGCAATTACTAATTTTCCACAAGCATTAGCAACATTGCTAAATGCTGTCATTCCAAACGCTAGAACTGCAGAAAGTAGTATACTATTTAGTTTTTTCATTATTACTCCGTAAGTTTAATTTCTAATATTTAACTAGAACATATGAAGTCAAATATTGCAAATATCTTTCAACTCATAGTTGAAGCCAAATTGTCTTTAAAAGTCGCTTTTTTAAAGCTAAAGTTTTGAAATGAAATTTTATTCAAATTTCTTTTTTAAAGAATTTGTATTTTTATTAAATTGTAAAACTGTTTTCCAACAAATTATTATCAAAGAGTCGTAATATTTAACTTTTCTTAATTAATCTCAATATTGAAAGGAGGTTTAATGGAGGTTGAAACTAGAAAGTTGTCTCAAATAATTGACTTAAATAAAATCAGAGTAGTTAATAGACCCATTGCAAAAGCTCATGGCTTACCTAATGAATGTTATACAAATAAGGATTATTTATTTTTTGAAAGAAAAAAAATTTTTGAAAATAAATGGGTTGTAATTGGTGTTGGTAGCTCAATTCCAAACATTGGTGACGCAAAGCCTTTTGATCTTCTTGGAATTCCTTTAATAATTTTGAGAGATAAAAATAATAATATTAGAGTTTATCATAATGTTTGTAGTCATCGAGGTTACAAAATTTTACAAGAAGAATGTAAATTAAAAAATGTAATTCGTTGTCCTTACCATTCCTGGTCATATGATATGAATGGGAAGCTAGTTGCCACTCCTCATATTGGTGGAATGAATAAACATAGTTGTAGTAACTTTAATAAATCTGGAAGTTCCCTTAAAGAAGTAAAGTCATATGTATGGTTAGATTTAATATTTGTAAATTTAAATAATAATGAAATTGAATTTGAAAATTATATTAAACCTTTAAGTGATAGATGGGCTAAATTTTGGCCACTTACAGACAGAAGTTTAATGGTTTACTCAAATGATTATGGGTATTTTAATCTTAATGCAAAATGTAATTGGAAATTTGCAATAGAAAATTATTGTGAAAGTTATCACCTCCCATGGGTACATCCTGGACTAAATTCCTACTCAAAACTGGACGATCATTATCACATTCAAGGATTACCAAATAGATTTGCTGGACAAGGAACGTTAGTTTATAATCCTAGATTTAAAAGTAAGCTAAAATTTCCATGCTTTCCAAGTTGGCCCAAAGATAAAGAAAATATTGCTGAGTATGTAGCTTTATTCCCCAATGTAATGCTTGGAATTCATAAAGATCATTTTTATGCCTATTGGCTAGAACCAGTTAGCAATGAATATACAAAAGAACATATGGAAATTTATTATGTTGGTAATGAAGCTGCAAATTCAAAAAAATTTAAATCATTGAGAAGACAAAATTTTGAGCTTTGGAAAGGAGTTCAAAGTGAGGATTTAAATATTATTGAGGGTATGCAAGAGGGTAGAAACTCTCCATCTTATAATGGAGGAAATTTTTCTCCTAAAATGGATAATCCTACTCACCATTTTCATAAATGGGTTGCTAGTAACTTAATGAAATGAAAGGATAAATAATGAAAAAAGACCTGATTACAAGATTAAATGAGGGGCCCATAATGTGTGCAGAGGGATATCTTTTTGCAATGGAAAGAAGAGGCTATCTTTCAGCAGGACCTTTCGTGCCTGAAGTTGTTTTAGAACATCCAGAGGTGGTTTCACAATTACATAGAGAGTTTATACGAGCAGGCTCAGATGTTGTTCAAGCATTTACATATTATGGTCATAGAGAAAAACTTAGAATTATTGGTAAAGAAGATATGTTAGAACCACTTCAAAAAAATGCTCTTAAAATTGCTAAAGATGCGGCAAGCGAATTTAAAGATTTAGATCTAATGGTTTGTGGAGATGTAGCTAATACCAATATTTTTGATCCTGGAGACAAAAGTACTCATAAAGAATGTCAAAAAATGTATGAGGAACAGATTGGTTGGGCAAAAGAAGCTGGAGTAGATTTCGTAATAGCGGAAACAATTAATTGGACAGAGGAAATGAAAATTGCACTAAAAGCAATTAAAGACTCAGGTTTAATAGCTGTTTGTAATTTTGCAATACCAAGAGGAGACAAAACTAGAGAAGGACATAGTGCTGAAGATGCTTGTAAAATGATGGAAGATTTAGGTGCTGATGTTGTTGGTTTAAATTGTTACAGAGGTCCAGATATGACTATGAAGCTATTAAAAAAAGTAAGAGATAAAGTTTCTTGTCATGTTGCTGGTCTTCCCGTCCCTTACAGAACAACTGAAGAAGAGCCAGGTTTTTTAAATATTTCTGATAGTGGGTGCAATTGCATTCCTGGAGGAAATGCATTCCCTGTTGCTTTAGATAATTTATTTTGCAATAGATTTGAAATGGCAGAATTTGCAAAAGATTGTGTTTCAAAAAAAATTAATTTTATTGGTATTTGTTGTGGAGCCGAAGCTCATCATGTGAGAGAGATGTCAGTAGCAATTGGAAAAAAACCAATATCAATGAAATATATGCCAGATATGAGTAAACACTTTCATCATGGAACAGATAAATCTTTAAAAAAAGTTAATAAGGAAATTAAATATTAATGGAAAAAAATGCTAAAGTAGTTGTTATAGGAGGAGGAGTAGTTGGCTGCTCAATCCTATATCATCTATCAAAGTTTGGTTTAAAAGATTGTATTTTGCTTGAGAGAAACGAACTTACATCGGGTTCATCTTGGCATGCTGCTGGAAATGTTCATGTTATTTCTTCAGACCCAAATATCTCTAGAATGATGGCTTATACTATTGGTCTCTATAAAGAAATTGAAAAAGAGTCAGGTCATTCAGTTGGATTTAAACCAAGTGGTGGATTTTATTTAGCTTCAAATGAAGTTTGGGCAGATTATCTTAAAAGAGAAAGATCTAAAGCTAGATACATGGGTCTTGATCAAGAATTTATTTCTCTTGAAGAGGTAAAGAAGAAACATCCTCTGATAGACCCATCTCGATACTTATTAGCACTTTGGGATCCAATTGATGGAGAAGTTGACCCATCAGGTGTAACCTATGCTTTTGCAAAAGCTGCCAAAGTACATGGCGGTAAATATTACACACACACAATTGTTAAAGATACTAAACAGAAAAAGGATGGTACATGGGATGTATATACAGACAAAGGTAATATTAATGCTGAAATAGTTATTAATGCTGGAGGCCTTTGGGCAAGAGAAGTTGGTCAACTTGCAGGATTACATCTGCCCGTTCAGCCTATGGAACACCATTATTTAATTACAGAGCCTATTCCAGAAATTGAGGAAATGGGTGATCAAAGGCTACCAATTGGAACTGATTTTGAGGGAAATATTTATTTTAGGCAAGAAGGAAAAGGCATGCTTCTTGGAACTTATGAACCAAAATCAACCCCCTGGAAAGTAGAGGGCACACCAATGAACTTTGGTCATGAATTATTGGATCCTAAATTAGATAACATCCAAGACAGGCTAGCAATTGGTTTTGAGCGTATGCCTGCTTTAGAGAGAGCTGGTATAAAAAATATTGTTAATGGACCTTTTACCTTTGGACCAGATGGAAGCCCTTTAATAGGACCAGTTCCTGGAATGAAAAATTATTGGGTTGCAGTTGGTGTCATGGCTGGATTTTGCCAAGGGGGTGGAGTTGGAAAATGTATTGCTGAATGGATTATAGATGGAGAGCCATCTATAGATGTATGGGCAATGGATGTTGCTAGGTTTGGAGATTACGCATCTCCACAATATGGAACAATAAAATCTTCAGAAAACTATGAAAGAAGATTTATTATGACTTTTCCAAATGAAACTTTACCAAAAGGAAGAAAACAAAAAACTACAGCACTATATGATCGTTTCATTAATCAAGGAGCAGTCATGGGAGACAGTTTTGGTTTAGAAAATGTTTTATGGTTCGCCAATAATAAAAACGATGCTTTTGAAAATCCGACGATAAAAAGATCTAGATCTCATGATTATGTATCAAAAGAAGTAATTAATGTAAGAGAAAATGTTGGATTGATAGAAGTTGCTAACTTTTCAAAGCATGAATTCAAAGGTCCAGACGCTAGAAAATTTTTAGATCATATAATGGCAGGTCGACTTCCAAAACCAGGAAGAATCTCATTATCACCAATGCTATCTTACAGGGGAAAATTATGTGGAGATCTTACTGTAGCATGTTTTGATGAAAATGAATTTATAGTTTTCGGGTCAGGTGCAGCTCAAGAAATGCATAGACGATGGTTTGAAAGTCACTTAGGAAAATTTAATTTAAATTATACAAATAGATCAGACGAGTATCATGGATTGTCAATCGCTGGACCTAACTCTAGAAAGGTTCTTGAAAAAATAGTTAGAGAAGATGTTTCAAATGAAAAATTAAAATTTAGAGACTCTAGAAGAATGTTTGTTGGAGGAGTACCAGCAATTATAAATAGAATCTCATTTACTGGAGAACTTGGTTATGAAATTTATGTTGCTCCACATTACCAAATTAAACTATATGAAGAGATAATTGAAGCTGGAAAAGAATTTAATATTAAACCATTTGGTGGAAGAGCCCTTATGTCAATGAGATTAGAAAAAAATTGGGGCGCTTGGACTTTGGATTATAGACCAGATTTTACTGCAAAGGAAACAGGGTTAGATGCTTTTATAAAT
>CACNVX010000007.1 GCA_902624045.1 uncultured Pelagibacteraceae bacterium
ATAAATAATTTCACAAGTTTTAAACATTTGATTTAAACTTATAGGCTTAAAGCCAAAACTTTTAATTTTAGTTTTTGAAATCCAAGGATCATATACGTTGATATCTTTTGTAAATGGTGACAATAAAGGGGTTAGAGATCTAGCTAAATCTCCAAAGCCTAATAATCCAATTTTTTTATTTGATAATAAAGATGATCTCAAATTACTTTCCAATCCATATTTTTCCTTTTTATTTACAAAATCTATATGAGCACCGTGTATATTTCTCAATAAAGACAACGTCATTCCAAGAGCTATCTCGGCAACCGGCAATGAAAAAACTGGGGATGTTGCAATTACATGTATTTTATTTTTGAAACAATAATCATAATCCATATTATTCATAAAGTTACTTTCAACATTAATTATTGCTTTCAATTTCTTTGCCTTATATAACAAATTTTTATCTAAGTCAGGTTGACCCATAATAAAAGTCGCTGAAGAAATATTTTTTTCATAAAATTTTTTTTTATTTTGATTTGGTGCAGTAACTATTTTATATTTTGATTTTAATTCTCTAAGCTTATCTTTTGTAAATATTAAATCTAAAGTTCTTGGAAAAGGATCAGATATAACTACTAATTTTTTCATAAAATTACTTAATTAAGAATTTGTTTTATATCAGAAATTTTAAAAATTTTTGGTTTTTTACATTTCGTTTTTATAAATTTTACTTTTCCAGATCTACATGCCTGCATAATTGATTGTATTATATCTAGTACATGAAGTGATAACTCACCATTACACATATTGTTTTTTTTTTTAAGTATAGAGAAAGCCATCTCAGATAATCCAGCACCTCTATAATTTGCATTTGTCGGACTTTCGTTCGCTCTTGAGCTTTGTGATCTTATATTAATCTTGCCTAAAGGTAGTTTGTTAGTTTTATATTCTTTCCAAGGTTTGCCTAAATTTTTACATACAAAAACAGAACCTCCAAACATGTTTGGATCTGGAACTATCATTGATCCTTTATCTCCATAAAGCTCAATGTGATTATTTTGATGTGCAATGACATCAAATGAAAGTGTTAAATGAATAACCGATCCATTATGAAAAGTTAATGTAGATAAATATGAGGTTGGGCATTTTACTTTAAATTTTTTATTTTTTTTTGGACCTATTCCAATAGTTCTTGTTTTTTTCCCATTAACTATACTGCCGGTAACTTTTTTTGCTGGTCCTAATAAATTTACTAGTGCTGTTAAATAATAAGGCCCCATGTCTATAACTGGGCCTCCTTCTTTTTTAGCAAACCATGGTTCTGGGTTTGGATGATACGATTGTACTCCAGGAAAAGCAAAAACTGCATTTCCCAAAACTACTTTACCAATAATTTTTTTTTCTAATAACTCTTTAGATTTTTGTATTCCAGCTCCCAAAAATGTATCGGGTGCATTACCAATATAAAGTTTATTTTTTTTTGCTATATATATTAATTCTTTTCCATCTTTGAAGTTTATCGCTAATGGTTTTTCTGAATAAACATGTTTACCATTTAACAAAGATTGTTTAGCAATTTTGTAATGTGCTTTAGGAATAGTGAGATTAAGTATTATTTCTATTTCTTCATCTTTTAATAATTGCTGGACTGTTAATGCTTTTATCTTATAGATTTTTGCACATTTTACTGCAGTATTATGATTAATATCTGCACATTTTATAATTTTAACATTATTAAAATATTTCTCAGCTCGAAAATATGTTTCAGATATATGTCCACATCCTATTAAGCCAACTTTAAAAACTCTAGTCATGGGTTTTAAACACCCTGTCTTTGTTTATTTTTTCCCTCTTTATATAATTTTAAAGCCTCTTTGTTCTCCTCTGTAGTTGGGTTTTCCAAAGTTGGGCTATCCCAGAAAGCGGATCCCTCAATCCATTTATAAGCATGAGTTTTAATTGAAATAACGTAAGTAACATCTGATTTTTTTGCCCTTTTAAAAGCTTCTTCAAGTTCGGAAATAGAATTTACATGTTCTGATTTAGCGCCCATACTTTCTGCATGTTTAGCAAAATCAACATCAACCAAACCTGGTGTTTTAGAGCTTTTCAATAAATTATTATATTCTTTTCCACCCTTAAACAATTGAAGACGGTTGATTACTGCAAAACCTCCATTATCACAAATAATTATAATTAATTTATTTTTAGTAATTACTGATGAGTATATATCTGTATTGTTCAGCAAATAAGAGCCATCACCAACAAAAGAAATTACATCTTTTTCAGGATTTGCCATTTTAATACCAAGAGCACCTGAAATTTCATAGCTCATACAACTAAACCCCCACTCTGTTTCATGAGTATTTAGTTCTCTTGGTCTCCATACCTGCGCAACTTCTCCAACTAAACCTCCAGCTGCTGTAACGGCAATATCTGTTGGATCTGAATTTCTATAAATTGCTCCAACTGCTTGAACATAACTTGGAATTTCTTGGTTTGTCGGAGCACTCTCTTGATCTATATGCTTGTCCCATTCCTGTAATTCTTTTTGAGATTTATTATTCCATTCATCTTCTGCTTTCCAATTTCCAAGTGCTAAAGAAAGTTCGTCTAAGGAAACTTTTGCATCTCCAACAACTGCTTGTGCTAAATGTTTGTTTGCATCAAATCTAGAAACATTGATTGAAACAAGTTTAAAATTTTCATTTTCGAAATTTGCCCAAGAGCCTGTTGTAAAATCTGCTAATTTTGTTCCTACAGCTATTGCAAGATCAGTTTGTTTAGCAAGATTATTTGTATTTTTTCCTCCTAAACCTCCTATTTGGCCAGCATAGTGTGAATGATTTTTTTTGATTGTGGAATAGCCCATAACTGTTTGTGTGACTGGTATATTGTGTTTAATTGCAAATTTGCTTAAATTTTCCATAGCATCTGAATAAAAAACTCCCCCGCCAGAAATTATAATTGGTTTTTTTGATTTTTTAATTTTTTCTGCTGCTTCTTTTATTTGAAAATCGTCAGGTCTTGGTCTTCTAATTGTATGAATTCTCTCATGAAAAAATTCCTCAGGATAATCAAAGACTTGTCCTTGAATATCTTGACTTAAAGCAATACAAGCTGGACCACAATCAGCTGGGTCCAACATCATTTGTAATGCAGATGGAAATGATTGTATGATTTGTTCCGGTCTTGTTATTCTATCAAAATATCTTGTTACCGGTTTAAACGCATCATTTGCTGTAATTCCTGGGTTATTAAAATGTTCTACTTGTTGAAGAACTGGATCTGGCATTCTATTTGCATACGTATCTCCCGGTAAAAATAAAATTGGCAACCTATTGCTCATTGCAACGGCCGCAGCTGTTACCATATTAGTTGCACCTGGTCCTACAGAAGATGTAGCTACAAAAATTTGTTGCCTTCTCTTCGCTCTTGAATAACCAATGCCTGTTAGAGCCATATTTTGCTCATGATGACCTCTGTATGTAGGTAAATCTTTTTGATTTTCCTCTAAAGCTTGTCCTAAGCAAGCTACATTCCCATGACCAAAAATTCCAAATACTCCTGGAAACAGAGGTTCTTTTTTACCATTTATTAATATTTTTTGAGCAATTAAATATTTAACGATAGCATGTGCACAGGTGATTGTAATTTTTTTCATCAATTAAGTATAACTTTGATTGAGTATAATGTTTATATATGGTTAAGTATAAAATAAAAAACCCAATTAAGTAAACTTAAATATAAATTCTATGTACGAAAAATTTGGACAATTCATTGATGGCAAATGGCAACAAGCTGAAAAAAAAGAAACTTACGATGTAATCAATCCTGCAACAGAAGAAGTTATAGGAAAAGCTTCAAAAGCTTCATCTATTGAAGTGCAGAAAGCATTAAAGTCAGCAGAGAAAGGACTTGAGATTTGGAAAAATACTGCTCCTTGGCAAAGAGCTTACGTTCTCAGAAAAGTAGCCGATCTAATGAGAGAGAAGAAAGAGGTTTTAGCAAAATGGTTAACTTTGGAAGTAGGAAAACCACTTGCAGAGGCGGTGGGTGAAGTTGGTGGTGGAGCAGATATTTTTGAATGGAATGCTGAAGAAACAAAAAGAATATATGGGCAAACTCAACAAAGTAGATTTCCAGATACAAGAGTGCATGTTTATTATCAGCCAGTAGGAGTTGTTGCAGCTCTGGTGCCTTGGAATTTTCCAATAGTTTTAGCTTCAAGAAAAATTTCTACTTCTTTAGCTGCTGGCTGTTCTGTTATATGTAAGCCAGATGTAATAACACCGGGTGCTGTAATGGAATTAGTAAACATTTGTAAAGAAGCAGGTGTACCAGATGGCGTTATAAGCCTTTTATCTGGAGATCCAGCTGAGATATCTAATGAATTAATGGAATCTGACATAATTAAAAAAGTTTCTGTAACTGGGTCTACAAGAGTTGGTAAGATAATTTTAAAAAAAGCTGCAGATAAAGTTCAAAGAGTAACAATGGAACTTAGTGGACACTCTCCTTTTATAGTTTGTGAAGATGTGGACATTAATAAAGTCGCAGATATAGCTATAACTGGTAAGTTCAGAAATAATGGACAAGTCTGTATTTCACCAAATAGATTTTATATTCAAGAAAATAGAAAAGATGAATTTGTTGATGCTTTTATTGAAAGAGCAAAAAAATTAAAAATTGGAAACGGTATGGATGATGGTATTGATCTAGGTCCATTAACTACAGCAAAAAGATTAGAAGAAATTGAAAAATTAGTTGAGACTACAAAAAAAGAGGGTGCTAAGGTTTTGATGGGTGGAAAAAGACCTTCTGGATTCAACAAAGGCTATTATTATGAACCTACCGTATTTGATGATGTAAAAGATAATTTTACAATCATGAAAGAAGAGCCTTTTGGTCCACTAGTTCCAATTTTAACATTTAAAACGTTTGACGAAGTTATTGAGAGAGCTAATGACAATGATCTGGGTTTATGTAGTTATTTATACACAAATTCAATGGACAAAGCTCATATAGGATCTGAAAAATTAGAAACTGGTTGTGTTGCTGTAAACACTGGTGTGGTTGCCCTTGCTGAAGCTCCTTTCGGAGGTATTAAGCAAACAGGTTATGGACGTGAAGGTGGATCTGGAGCAATTAAAGATTATTTAAATGTGAAATATACTCACATGGGATTAAAAATCTAAATAATGAGAAAGAATAAAGTTAAAGAAATGATGAAGGAAGGTAAACCCGTCATCAATGGTTGGTGTGCAATTCCCAGTACAGCATCAGCTGAAGCAATGGCTCATCAAGGTTGGGATTCTCTAACTGTAGATATGCAACATGGTTTGGTTGATTACAGTAATGCACTTCCAATGATGCAAACAATATCAACAACAGAAGTAACTCCTTTAGCAAGAGTAAATTGGAACGAACCAGGTCAAATAATGAAAATATTAGATGCTGGATGTTATGGAATTATTTGTCCAATGGTAAGTAATAAAAAAGAAGCTGAAAACTTTGTCCAAGCATGCATGTATCCACCAGATGGTTACAGGAGTTTTGGCCCAGTTAGAGGTTTAATTTATGGAGGGCCTGATTATGCAGATCACGCAAATCAAGAAATACTAAAATTGGCAATGATAGAAACAAAAGAGTCGTTGGAGAACCTTGATGAGATTATGTCTACACCGGGTGTTGATGGTATTTATATTGGACCAGCAGATTTAAGTTTAGCCATAGGTGAAAAACCTGGTTTTGACAGACCTGAGTCTTCAAAAGCTTATTCAGAAATTTTAAGAATTTTAGAACACGCAAAAAAAAATAATATTTTTGCAGGAATTCATAATGGTACTACAGAATATGCAACTAAGATGATTGAAAAAGGTTTTAATTTTGTAACTATAGCCTCTGATTTAAGGGCCCTAAGTGCTGGTGCAAAAGCTACAGTTGATAAAATGAAGGGTTCTTTGTCAAAAAAAGATGATAATGCTACTTACTAATCTAGTGATCTAAAAATTACTCAAATTGTTTTTTTCCCCTTAGCTGCTTTTGGTCTCCAACGGTTACTGTTTGCTTTGCTGGTTTAGCAGTCCTTGTATAGATATTCTTCATTTAATTCCTTTATAAAGAATATCTCTTCTATCAATAAACTCCTCAAAAGTTTTAATTGTAATAACTGAAGGTAGAATAAAAATAGATCTTTTATCTCTATCGTTTCTAATAATTCTAAAATAACCTTTTTTAATTGCTGTATCGATATAAACGTTTGAGGTCAAATATGATTTCTCGATTACTTTAAGTAATTGATTTTTGGTAATTGATTTATTTTTGTAATAAGCAAGCATAACCATATGCAACATAATCCAATGTTGCGGGGTTAGGGAAAACCAATTCAATAATTCGTTGGCTAATCTTCCTTCAAAGTCGCCAAGTGATATTTCTGCTAATTGAATTCTTTTTTGAGTTAGTTTTGGAATTTTTTTTTGTTCTTCAAAATGTTTTGGGTATTTAAACTGTCTTTTCATTAAATAAACTTAAACACATTCAATTTTCTATTCAATACTATTTTTATTTAATAGTTCTTTATAAATATTGTTTACTCTATGAACTTCCACTGCAGTATTAAAATATCCTTCATATTCTATTTCATTAGGTGTCACGTCAAAATGATAATGACCAGCATCTCTATCATGCTCATAAGAATGAAAGTGAGTGTGCTCACCAGATTCTCTCAGATTTAATTCACCTCCTATTGGATCACCTGTCCAAAGAACAGTATAACACTGTAATTTTGGTCCTACAGGTTCATAAAATTGAAGAAAATCTTTTACACATTTCATTTGTTTTGGATCGTAATACTCATATTTAATATCTTTATAATCAGGTTGTACATGAGATCTGATTTTTCCATTTAGAATTCTAAACACACCTGCAAGAGACATGTGATCATTATCTTTAATTTTTAAATTTTTTGATAAAGAAGACCTCATTGCTTGAGGTAAAGAACCTTGTTCTCCCTTTCTTCCTTTTATTTTTATTTTAATTACTTTTCCTTTTTTACCATCAGAGTAATAAATATTACCAAGACCACCATGTTTTTTGGCAGAATATTTTTCAACAATACATTGCTTATCTGAACCTACTCTTGCTATTATTGATTTAGATTCTTCTGTAATTAAATTTTCATTGATAACCAGTTCTCCACAATGACCATCTAAACATGACATTGCACCTGATCCAGCTCCTAAAGCATAGGATTTTTCAGAGTCAATCATTTTGGATATTTCTTGATAGTCAAACTCTGCACCAATAAATTGTGGATCATGCATATATGGCTCACCACCAACGTCTATTATTTTTTGATTTCCACTTATTCCCTCTGATGGACAATCCCAATCTCTAAGGTTAGGACAGTCTACCACTTCTACCTCAACATTTTTGAAATTTTCAGATAATCCTTTTCTTAATGCATCTGAAATATCTTCTAATGAATAATCTCTAAAAACTCCTTTTTCTATTTTTAATTGCATGATGTGAATAAGCTATTATTTATTTTGCATAATGTCTATAGATAATATATATAATTTCTATACATAAATAATTTTAAACAAGATAACAATGATTAATAAAGATTTGAAAGTAGCTGTACTTGGTGCAGGAGCAATGGGTTGTTTGTTTGGTGGTTTACTCGCTGAAAAAGGTTTAAACGTGATTTTAATTGACGTTTGGAAAGAACATGTAGATGCGATAAATAAAGATGGCTTGAAAATGGATGGACATGGTGGTGACCGAGTAATCCAAGTCAGAGCAACTTCAGATCCGTCCTCTTTGGATAAAGTGGATGCTGTTATTGTCATGTGTAAAGCAACAGCTTTGGATCCAGCATTAAATAGTATTAAAAATATTATAGGAGATAAAACAGTGTTCATGTCTTTTCAAAATGGTATTGGTCATGAAGCAATTATTCAAAGTATAGTGGGTAATGAAAAAGTAATTGGTGGAACAACTACTCAAGCTTCAAATATTTTAGGACCAGGACATATAATGAATCATGGCTCCTTACCATCTTGGATTGGAGAGTACGAAGGAGGAATTTCTGATCGGATTAAAGAGATAGCAGATACTTTTACAGCTCATAATCTTGAGATGATTGCTGCAGAAGATGTAAAAAAAAGAAAATGGATGAAACTTTTTGCTTTAACAGCAATTGGTCCATTGTCTGCAATTTTTGATCTTCATCATACTGACTTATATATAAACAACAAAGCAAATGAAGTATCTCGTGGTTTAGGTAAAGAAATAATTTTAGAAACTAGAGAAGTTGCACTTGCTGATGGTGTAAATGTTTCTGAGGATGAATGCTTATTTATGTTTAATAAAATTGTAGATTCAATGCAAACTAACAAGTCATCAATGGCTTTTGATGTTCAATACAAGAGAAAAACTGAAGTAGACTTTATTAGTGGTGCAGTTTCAAAAATAGGTAAAAAACATGGCGTTAAAACACCGTTAAATGATCTTATGTATAAAATGATTAAAGTGAAAGAAGGTATGTACAGCTAAATGCTAACTTCTTTTCACGATGCAAACTATTTAACCACAGCACCAAAACATTGAAATTACTTAAATGATAAAATAAATTTAATTTATGAAAAATAATCTTTACAAAAAATTATCAGAAGATGGCTTTTTAATTGTTAGAAATATTCTTAATTTTAAAAAAGATCTTAAACCTATTCTTAATGATATGGAATTCGTTATGGACTGCCTAATAAACAAATATGGAAAACGTAAAGATATTAAAAAGGTTTTAAATTTTGATTTTAAAAAAAAATACACATATATCTCAAAATTAAATATCAATGACCTTGATCAGTATTTCAATACGAGATTACCAAGAGACCACGTTAAAAAAAATAGTGATTATTTTGCAACCCACTCATTATGGAATTTGATTACAAATAAAAAAATTCTTGATGTTGTTGAAAAAATATTAGGTAAAGAGATAATGTCAAATCCAGTTCAAAATACAAGAATTAAGCAACCAGAAAAAAAATTACCTAAAGCATCTGTCCATGATGGATTAAGCGGTAAAACCCCATGGCATCAAGACGCTGCAGTATTAAATACAAAAGGACAAAAATTAACTGATATGGTTACAGTCTGGATACCTTTCACTAAAACTACGAAAAGAAATGGCTGTATGATTACTGTTAAAAAAATAAATAAAATTGGATTACTCAATCATATATCAGGTTACAGAGGACAAGTTGAAATTAAAAATAGTGAACTTTTAGATAAAATGGAACATGTTTATCTTGAAGCAAATGTTGGAGATATAATACTTTTACACAAACATTCAATCCATTGCTCCTTACGTAATAGATCAAACGATTTTAGAATAAGCGCAGATTTAAGATACAATATTGCTGGACAACCCTCGGGTAGAGAACCTCTTCCAAATTTTTATGTAAGAAGTAAAAATAAAAAAAATATTCAGATAAAAAATTTTAAACAATGGTTGACCCTATGGGAAAAGGCCAAAGAGAAACGTACAGGAAAATATGCCTTTAAATATCCACTACCTACATTTAAGGATAATAAGAGAGACTTATCAAATTTAGTTTAATAATTTAAAACTAATGATCAAAATTTTAATAACTGAATTTATAAATCAAAATAGTATTAATAATTTAAAAAAAAAATTTGAAATAAAATATGATGAGAAAATTTATGAAAATAAATTAAAGCTTGAAAATATTATCCATAATTATGAAGGTTTAATTGTAAGAAACAAAACCCAAGTAGACAGCAATGTTTTAAAAAACGCAAAAAAACTTAAATTTATAGGTAGATTAGGTGTTGGTTTAGATAATATTGATACAGAATTTTGTAAAAATAAGAATATTCATGTTCAACCTGCAACAGGCATGAATGCTGACTCTGTTGCTGAATATGTTGTTTCGTCGTCTATGTCTCTTATAAAAAAAATTCCAATGTTTCATAATGGAACTATTAAAGGTGAATGGCCAAGAACAGCAATAAGGTCTGCAGAAATAAATCAAAAATTTTTAGGCATAATAGGATTCGGTACAATCGGAAAAAAAGTTGCTAAATTTTGTTCAAAAAACGGTTTAAAAATTCTAGCCTATGATCCTTATATTAACGAGATAAATGATAAAGAAATTGATGCCAAATTATCAAATTTAAACGAGATATATGAAAAGTCAGATATTATTTCCATACACCTTCCTTTAACTGATGAAACAAAAAATATGATAAATAAATCATCATTTTCTAAAATGAAAAATAATCCAATTATAATAAATACTTCTCGAGGAAGTATTATTAATGAAAATGATTTAATTGATGCTTACCATGAAAAAATTATTTCTGGATTTGCTCTAGATGTTTTTGAAAACGAGCCAATAGAAAGTAAATTTTATAATAAAATTGTACCAGGTATGAATTGCATCTTAACACCTCATATTTCTGGTGTTACTACAGAATCAAATATTAGAGTAAGTGATTTTATAGTCAAAAAAATTATTAATTTTTTTAATTAATTATTTCTTCTAAATATATTAATCGTCTTTGTTTTATTGATTGTTCAGCAGCCTCACCTACTGATACTGCAATTAAGCCATCCTCTATAGAAACTTCTGGGCTAGTATTATTTTCAATTGCTTTTAAAAAAGCTAAGTGTTCATAGTAAGTAGATCCATGATGATGACCAGCCTCAATAATTTTTTTATCTACCTCAATATTTTCTATGTGTGTTTTTCCTTCTCTCAATCCAATTCTTAAATTCGAGGAGGTTTTACCTGAGTCATTAGATGGAACTGAAGTTTCAATTTTTCCTTTATTTCCAGTTGCAACAAGCTCCTCTTGCATTTCTGAATTTTCTGCAAACATACAAAGCTCAAGTAAACTTCTTGCTCCATTTTCAAAATTTACAACAACATATGCGTTATCAATTATATCTGGTTTTTTGCCATTATATATTTCATCTAAATGGTTAACATCTTGACCACCACTTGCATATACACTGAGTGGCTCGCTTCGAATAATCAATCTCATTAAGTCAAAAAAATGACAACATTTTTCGACAAGAGTACCACCTGTATTTTCTTCAAAACGATTCCAATTTTCTACTTTTTTCAAAAAAGGAAATCTGTGTTCTCTAATAGTTAAAGTTTTTAAATCACCAATTTTGTCATTATGAATTTCATTAATAAACTTTGAAACTGGCGGCATATATCTGTACTCCATTGCAGTCCAAAATACTGAAGGATAATCTTTAGTAAGATTTTTTATTTCCAAGCAATCTTTTGTATTATTGCAGAGTGGTTTTTCTACTAATATATGTTTTTTAGTTTTAATAACGTCCTTTAGGATTTCTATATGTGTAAAGTTTGGAGATGAAATTAAGTATACATCTACAATATTTTTCTCAATCATTTCTAAATGATTTTTAAAACAAGAAACTTCTGTTTTTAGAATTTCTTTACACTGATTTAATGAGTCTTCATTAGGATCAACAAGTGCTACTACTTCTGCATTATCAATTAAAGATATATTTAAAATATGTTCTCGAGCCATTGTGCCAGCTCCAATTATTCCATATTTTATTTTTTTCATTTATTATTTTTTAATATAAAATTTTAAAACCTAATCTACTTTTAATCCACTTGGCACCCTATTAGGTTTTCCTAATGGTCTTTGATTTCCACTTCTTCCAGTAAGAGATTCAAGAAAAGCAACTAATTGATCAATTTCTTTTTCATTCAAATTAATTGGTTGAATGTCAATACTAGAAATTATTCTATCTTGTTCTCTTTTGTCTGAAAAAGTAACAAAATCTATTTGTTCTAACCAAGGAGCATTTGGTAAATTTGCGTATTCAGGTTTCCAGCTTTTATTCATATTTATTGGATCTAAATGATGTTTAATTATACCTTTTAGAGTTGGATAAGCTCCATTATGTCCATAAGGTGCTGTCAAAGAAACATTTCTAAGTGCTGGTGTTTTGAAATTATACATATCTTTAACATTATCAGTCTCAACCATACGGCCTACATCACGTGCATAAGGATCGAAAGGTCTTGTCCTTCCAGGTCCAAACTGAGGAATACCAATTGAATGAAATTTTTGGTCTGATAACAAGGAACCAGAGTGACAAGAACTACAGTTTGCCTTTCCATAAAACAACTGCATACCTTTTATTTGATTTAAAGTTAGAGCCGATTTATCACCATTTAAATAATCATCAAATGGAGTATCAAACGATGTCCATTCATGAATTTCGAATGCTGCAATAGAATTTACAATGTGTGTAATATTTATATCTAAAGCAGTGTCAACATCATCAAAAGCATTTTTAAATAATTGAACATATTCTGGTATTGCTCGAATTCTATTTGATATAACTGGCCACACAGCATCTATTCTCATACTGTCCTTACCAACTTTAGAAACTAAACCAATTATCTCGTTTTCACCTGGATTACCTGCCATCTCAAATTGTCTAGTCATTGGAAACAAAGCTTGAACTGCAACAATATTATCTAGGCCCTTAGGAAGAGCCTCTTGTGCAGGTGTATTAAAATTGTTACCAAATATATTTGATTTAGTTACTCGGCCATCATGTAATAAAGTAGTTATGTCTTTAAACCCTAAATTCCATAGTGCCAAAGCATTTCTTGGAACACGTTTTTTAATTCTATCAGATCCAACACCAGCCGTCCTATTTAAGCCAATACCTATTCCTCCTTCGCCAATTCCTAATGAAAGACCATCAGAACCTCCTAATTCATGACTATGACAAGTCGCACAAGCGATATTTCGATTTGCAGATAAAATCTTGTCATGAAACAACAATCTACCAATTTTTACTTTTTCCATATCAACTTTATGGAAATCATCAATTGTTAAAGGTTTCGGTAAATCAGTTGCGTATGTTTTATTTACTGAGATTAAAAATGGAATT
Organism: uncultured Pelagibacteraceae bacterium; assembly: GCA_902624045.1. Lineage (GTDB taxonomy): Bacteria > Pseudomonadota > Alphaproteobacteria > Pelagibacterales > Pelagibacteraceae > Pelagibacter. The sequence goes on from CACNVX010000007.1 coordinate 12,968, forward strand.
ATAAATATTATTAATTTTATATGTTTAAATATATTTTTATACTTTTGTTCTTCCCAGCTATAGTTTTTGCAGAAATTGAAAATGCTAGAGATTTGATGGAAGAAGGAAAATTTAAAGAAGCTATGGAAGAACTTATGCCAGCAGCTAGATCGGGTAATGCTGATGCTGAGGAACTTATTGGTATTATGTACGCTATGGGTCTTGGTGTTGAAAGAGATGATGTTAGAGCTTTTGAGTGGTATCTCAGATCTTCTATGAAAGGTCATCCTGGTGCTCAATCTGGAGTTGGATGGTATTACGAAATTGGAAGAGGCCTTCCTGCTCCTGATCTTGTTAGAGCATATATGTGGTATGGTTTGTCTGCTATCGGTGGTGACCCTGATGCAGCAATTTCTCAGGAAGAGGTAATAAAAAAAATGACTCCTGAACAAATTGAAAAAGCTCATATTCTCATAAAAGATTACAAATCATGGATATATCCTTTTAGATAATGAGGCGAAATAAATTCGCCCCATTAAAAAATAATCTAAAAATTATAAATCTTTTTTGTATGCGCTCGATGCTCTTTTCTCTGCACTTGCAACTGCTTTTGTTAAAGCGTTAAAAATTTCTTTTCCACCTTTAACATTCGCTTTAAACCAATCATACACAGGACTAGCTTCTTTTTTAAAACTAGCTTTTTGATCAGGTGTAGGAACATATAAATCTCCACCACCAGCTACAAAGTCCTCGTAAGCTTTGATTGATTTTCTCTTTGGAGAAGCAAAAGTCGCTTGTTGTAAAGCATAGAAACCATCAGTCACAACTTTTTTTAGATCTGATGACATAGACTCATACTTTGCATTATTCATCCACCATAATGCCCCCATGTATGCATGACCATCTAATGTTACATATTTTAGACCTGCATCAGGAAACTTCATGTTCATAATATCAGTTATTCCATTTTTTGAACCCTCAACTACACCAGTTTGAAATGATGTAAACAATTCAGGCCATGGTATAGGAGTTGGAGATGCCCCTAACGCTCTAACAAGTTCTTGAGGTAAATCAGCTACAACTGTTCTAATTTTTAAACCTTTCATGTCAGATGGGTTTGCAATTCTTCTTTTTGTATTTGCAAAATTTCTCCATCCTCCGGTGTTTCCAATTGTCATCAACCTAATTGAGTCATTAGAATCTTTTAGAGCCATTTTTCTCATAGTTCTTACAAAATCACCTTGCATAACATCTTCAGCAATCCTGTCGTCAGCCATTAGATAAGGTAAATCTAAAACTTGAACATATGGGAATACACCAGCTGCTCCTCCAGAAGTCGATATATAAATATCTATACTTCCATCAGATACACCTTGTAAACACTCTGCACCTTTGGAACAAAGTTGGGTTCCTACAAACAACTCTACAGCTATTTTTCCATTTGATGCCGCTTCAACATAGTTTTTAAAAACTACTGCACCATCGTAATCTTCGTCTTGATCATTAGAATTCATTGTCATTCTCAAGTTATAGTCTGCAGCTGATACAGATGCTGTAAAACTGATTAAGAATAAAAATGAAAAAAATGACTTAATTATTTTACTCATAATTATTTCCCCCCGATTAATATTTATTATTTAAACTATACTTAAATTGAATTAGAGAGTCTATGAACTAGTAAAAAAATTGTAAAGTTATTTTGCAAATCCAGTAAGCAAAGGGATGGTCATGGATATTGATGGAAAATAAGTAATTAAAAATATAACTATAGCCTCTACGGCTAAGAAAGGCAATATAGCTTTTGCAATGGTTTCAACTCTTTCTCCTGATACAGAGGATGCCACAAATAAAACAAGTCCCATTGGTGGTGTTGCTAAACCTACTGTTAAATTAACAGACATAATAATTGCAAAATGAACGGGGTGAACTCCTAACTCAACAAAAACTGGTCCAAGAATTGGTCCTAAGATAATTATCGCTGGACCTGCATCTAAAAACATTCCTACAATAAATAATAAAATATTTATTAGAAATAATAAAATATATGGATTATCAGTTAATCCTAAAACAAAAGCTGCAAGATGTTCAGGTGCATGTGATAAACTCACTACCGTTTTGAAAGCCATTGCAGCCCCTACCAAAAGTAGAACTACAGAAGAAACCATGGCTGCCTTTGTCATGACTTTTGGGATATCTTTCAATTTTAAAGATTTTAAAACAAACAAACCTATAAACATTGCATAAGCTGCAGCCACAGCTGATGCTTCTGTTGGTGTAAAAATTCCACCGAGAATTCCTCCTAAAATAATAACTGGTGTCATTAAAGGAAAAAAAGCTTTAAGAGATGCTTTGCCTCTTTGGCTCCAAGTTGTTTTTTCTGTCACTGCTGGAAAATTATATCTCTTCGCCATAAATTTAATTGTTATCATCAAACTAACTCCAACTAAAATTCCAGGAACAATCCCAGCTAAAAATAAAGCAGCAACACTCTCACCCATTACGTAAGCGTAAATAATCATTATGCCAGAAGGTGGAATGATTGGTCCGATTACAGAACTTGCAGCAGTGATAGCTGCAGCAAATTTTTTTGTATAACCTTGTTTTTCCATAGCAGGTATTAGCATTGAACCAATTGCTGATGTATCAGCTACTGCAGAACCTGATAAACCAGCAAACAACATAGACGTCAAAACATTTACATGAGCTAATCCACCTTTTAAATGTCCCATCATAGCCTGACTAAATTCAACCAATCGAAGCGTTATTCCACCTCTATTCATTAATTCTCCAGCTAACATAAAAAAAGGTATGGCCATGAGAGGAAAGCTATCTATCCCATTATAAATATTTCTATATAACATTGCTCCATCTCTTGCCTGATCATTTAACCAAAGTAAAATTCCAGGTGCTGCCAATAATGCAAAAAATACCGGTAAACCAATTAACAAAAATAATAAAAATAAAGGTAGAAACCAAACTAACATTATTATGTCTCCAGTTTTTGTTTATCGAGATCTTTTGGTAAATCTAATTTTCTAAAATTAGTAAGAATATTTCGTAAAATTAATTCAATATTTACAGAGATTAAAAAAATAATTCCAATAGGCAGGGACATATACATCCAACCTAATTTAATTGGTTCTGCTTTCCCTCCAATCAAATGAAAAGGAATTTTTATAGATGAAGAATTAAAAATCCATCCTGCATTAATGTGTTTTAAACCTAATTCTAAACCTATAATTAAAACAATTAGTGAAATTACTAATAAAAATAATGTAAGTAGTGTTGAAATAACTTTTGGTAAAAATCTTTCTAATAAATCTATTGATACAAAACCTCCCCACCTATAGGCAGATGGAGCTATCAATCCAGTCATCCATAACATCAAAAATCTAGCGACCTCATCAGGCCAAGGTAATGCGTTATTCAATATATATCTAAAAAATACTTGTATAAGTATAACAATGACCATTAAAAAAATTGCTATCCAAGCAAATTGCCTGCCAATTCTTAAAAAAAAAGTATTTACTTTCTCAATAAAATTAAAAAAAAATAGAAGAATATTAATTGTTAAATTCACAACTAAATTTATTTTAATTATTAAATAAATACAACTTTAATCAAAAAACTAATTTACTTTATAGAATAATTCTCGTATTAAAAATGTTCTCTTAAAATTGATATATAATTATGAGTAATAGAAAAAAGATATTAATTATTCAAAAAGTCCATGAAAAAGGCATGGAATTAATTAATAATAATCCAAATTTTGATGTTGAGGTAACCGACGATACTTCTATAGAAAATTTAAAATCAAAATTAAAAGATTGTGATGGTGCATCAATAAGAATTGCAAAACTACCTGGAGAAACATTTGAAGAAGCAAACAATTTAAAAATTATTTCAAGACATGGTGTTGGATATGACAACATTGATTTAAAAAAAGCTAAAGAAAAAGACATAAAAATAGCAATAACAGCTAATGCAAATGCGGTTACAGTAGCCGAACATGTAATGTTTGTTTTATTAAATATTGCAAAAAGAAAAGACTTATTTGACAAAACAGTAAGAGATGGAAATTTTAAAGAAAGAAATAAATTACCAAAAACAATAGAAATTTGGAAAAAAAATTTTTTGATAATGGGTTTTGGTAGAATTGGAAAAGCACTAATTAAAAGATGTTTAGGCTTTGAAATGAATGTTTTTGTATACGATCCATTTGTTGATAAAGAAAAAATTGAGGAATTTGGTGGTAGAAAAGTAGAAGATCTTACTGATGCAGTAAAAACTATGGATGTTATATCTCTTCATATGCCATTAACGGATAAAACTGAAAATTTAATTAATTATGATTTATTAAAAACAATGAAGAAAAACTGTATTATTATTAATGCAGCAAGAGGTGGTATTATTCATGAGGAAGATCTTGATAAAGCTTTAAAAGAGAACTTAATTTTTGGTGCTGCTATAGATGTATTTAAAAAAGAGCCACCCGATTATAACAATCCTCTTCTTAAAAATGAAAAAGTTTATTTAAGTCCTCATACAGCTGCATTTACTGATGAATGCATGACAAGAATGGGAAAAGAAACTATACAAAATATTATTGATTTCTTTGAAAATAAACTAGACTCGTCTAAAATCGTAAAACTATGATTTAACAATCAAATTTACATCCTTACATACCTTTGACAAATAATTATAGCCAATTTTTGCATACTCTAACGGGTTGGCTTTAGATGGATCTTGCTCTGCCTCAACCACTAACCATCCTTCATAATCACTTTTTTTTAAAAAATTTAATAATGGTTTGTAATCAATACATCCGTCACCTGGGACTGTAAAAGCACCTTGTAAAAAGGCTTGTTGAAAACTTAAATCTTCCTGCAAAGATTTTTTTAATATGTTTTCTCTCATATCTTTACAGTGAACATGAATAATTTTTTCTCTAAAATTTTTAGCTATCTCTATAAAGTTTCCACCTGAAAAAAGCATATGCCCTGTATCTAATATTAATTTAACATGGTCAGTAGTATTTTCTAAAAGTCTTTCAGTATCTTGTTGTGACTCAATTACTGTTCCCATATGATGATGATAAGCTAATGGCATACCTTGATCCTCGAGATATTTTCCAATTTCAGAAATTTTAACACAAAAATTTCTCCATTCTTGATCACTCATTTTTGGTCTAGTTGATAAAGATCTTTTGGGGTCACCTGCAATAGAGTCCGAAACCTCTGCAAATACAATACATGGTGCGTTACAATCTTGAAAGAGTTTTAATTGATCTTGAACTAATTCAATTTCCTCTTTTACTGAATTTATTCTTAAATTTGCACCGTACCATCCCGAACATAATTTTAAATTATATTTTTTCAATAAAGGAATTAATTCGTTCGATTTTTTTGGAAACTTGCCTCCAGACTCAATACCCGAAAATCCTGCTTCACTAGCTTCAGAAAGACATTGCTCAAGTGGTGTGTCACCACCAAGCTCAGGCATATCATCATTACTCCAAGCTATAGGTGCAATTCCTAATTTTACTGACATAATAAATTTATTTGTTATGATATATAAAAACATACAATCAATGAAAACAAATAAATTATCTTTAGGTGTTGTTGGTGGAGGTCCAAAATCTTGGATTGGTCATGTTCATAGAATTTCTGCAAGATTTGATGATAAATATGAAATTGTTGCAGGAGTATTTTCAAGAAATGTAAAGTTATCCAAAAACTTCGGGAGAAATTTGGGTATCTCAGCTGACAGATGTTATGCAAATTATATTGAAATGGCTAACAAAGAGTCAAAAAGAAAAGATGGAATTAAAGTTGTTACTATTATGACACCGCCATCTAGTCATCAAATAATAGCTGAGAAATTTATTGAAAAAAATGTACATGTGATTTCAGACAAACCATTTGCTGGAAATCTTGAGCAAGCAAAAAAATTATATAGAAAAATTAAAGCAAATAAAAAAATAAAATATGCCCTAACCCATAACTACTCAGCTTATCCAATGGTAAGAGAGGCTAAAAAATTAGTTGAAAAAGGAAAGATTGGTAAAGTTGAGTATGTAAATGTTGAATATATTCAAGATTGGTCTGGAGGGACAAAAATTAACTCAAAAAATGCAAAAAGAAAACTTAAATGGAAAATTGATAGCAAAATAGTAGGAGCATCTGCTGTTTTAAACGAAATTGGAACTCATGCATATCATCTTGCTTCTTATATTTCAGGTTTAAAAGGACAAACAGTTTTTGCAGATATAAAACAAATTTCAAAAAAAATTAAAATGGATGATAATGCTCAAGTTATTATTAATTTTAACAATGGCGCAAAAGGAATGTTTTGGACAAGCGTTATGGCTAAAGGTGGGGTTTATGGTTTAAGAATTAGAATATTTGGGTCTAAGGGGAGTTTAGAATGGGTACAAAATGATCCAAACTATCTTAAACTGAATCCAGAAAAAGGTGCTGTAAAATTATTAGAAAGAGGGTTTCATAATTCAGAATTTTCAAAACAATTTTCTAGAATAAAATTTGGGCACCCAGAGGGTTATCTTGATGCTTTTGCTAACATTTATAAGGAGTTTGCAGACTCGTTAAAGAACAAAACAAATAAGAGATACTTTTATCCAACTGAAGACGAGGGTCTTGAAACAGCAAAATTTATTAGTGCATGTAAAATTTCCTCAAGAAGGAAAAAATGGGTAAAAATATAATTAATATTGCACTATTTGGACTTGGAAGAATTGGCCAAATGCATGCTGATAACTTGATAAATCATAAAGATTTTAAACTGATATATATATTTGATAAAAATAAAACATTAACTAAAAAGCTATCTAAAAAATACAATGCTATTGGTATTGAAAATCCAAAAATTGCATTTAAAGATAAAAATATTAAATGCATATTTATTGCATCGAGCACAAATACACATTTAAAATTTATAGAAGAGGCAGTTGTGAATAAGAAAGTTGTATTCTGTGAAAAACCTTTAGACCTTGATTCTGTAAAAATTAATAAGTGTAAAAAAAAAATTTCTAGTTATCATCCAAAGATACAAATTGGATTTAACAGGAGATATGATCCAGCACATAATTCTTTAAAAAAAAATTTGTTAAAAGGTAAAATTGGTAAATTAGAAAAAATAATAATTACAAGTCGAGACCCACAACCCCCACCTCTAAATTATTTAAAAACATCTGGTGGTATATTTAAAGATATGATGATACATGATTTTGATTTAGCCAGATTTTATGCTGGCGATGATGAATTTTACTCTATATTTGCAATAGGGCAACGTTTCTCAGATCGAAAACTGAAGAAAATTAATGATTTCGATTTGGCAACTGTAGTTATGAAAACAAAAAAAGGGGTGCAATGTGTTATTACTAACTCTAGACATTGTAGTTTTGGTTATGATCAAAGAATTGAGCTTTTTGGATCAAAAGGTATGATGATATCAGATAATCAAAGAGAGTTGGAAACGGTTTTATATTCAAAAAATTCAACCGATAATAAAACGCAATTAAAAAATTTCTTTATTGAAAGATATTCAAAAGCTTACAAAATTCAGCTAAATGATCTAGTAAAGATTTGTAGGAAACAATCAAAGCCTTTAGCAAATTTTGAAGATGGCAGAAAATCTCTTATACTCGCTGAAATTGCTAAAAAATCCTTAAATACTAAAAAATTTGAAAAGATTACTTTTTAAAAAACTGCGTAAATTTAGTAATTGCAAAAAGTCTTTACTATATGTTTAATTATAAGAAATAAACAAAGGATATATAATGGCAAAATACTATGTAATGGGAAAATATACAGCTAAAGCTTTTCAAGGTTTTATCAAAGACCCTTCTCAAGATAGATCAGCTGCTGTCAAAGCACTTACTGAATCTGCGGGTGGAAAATTAGAGTCTTTTGCAATAACAAGAGGTCAATATGATTTTTGTGCTGTAACAACTGGCGATATGCCATTTGAAAATTTTGCAGGTGTTAAATTGGCAGTTGAAGCAAGCGGTACAGTAGAGAATATGGTTATCCTTGAGGAAATGGATATGAATAAAGCTGCTGAACAGGCTGCTAAATCAATGGCTGGTTATAAACCTGCTGGTTAAACTTTTTTAACTTCCAGCTAGTTAGCTGGAAGTTAAATTTTCATATTTTGTTCACGTAAATATAATAATACTGTATAAAATTATAACATGAACATTCTTAAAGATAAGTTCGGTAGAACATTTCCTTATATAAGAATTTCAATAACAGATGTTTGTAACTTTAAATGTGGTTATTGTTTACCAAATGGTTATCAAGTTGATAAAAGTGATAATAGAAAATTTCTTCATTTAGATGAAATTAGAAGGCTATCAAAATGCTTTTCTCTTTTGGGTGTTAATAAAATTCGAATTACAGGAGGAGAACCCACAGTAAGAAAAGATTTTTTTGATATTATTAAAGTTTTAAAATTTGACTCTGGAATTGAAAATATAGCAATAACTACTAATGGCTATCATTTAGATCAGAAAGCTGAGTTACTTGTAAGAAGTGGGCTGACTGGAATTAACATTAGTATAGATAGTTTAAATCAAGAAACTTTTAAGAATATTACTGGCCACGATAGATTACCAGAAATTTTGAGAGGAATTAAAAACTTGCAAGATGCTGGTTTTGAAAATATTAAAATTAATGCTGTCCTTTTAAATGGAATTAATTCATTAGAAAAAGATTTTGATCAATGGTCAAAATTTATTGAAAAAAATAAAGTCGATTTTAGATACATAGAATTGATGAGAACTGGCGATAATCTGGAATATTTTAAAAAATATCACATTTCGTCTAAAAAATTTAAAAAATACTTAAATAAAAATGGATGGATTTATCAAACTTTTGGTAAAGATAGCGGACCTTCTTTAAATTATATCAACCCTAAATTCAAAGGCAAATTTGGTATTATAGCTCCTTATTCAAAAGATTTTTGTAAATCATGTAACAGGTTACGAATTACATCTAGAGGTGATTTGAGACTTTGCTTGTTTGGAAATACAGGAATAAATTTAAGACATTTATTAAAAGAAGATAGTCAAATTGATGAATTAAAAAACTTAATACTAAAACAAATGCAATTTAAAAAAGAGTCTCATTATTTAGAATTAGGAGATACAGGATCAACTAAAAATTTGTCAAAAACTGGAGGATAATTTGAAGTTAAAAATAATTAATCAAAAATTATTAAAAGATTGGGCTAATGAAATTTTTAAAGATAATTCTTTTCATATGATTGATGTGTCATCAAAAAAAGAAACTTTTAGAAGAGCACTAGCTTCAGGTAAAATTTTTGTTGGCGAGGAAGTTTTTAATTTAATTAAAGATAAGACTATGCCTAAAGGAGACCCTATATCTTTAGCTGAGGTAGCTGCAGTATTAGGAGTAAAAAAAACAAGTGAATTAATACCTTTGTGTCATCCGCTATCAATTGACCATACGGCATGTAAAATAATTATGAACGAGGAAGATAATTCATTAGAAGTATTTTGTGTTGTGTCGACTTATTCTAAAACTGGTGTAGAAATGGAAGCTATAATGGGAGTTAATGCAGCTTTAGTTACGATTTACGATTTAAGTAAAATAGTTAACCCTAATCTAAAAATTGATAATATTAGGTTATTAATTAAAGAAGGTGGAAAAAGTGGTTTATGGAAAAATCCAGAGGGTATTCCAGATTTCTTGAAAGATTTAATTTAAATGAAAATTAAAGTTGAATTATTTGGTTCTAGTAGAGATTTTAGTGATAAAGATCATTTAGAACTTGAAGTTGAAGACAAAGCTTTAATGAGAGATTTAAGAAATGAAATAATCAAATATTTAGATAAAAATTTTAAGGGAAATATAAACTTCATCAAAATTGTTAAATCCTCAGTTTTTTGTAGTGAAAATAATAATATAGTAAGCGACAATTATAAAATAACAAAAAATGAAAAGATTGCTATTATTCCTCCTATTGGAGGAGGTTAATGCTTCACGCAAAAGTCATAGATATAAAAGAAAAAAAACTAACATTATCAGAAGCTGAAAAATTTATTTCATCATCAGATTTTGGTGCATCAATTTATTTTACTGGAACTGTTAGAAATCAAAATAATAATAAAAATGTGATTGGTATTACTTATGACAGTCACGATAAGTTAGTTTTAAAAAGTTTTAAAGAAATTTATAACGAGGCAGATGAAAAATTAAAAATAAAAGATAAATCAGTATTTATTGAACATGCGAAAGGATATCTAAATTTGGAGGAAATAAGCATAATTATCGCGGTTGCTTGCAAACATCGAGATCAAGCTTATGTCTTATCAAGATATATAATTGAAGAAATTAAAAAAAAAACACCTATTTGGAAAAAAGAACACTATGCTGACAATCAAAGTGAATGGTTAAAAGGAAGCCCTTTAGTAAATGAAAAGATTTAAATATTCAGAAATTACACCAGAAAAGATTTATAAAAATAGACGTATTTTTATCAAAAATTTAGGCCTTGCTGCAGGATCTATGCTTGTTGGCTCAAATTTATTTACATCAGCAGATGCCAGTACGAGTAAAGATGAGTTAGAATTAACAGATTATAGATATGTAACTACTTATAATAATTATTATGAATTCGGAACTGGTAAATCCGATCCCGTAGAGAGATCACAAAAATTTAAAACAAACCCTTGGAATATAGTAATTGATGGTGAAGTTGAAACTCCCATAACTCTCTCGATTGAAGAAATAACAGAAATGTTTCCCTCAGAAGAGAGAATTTACAAATTAAGATGTGTTGAAGGCTGGTCAATGGTGATACCGTGGCAAGGGTTTCCGCTTAATAAAATTTTAAAAAAAGTTTCACCAACAAATAAAGCTAAATTTGTAAAATTCATATCAGTTCTAGATCCAGAGCAAATGATTGGTCAAAGATTTCCAATTTTAGATTGGCCTTACAAAGAGGGTTTAAGAATCGATGAAGCTATGCATGATTTAACAATTTTAGTTACTGGATTATATGGGAAAAAATTACCAAACCAGAACGGATCTCCTTTGAGATTAATGGTACCTTGGAAATATGGTTTTAAAAGTTCTAAAGCAATTGTAAATATAAAATTAGTTGAAAAAATGCCAACATCTTCTTGGATGAAAGCTTCACCTAAAGAGTATGGTTTTTATTCAAATGTTAATCCTAAAGTTGATCATCCTAGATGGTCACAAGCAACAGAAAGAGTTATTGGTGGTGGTATTATAAGTCCTAGGATACCAACAACTATGTTTAATGGCTATGGTGATGAGGTTGCAGGTTTATATAGTGGGATGGATTTAAAAAAATACTTTTAATGAGAAGTTATTTTAAGTCTAGCGTTTTTATTCTTAGTACAATTCCTTTTTTATTAATAATTTACAAAATCTTATTTAATAAACTGGGGCCTGAACCTGTAAAAGAAATAACCCACTTTACAGGAGAATGGACATTAGTTTTCATATGTTTAACTTTAGCAATGAGTCCTCTTAAGAGATTTACCAATTTTACGTTTTGGGTAAAGGTAAGAAGAATGCTAGGTCTATTTGTATTTTTTTATGCAACACTTCATCTATTAACTTACATTGTAATAGATTATAGATTTGATTGGCAACAAATAACTGATGATGTTGTAAAAAAGAAATATATTTTTATAGGTTTTGCAGCTTGGGTTTTACTAATACCTCTTGTAATAACCTCCTCCCAAAAAATGATAATTGCTCTTAAGCACAATTGGAAAAAATTACATAGATTAATTTATGTAATAGCAATCTTTGGTTCACTTCACTATATCTGGCTTTCGAAAACTATTTTTTTTAAACCGTTGATTTATTCTTTGGTAATTATATTTCTTTTGTTATTGAGGATAAGATTTAAGAAAACTACTTAGTTTTTGGGTCGTTATCTACAACTAAACAAATTTCAGATTTAGTTAAAAATCTCTTGCCTGTGCCGTTATCTAAAGAAAACATACCGCCAATGCCATTAACAGCGTCTATAGTAAGATCTGTATGTTTCCATTTTTCGTACTGATCTCCATTCATGTAAAAAGGAACCCCACCAATTTCACCTAGTTTTACATCATTATCACCTAGTGGGAACTCTCCTTCAGGAAAGCACATTGGAGCACTTCCATCGCAACAACCTCCCGACTGATGAAACATCAATTTTTCTCCATACTTATCCTGAAGTTCAGACAAAAGGTTTAAAGCTGACTGTGTTGCAGATACTTTCATTTTTGATGTTCGGCCCATGATATAGAATCATGGGCCATTATATATTATTATCGTTTAAAAGAAGCCTAATTTCTGTTCAGCATAAGAAACGTGAAGATTCTTATTCTGTCTATAATGATTAAGCATCATTTTATGAGTTTCTCTTCCTACTCCAGATTGTTTGTAGCCTCCAAACGGTGAGTGAGCTGGATAAGCATGATAACAATTTGTCCATACTATTCCTGCTTGTATTGCTCTTCCCATTCTGTAAGCAATATTACCATTTCTTGTCCAAACACCTGCACCCAAACCATAAAGAGTATCGTTAGCAATCTCTAACGCTTCTGCTTCATCTTTAAATTTAATTACAGATACAACTGGTCCAAAAATTTCTTCTTGAGAAATTCTCATACTGTTTTTTGCCTCAAAAATAGTGGGCTGAATATAGTTACCTTTTTCTAAGCCACTATTTAATTTAGCTTCACTACCTCCAGCAAGAACTTTGGCACCTTCTTTTTTTCCAATATCTAAGAAAGATTTAATTTTTTCCATTTGTTCTACTGAAGCTTGTGCTCCTATCATTGTTTCCATTTTTAATGGGTTATCCTGAACAACTGCTTTTGTTCTAGCAATACATTTTTCCATGAATTTGTCATAGATTGATTCTTGAACTAAAGCTCTACTTGGACAAGTACAAACCTCACCTTGGTTTAGATTAAACATTACAAATCCTTCAACACATTTATCTAAAAAGTCATCATCTTTTTGCATGATATCTTCAAAGAAAATATTTGGAGATTTGCCGCCTAATTCCAAAGTTATTGGAATTATGTTTTGAGCAGCATACTGCATAATTAATCTTCCAGTTGTTGTTTCACCTGTAAAAGCAACTTTTGCAACTCTTTTAGATGATGCTAAAGGTTTACCTGCCTCTAATCCAAAACCACTTACTATATTTACAACACCAGGAGGTAATAAATCGCCGATTAATTCCATCATGACCATTATTGATGCTGGTGTTTGCTCTGCTGGTTTAAGAACTGAACAGTTTCCTGCTGCAAGCGCTGGTGCTAATTTCCACGTTGCCATTAATAATGGAAAATTCCACGGAACTATTTGACCGACTACACCAAGCGGTTCAGGAATATTATATGAATATTGAGAATTACTTATTTCAGCAACAGACCCTTCCTCAGCTCTAATAACGCCTGCAAAATATCTCCAGTGGTCAATTACAAGAGCCAAATCAGCAGCCATACATTCTCTGATCGGCTTACCATTATCCAAACATTCAGCAACAGCTAACATATCTTTATTTTCCTCAATTTTGTCAGCTATTTTATTTAAAATGTTTGATCTTGTTGTTATATCGGTTTTACCCCATTCTTTAAAAGCTGCATGAGCTGCATCTAATGCAGCTTCAACATCTTTTTCATTTGATCGTGCTACAGAACAGATTGTCTCGTTTGATATTGGGCTTGGATTATCAAAATACTTACCTGATAATGGCTCAACAAACTTTCCATTAATGTAGTTTCCATATTTTGCTTTAAATGGAAACTTAACATTTAAGTGAGATGTATCTAGTACTGAAGACACTTTCATTGCTTCTGCACTCATATTTTTAACCCCTCTCTTTGTTTTTTTCTTATTTAGTTTATTACTTTTTCTAGACTTATATGAACGATTCTTGGTCGCAGACTTTTTTGTCTTAACTTTTTTTTTCGTTTTTATTTTTTTTCTAGAAGTTTTGGCCAATTTAATTTTTTTTTTCTTGACCTTTGATTTTGCTATTTTTTTTTTCTTAATAGCCATTAACAATTAAACTAACAAATAAAGATAAAGTCTATTTTTAAATATTTATAATTTTCTACCTACAATTGAATTAATACTATATCTTGTGCTATATTTTTTAAGAAGTTAATAATTTAAATATGAACGAGAACGAAAAAAAAGAACTTCAGTCAGCTGCGTTTGAAAGGTTATTGAAACATTTAGATGAGAGAAAAGATGTTCAAAATATCGAATTAATGAACTTAGCTGGTTTTTGTAGAAATTGTTTATCAAGATGGTTCAGGGAAGAGGGAGAAAAAAAAGGAATTTCAATTTCAGATCCAGAAGCTAGAGAACATGTTTATGGTATGCCTTACTCAGAATGGAAAGAAAAATATCAAAAATAATTATTTTTCTTTTAACCTTGGAAATAATTCAACAAAATTACATGGCTTGTGGTTAATATCCAATTGATGTTTTAAAATACCATCCCAAGCATCTGTTACTCCACCAGACGAACCAGGTAATGAAAAGATATATTTTCCATTGGATATGATGGCGCAAGCTCTTGATTGAATTGATGAGGTGCCAATAGTTTTTAAACTTATAGTTCTAAAAACTTCACCAAATCCAGGTATATGTTTGTCAGCAATCTCTTCAAGTGCTTCTGGAGTAATGTCCCGCCCAGTCAAACCTGTACCACCAGTTGTAATAATTACATCAATAACTTTTTTATTAGTCCAATCTTTTAAGATTGATATAATATCTTCTTTGTTATCTTTGCAAATTTTTCTTTCTATTAATTTATGATTAGCTTCTGCAATTTTGCTAACAAGAATTGCGCCCGATTTATCATTATCAATTGTTCTTGTATCTGTTACAGTTAGAAGAGCAATATTTACGTTCATAAATAATTTTTATTATAAATGATTATATTAATATTATTATTCTTTTTAACAGCAATATTATACTCCAGTATTGGTTTTGGGGGTGGATCTACTTATCTTGCATTAATGTTAATTTGGGATATTCCTTATTACATTTTTCCTATAATTGCTCTGGTTTGTAATGTAATTGTGGTTTCTGGAAATTCTGTAAATTTTCTTAGATCAGGAAACATTAACATAAAACTCCTATGGCCATATTTAATTGGCTCGATACCATTTGCTTTTATTGGAGGATCTATATCATTAGACAAAGCATTGTTTGAGACAATATTATTTATTGTTCTATTTCTTGCTGGCATATTCCTATTATTAGAGAGTAAATCTTATGAAAAAAAGATTATCAAATTTAATTCGATTAAAAGATATTTATCCTTTTTAGTTGGTTCTGCTATAGGTTTTGTTTCAGGCGTAGTAGGTATTGGTGGTGGTATATTTTTAAGCCCTCTTTTATTTTTAATGAAAGCTGGATATCCAAAACATATTACTAGCACGGCTTCATTATTTATTTTAATAAATTCTATTTTTGGCATTATGGGCCATTTAACAAAAAAGCAAGTTTCTAGTGAAATATTTGATTTTTGGCCATTTTTTTTTATAGTATTTTTAGGGGGTCAGATTGGCAGCTATATGAATGTTAAAATTTTCTCTAACAAAACTTTGGCCTTACTGACATCTTTTTTGGTTATTTTTGTAGCAATTAGAATGGGATTTAGAGTTTTAACATAATATTGATAAAATTTTTTTTTCATATAATTAAAATATTATGAAGAATATTAAACCGTTTGGTCCCTCAATTGGTAAAACAAAAATATCAAAAAAGATTCTTAATATAATTAATAAAGAATTTGATAAAAAATCAAGTATCCGAAAAATTGATTACAGTTCTAAGTTGGCTAGCCAAATTAAAAATGAAGTAAAAATTTCAAATAAATTTTTAACAAAATTTTTAGAAAAAGAGTTACTGATTAAAATTAAAAAATTTATTTCAATTGAAAAAATAAAAAATATTAAAAAAATAAAGATACTTAATCTGTGGGTTGTTAGACAATTTAAAGGAGAATATAATCCAATTCATTACCATAATGGTGATTTATCTGGAGTGGGCTATCTAAAACTGCCGAAAGGTATGACAAATAATAAAAACTTAAAAAATAAAAAATTAAAAACAAATGGAACAATAGATTTTATTAATGGTCAAAAAGCTTTTTTGTCTAATAGTATTTATAATCTAAGACCAAAAGTAAGAGATTTAATTATATTTCCAAATTACCTTATGCATACGGCTTATCCTTTTAATATTGATGGAGAAAGAAGATCATTTTCATTTAATGTAAAAATATATTTTAAAAAATAATAAAGTAAATGGATTTAGAATTTTTTAAAAAACTAAGAATTTTAGATGGAGGTATGGGTCAAGAACTCCTTGAAAGAGGAATGGAGATCAATTCTTCTCTTTGGAGTGCAAATGCTATTTTGAATAAAAAATACCATCAATTAGTGATTGATATCCACTCTGATTTTGTAAAAGCTGGTGCTGAGGTTATCGTTACAAATACTTTTACCTGTCGAAAAAAAAGATTAAAGCAAAATAATATTGAGAACAAATTTGAAGAACTTAATAAAAAGGCAGGAGAGTTAGCAGCAGAGGTAAAAAAAAAATATCCTAATATACTAGTTGCAGCTGGTTTACCTCCTCAAAATTTAACTTATGAAGCTGATGATAGAGATGAAGCAGAAATTATTAAAGATTTTAACGATCAAGCAAAAATCTTAAATAAATACATAGATTTTTTTTATTTTGATGTATTGAGTAGTATTAAAGAAATAAAATCAGCGATTTTAGCTATAGAGGAGTTTAAAAAACCATATCTTATTGGAGCTCATATTTCTGAGGGTACTGCATTACCTAGTGGAGAAAAAATTTCTGATATAAAACATATAATTGATGATAAGTTGCTTGGAGTAGTGCTTGCTTGTGTTTCTCCAGAAAATTTTGAATTAAATATTAATGAATTAAAAAGTTTAAAACTTCCCTTTGGATTTAAATTAAATGGGTTTAAAACAACAAAAATTAAAGAGGGCTATACTTCGGCTTTTCTTAAACAAAAATCAAACCCAAATCAATTTCTTGGGAAAAGAGAGGACCTAACTCCTGAAAAAATTGCTGAAATTGCAAAAAAATTCAAGAAGGCTGGAGCCACAATACTTGGTGGTTGTTGTGAAACTGGCCCATCACACATTTTTGCTATTTCAAAAATTAAATAGTTTTTTCGTATTGTCGCCTCTTCTTACAAAATAAACACCAATACAAACAGCTATTAATGAGATCACCACCTTAATAGTAATTAACTCTTTCAAAAAAATAAATCCTAGTATTGTACCAAATATTGGTATTAAATAAGAAACTTGTGATTGAAAAATTAAACCATTATTTTTTAAAATTCTGAAACGTAATAACCAAGCTATTCCTGTTGGCACAATTCCTAAATAAATAACCGATATTAATGAGTCGGTTCTAGGTATCGATTGCCATGGTTGTTCGATGAACAAAACAAATGGTATTAAAATTATAATTGCCCAAATTAAAATAGACCCTGTTACATTTTCATTTTTCTTTTTACTAATTTTTAAAGTTAAAACACCTCCAATTACGTAACATGTTGAACCTAATAATATTAACAAAGCAGATACAAAATTATTTTGATCAATTAAAATATTATCTGAAAATAAAAAAACAATTCCAGAAAATCCTATTAATATTCCAACAGTTTTGACTATATTAAATTTTTCATTGTTTGTATAAAAGTGTCCTAATACAGTTGAGCTTAAAGGGGTTGTAGACATTAAAATTGCAGCTAAATTACTCTGAACAGATTTAACTCCATATGCAATTAAAAAAAATGGTGCTACAAGATTTATAAATCCTATTATCGCAAACCAATGCCAATCTTTTGAAAAAGCTTCAATTTTAATATTTTTATAATAGCAAAGCAGTAAAACAGGTATTGCCCCAAAGAATACTCTAAGAAAAGCAATAGTAATTGGTCCAAATGAATAAGTTGCTATTTTAATATTGAAGAATGCAGAAGCCCAGATTAACGCAAGTATTGTTAATAAAATATAATCAATTAATTTTGGTGTTCTCATTCTGTAAATTCCTCAATTTCTGCTGAAGTTAATATTATAAATTGATTTAAATCTATGCCAAAGACTGCATTAGGGTGACCTGCCGCAGCATATATTTTTGAAAATCTTTTTAAATTATTATCTAAAATAATTTTTAATTTTGTTAAATGACCAACAGGTGAAACTCCTCCTATTGTGTAACCCGTAATTCTTTTTACTTCATCAGGGTTTGCCATAGAAACATCTTTTTCATTTAAGATTTTTTTTAATTTATTTAAGGAGCACCTTCTATCTCCAGATACTAAACAAAGTAAAAATTTGTCTCCAGTTTTGAACAATAAACTTTTAACAATAGCACCAACACTACAACTTAAAGCTGCAGCTGCTTCTTCAGCAGTTCTAGCTGTATTTTCCAAAATTAGAACTTTTAGGTTATTGTCAAAACTTTTTAATGACTTTTCAGCTCTTTTAACAGCTTCTTTCTTTAAAATGGAGTTTTTAGGCATAAGTTAATTAATAATTATGATTAAATACACTACTTATGTGAAAATTGCATAGGTGTTATTTATTAAATAAGCATTGTTTAAAGCAATTATTTTGTTATTTATCACTGACAGAATTACACAGGAGACATAATGAGCGCCGCAAATGTATTAAAGTTTATAAAAGATAAAGATGCTGAGTTTGTAGATCTAAGGTTTACAGATCCTCGAGGAAAATTACAACATTTAACAATGGATGCCTCAATTGTTGATGAAGACATGATTAATGAAGGTGTTTTTTTTGACGGATCTTCAATTGCTGGTTGGAAAGCAATTAACGAGTCTGATATGATTTTAAAACCTGATACCACAAGAATGTTTATGGATCCATTTACATCGCATAACACAGTGGTTTTATTTTGTGATATTTTAGATGCTATTAAAAGATCTCCTTACGAGAGAGATCCAAGAGGTATAGCAAAAAAAGCTGAAGAATATTTAAAAACATCAGGTGTTGGTGATAAAGCTTTTTTTGGTCCTGAACCTGAATTTTTTGTATTTGATGATGTAAGAATTAAAAATGACATGAACGAATGTGGTTTTAAAATTGATAGTAAAGAAGGTCCATATAATTCAGGGAGAGAATACGAAAATGGAAATATGGGTCATAGACCTGGTGTCAAAGGAGGATATTTTCCAGTACCGCCTGTAGATAGTGAACAAGATATGAGAGGTGAATATTTAAAAAATTTAAAAGAGGTTGGTATTAAAGTTGAAAAACATCATCATGAAGTTGCTCCCAGCCAACATGAGCTTGGTATGTATTTTGGAACTTTAGTTGATCAAGCGGATAATGTTCAATTATATAAATATGTTGTTCAAATGGTTACGCATTCTTTTGGAAAGACAGCAACATTCATGCCAAAACCTGTAGCAGGAGATAATGGTTCTGGGATGCATATCCATCAATCAATTTGGAAAGGTGACACACCAGTTTTTTCTGGTGATGCATATGCTGGTCTATCAGAAACAGCTCTTCATTATATAGGTGGAATTTTAAAACATGCGAAGGCTATTAATGCTTTTGCAAACTCAACAACTAATAGTTATAAAAGATTAATTCCAGGATTCGAAGCTCCAGTTCTTTTGGCCTACTCAGCTAGAAACCGATCTGCTTCATGTCGTATTCCTATTACTTTAAGTAAAAAAGGTGCAAGATGTGAAATAAGATTTCCAGATGCATCGGGTAATCCTTATTTAACATTTGCAGCAATGTTAATGGCAGGTTTAGACGGTATAAAAAACAAAATTCATCCAGGAGATTCTTTCGACAAAGATTTATACGAGTTACCTCCTGAAGAAGTTAAAGCAATACCAACTGTATGCGGTTCTTTAAGAGAGGCGATGGAAAGTTTAGATAAAGATAGAGAATTCTTAACTGAAGGTGGAGTATTTACTGATGATCAAATAGATGCATACATCGCACTAAAGTTTGAGGAGATACATAAATTTGAACACTCACCTCATCCTGTTGAGTTTGAGATGTACTACAGTAGTTAATATTTAATTACTGTCTCGTTGTTGCAATTGTATCTTTGTTAATACCTTTTTTAACCACGTAATCCTGTGTACCGTTTGCACCAGTGTCTACTTCCTTACGCAGTTCTTTAAAAAAAGACTTTTGCTTTAAAGTATTTTTCAAGTTTTTAACAAGATTTTTAAATTCAAACTTATTCATAACTTGAATATACTCTAGTTATGCATAAAGCACAATACTGATATGCATTAAATGGGATAATACAACCTAGTCGATTTTGAAGGATTCTCCGCAGCCACAACGCTCGGTTTCATTTGGATTGTTAAAAACAAAAGTTGATGACATTTCCTCTTGTTTATAGTCCATTTCTGTGCCTAATAAATACATAACTGCAGCAGGATCTACAAAAACCCTTACACCCTTATCCTCAATTACTTCATCATTTGGATTTGCTTCTTTTGTGTACTCCATTACATAAGACATACCTGCACAGCCACCAGTTTTTACAGATACTCTTACTCCCAATGATTCATTTTCTGCATTAGACATAATTTCTTTGATCCTAGCTGCAGCTTTGTCGCTCAATTTTATTATTGGTTTCATTATAAATTCATTTCAAGTTTTGCAGCTTCTGACATCATGTCTTTATTCCAAGGTGGATCCCATACAAGCTGAACATCAACATCTTCAATTCCGTCAACTTGCATTGCTCCTTCCTTTACTTCTTTTGGAAGACTTTCAGCTACAGGACAATTAGGAGTAGTTAAAGTCATTTTAATTTTTGCAAATTTTTCATTCTCTATAATTATATCATATATTAATCCTAGCTCATAAATATTAACAGGGAGCTCTGGATCATAAATTTTTTTAATTTCTTGAATTATTTTTTCTTTTTTTTCCATTTTTAATTTTCTGTTTTAACCTCTTCTTTATCATTTTGAAAAGCTGAAATTAAAGTGTGCCAAGATAAAGTGGCGCATTTAACTCTCATCGGGTATTGCTTTACACCGGATAAACACATTAATTTAGTTTTTTCATCTTCTTGTAAATTTTCTGATTTTAGTTCTGGGTTCTCTTTTATCATCCCTAAAAAATCTTCAACAATTTCTTTAGCCTCATGTTCATTTTTTCCCTTAATTAAATCTGTCATTATAGAAGCTGAAGCCATTGAGATGGCACATCCACTTCCTTCAAAAGATGCATCTTCTACAATTTTTTGTCCATTTAGTTTTAAATAAACATGAACATTATCACCACAAAGAGGATTGTTCCCTTTTGCGTCTTTATTGAAACCTTCTGTCTTTCTCAAATTTCTTGGGTTCTTACCATGTTCTAATATAATTTCTTGATAAAGTTCTTTTAAATTCATTATAGATTAAATATTTTTTTACAGTTATTTATAGACTCATTTAACTGATCTAAATCTTCTTTCGTATTATAAATACCAACTGAGGCTCTTGCACTTGCTGGAATATTTAATTTGTCATGCAAAATTTGGCAACAATGATGGCCTGCTCTAATTGCAACACCATCTTCATCTAATATTGTTGCTATGTCATGAGGATGAACTCCTTCTATAGTAAATGATAAAACTCCTCCTTTATTTTTTGGATTTCCAATAAGTTTAACTGAGTTATTTTTCTTTAATAACTCTTGCCCATACTCTACTAATTCAGCTTCATGCTTCATGATATTTTCTATACCAATGCTCTCTAAAAATTTAATTGAGCGATCAAATGCAATTACTTGTGCAGTAGCCATAGTTCCTGCCTCATACTTATTGGGTAAATCACCATAAGAGATAGTATCTTTTTTAACTTCATTTATCATTCCTCCACCACCTTGGTATGGAGGTAATTCCTCTAACCACTTTTTTTTTCCGTACAATACTCCCAAGCCAGTTGGTCCATACATTTTATGACAAGAAATAGCATAAAAATCACAATCCAAATCTTGCATGTCGAGCTTTAAATGTGGCGCACCTTGGCATCCATCAACTACAACTATAATTCCTTTTGAATGGGCCAAATCAGTTATTTCTTTAACTGGTAAAATTGCTCCAGTTACATTTGATAAGTGAGTAATAGCTATTAATTTAGTTTTTGGTGTTATTTTTTTTTCAATTTCTTCCAAAGTAATTTCTCCTGACTCATTAATTTCAGCAAAATTAATTTTAATATTTTTTGATTTTCTTAAAAAATGCCAGGGCACATAATTAGAATGATGTTCAAGTTCAGTAATTAAAATTTCATCTCCTTCGTTAAAATAATTTTGGCCTAAAGTATTTGCTACTAAATTAAGGGCCTCAGTTGCACCTTTTGTAAATACAATCTCATTTTTATCTTTTGCATTAATATACCTTTGAACTGAAATTCTAGTATTTTCATATAAGTTTGTAGCAGCTACAGCAAGATAATGAACACTTCTTCCTACATTAGAAAATTGTTTAGTATAGAATTCATTGATTCTATCTACTACAACTTTTGGTTTTTGAGATGAATTTGCACTATCTAAATACACTAAGTCGTTATTATGGATTTTTTCATCAAAAATTGGAAATTCTTTTTTTATATGGTCAATATTCATTCCTTAATTCCGATCATATTTTTAACTAAGTTTTTAATTTCTGAATCTGTTATTTTTTCTACTACATCAAGCAAAAAACCGTTAATTAATAGTTCTCTTGATTGCTGATAACTTAATCCTCTAGACATTAAATAAAAAATAGAATCTTCATTTAAACTTCCGGATGCAGAACCATGAGAGCACTTAACATCGTCAGCATAAATTTCTAATTCAGGCTTTGCATTAAATTCTGACTCTTTATTTAATAATATTGCTTTACTTAATTGATAACCGTCAGTTTTCTGCGCTTGTGGATTAACAAATATTTTTCCTTGGTATACAGCTTTAGAACTTTGCTCTAATACACTTTTGATTAATTGATAGCTTTTTGTATTTTCAGTCAAATGATTGATTATTGTTCTGATTTCATGGTGTTTATCATTGTTAAGTGAAAATATGCCGTTAACAAAAGCTGATGCATATTTTCCGTTTAAATTACAATTTATTTCATTTTTAAAAAAATTTGATCCTGAAGATAAAATAAATGTTTCTGAAATACTATTTTTGTCTTGTTCAATATTATTAAAAGAATATTTAACATTTTTATTTTCAAGTTTATCTAATTTGTAGTTTTTTAAAATTGCATTTTTCTTTAAGTCAAAATTATAAAAAATATTTAAAAAATTTTTTTCAGATGCCTCATTAAATAAATCAATAACTCGTAAAGAACTATCTTCATTAAGCTCAAAATCTAGTCTTAAATTAATGTTTTTCGACCATATTTTAGAATTAAATGTATGATAAATAATAAGCGGTTTTGATAATTGATACCCTTTTTTAACCAGAATTTTGAAACATTTGCTGGTAAAAGCATTATTTAAATCTGATAAAGAATTATTATTACTAAATCTATTAATAGTTTCTGATTGATCAATTATTTCTATTTGATTTTTCTTTTCATAATCAAAATCAATCTTTTCAATTCTCCCATTTATAAAGACTATTTTGTTATGCTCTAAACCATCTACAAATACAGAGGTATCAACTTTGTTAGTTGAGGTATAATCACAATAAAAACTTAGTTCTCCGATATTTTTTTTTATTATTTGATTAAGGTCTGAAAATCTCCAATCTTCCTCTTTTCTATTTGGAAAACCTTTTTCAATAAAATTATCTAGACTAAATTTTTTTATCTCAATATCTTTCTGAGATAAATTTAAATTTTTAATAATATTTTTAAAGTCTTTTTGTAATTGTTCTTTCATTTAATTAAAATTTTCATAACCTTTTTTTTCTAATTCTAAAGCTAATTCTGGACCTCCAGATTTTATAATTTTTCCACCCATTAAAACATGAACGAAGTCTGGCTTAATGTAATCAAGTAATCTTTGATAATGAGTTATTATCAAAAAAGAATTATTTTGATTTCTTAATGTGTTAACTCCATCAGCAACAATTTTCAAAGCATCAATATCTAGCCCTGAATCTGTTTCGTCTAAAATTGATAATTTTGGTGCCAATAATGACATTTGTAAAATTTCGTTTTTCTTTTTTTCTCCACCGGAAAAGCCAACGTTTAATTGTCTATTTAATTTTTCTTCATCAAATTTTAATTGCTTAGACTTTTCTTTTACTAGTTTTAAAAATTCTATAGCATCAAGCTCTTTTTCACCTCTTGCTTTTCTAATTGCGTTTAATGAAGTTTTTAAGAAAATGTTTGTATTAACTCCGGGTATTTCTAATGGGTACTGAAATGCTAGAAAAATACCTTTATGTGCTCTTTCTTCTGTTTCTAACTCAAATAAATCTTTTTCCTCAAAAAGTACTTCGCCTGAAACTTCATATCCTTTTTTTCCTGACAAAATATTTGAAAGTGTACTTTTTCCAGATCCATTTGGACCCATTATGGCATGCACTTCTCCAGGATTTATATTTAGAGAAAAACCTTTTAAAATTTCCTTATTATCAATTTTGGCATTTAATTGGTTTATTTTTAACATTATCCAACACTTCCCTCTAAACTAATTCCAACAAGTTTTTGTGCTTCTACGGCAAATTCCATAGGTAACTGTTGTAAAACTTCTTTACAAAAACCATTTACAATTAATCCTACTGCTTCCTCTGGATTTAATCCTCTTTGCTGACAATAATGTAATTGTTCCTCACTTATCTTTGATGTAGTTGCCTCATGAGCAATATTCGACTCCGAATTTTTATTTCTAATATATGGTACAGTATGAGCTCCACATTTATTTCCCATTAATAAGGAGTCACATTGTGTATAATTGTTTGAATTTTGTGCTTTTGAGGAAATGTCTACTAAACCTCTATAAGTCATATCTGAATTTCCAGCCGAAATTCCTTTAGATATTATTTTGCTTTTTGTATTTTTTCCAAGATGGATCATTTTTGTACCTGTATCAGCTTTTTGGAAATTATTAGTTATAGCAATTGAGTAAAATTCACCGACCGAATTATCTCCCTTAAGAATACAACTTGGATATTTCCAGGTAATTGCAGAACCAGTCTCAACTTGAGTCCATGAAATCTTTGAGTTTTTTCCTTTACACAAACCACGCTTAGTTACAAAATTGTAAATCCCACCTTTGCCATCTTTGTCTCCAGGATACCAATTTTGTACTGTGGAGTATTTTATTTCCGCATCATCAAGAGCAATTAACTCTACATTGGCTGCATGCAGTTGATTTTCATCTCTCATTGGTGCTGTGCAACCTTCTAAGTAACTCACATAACTACCTTTATCAGCAATTATTAATGTTCTTTCAAATTGACCAGTGTTAGATGCATTAATTCTGAAATAAGTAGAAAGCTCCATCGGACATCTTACTCCTTCAGGAATATAAGCAAAAGATCCATCTGTAAAAACTGCGGAGTTTAAGGTTGCAAAAAAATGATCTGTTGTTGGTATAACTGAACCTAAATATTTTTTTACAAGATCTGGATGTTTTTGAATAGCTTCAGATATTGGACAAAATATAATACCATGTTTTGTTAATTCTTCTCTAAATGTTGTTGCAACTGATACTGAGTCGAAGACTGCATCTACAGCAATACCATTTAATCTTGCTTGTTCTTGTAATGGTATACCTAATTTTTTATAAGTTTCTAAAAGTTTTGGATCAAGCTCATCTAGACTTTTTGGTTTATTTTTCATACTTTTAGGTGCTGAATAATAATAAAGATCCTGATAATCAATTTTAGGATATTTTGGTTTTTGCCAATTTGGTTCTTTTAATAGTTTAAATCTTTCAAAAGCTTTAAGTCGAAAGTTTAACATCCATTCAGGTTCTTTTTTAATTTTAGAAATAAACTTAATTACTTCTTCATTTAAACCTTTTGGAGCTTTGATATTTTCAATATCAGTTGAAAATCCATATTTATAATCTTTTAAATTATCTATCTCTTTTTGTCTATTATCCATTTATAATCTATTTTCTTTTTTATTTTGTATTAAATCTTCCAAACTTTTTTTTTCAAAAAAACTATTAATATGATTTTCAAGCTCATCCCATAAATTGTGAGTAATACATTTTGTTAGTCTTCCATTACATCCCTTTTTAGATTCCTTTTTACATTGAACTGTTTTTACTTTTTCGTCCACAGCATTAAAAATATTTGTTAGTTTTATATCATTTGGACTTTTGCTTAGGACATATCCTCCTTGATTTCCTCTAATGCTTTTTACAATTTGATTTCGTTTTAACTTGGAAAAAATTTGCTCCAAGTAATCTAAAGATATACCTTGTCTTAAAGATATATCTCTTAAAGATACGGGATTGATAGTATCAAACCGTGCCAAGTCAACGAGAGCCATTACAGCGTATCTACCTTTAGAAGTTAATTTCATATAATACCCTTAAAACGTGAGTTTTTAAACATACCTGACTAAAATGGTCAAGTTTAGATTAAAAAAAAAAATTCACATATTGTCGCTGACATGTGATAAAGCTACATTTTTTTTGAGAATAATTATCAATATCAATTATGGATAATAAAATTTTAGAAATTTTTATTCCAGGGCCAGCTGGTAGGCTTGAAGCCAAATATTTTAAGAGTAAAAAAAATACATCGCCTATAGCATTAGTTTTACAACCACATCCTCAATATGGAGGAACTATGAATAATAAAGTCGTTGTAGATACTTTTCATACTTTTATGGAGAATGATTTTTCTGTTTGTAGAGTTAATTTTAGAGGTGTTGGAAAGAGTGATGGTGAATTTGATAATGGACAAGGTGAACTTGCGGATGCTGCTGCAGCTTTAGATTGGCTAGAAAGAGAAAACTTTGATAATTCTCAATGTTGGGTATCTGGATTTTCTTTTGGTTCACTTATAGCAATGCAATTATTAATGAGAAGACCAGAAATTAATAGGTTCGTTGCTATTTCTCCTCAACCTAATGTATATGATTTTTCGTTTCTATCTCCATGCCCAACATCGGGTTTAGTTATTTATGGAAAAAAAGATGAGTTAGTTCCATTAGAATATATTACAGAATTAAATAAAAGATTGAGTGCACAAAAGGGTATTAAAGTAGAATTTGATGCAATAGCCGAAGCAAATCATTTCTTTTCAAAGACTGACGATGTTTTGATAAAAAATCTTGACAAATATATCAAAAAAGAAACTGCATTATACTAATAATTTTCAACTAATTTTCCACCTAATGAAGAAACGTTACATCTTGTTGTTGTATTAAATGATATAGGTAGTTTTAAAAAAGATCTTACAGCTAGGTATCCAAATGCTTGCGACTCAGTATAATCTCCATTTAAATTATAACTATCTATATCTTTTAAAATGATCTTATTATTATTGAATAAATATTTATTGATATTCTCAATCAAAAAATTGTTTTTTCTTCCTCCTCCACAAATCAAAACATTAATTTCTTGATTTTGACTAATATATTCTAATCCTTGAGAAATTAAATAAGCAGTAAAATTTGTTATAGTAGCGCATCCATCTTCAAAAGATAAGCCTTTTATGAATGACGTATCAAAATCTTTGATATCCAAAGATTGAGAAAAGTTTTCAATTTTAAAATTGTCAATAGCCTGATTCAAAATTAATTTGTTAATATTTCCTGACCTAGCTATTTCACCTTTGCAATCATATTTTTTATTAGAATTTTTTCTAATCCATTCATCAATTAAACAGTTTCCAGGTCCTATATCAAAAGCAAATAAATTTTTACCAATATCATCTGAAAAACTATTTATTTTCGTAACATTAGCTATTCCACCTATATTTAAAAAAATAAACGGCAATTCTATTTTATATTTTTTTTGTAATTGTTTTGATAAAATATAATGAAAAATAGGAGTTAAGGGCGCTCCTTGACCATTGTTTTCAATATCTGCCTGTCTAAAATCGTATATGACCTTTTTCTTTGTTAATTGAGATAATAATTTTCCATCACCTAATTGTTTTGTAATTTTTGTTTGTGAATTATGAAAGATTGTTTGTCCATGAAATCCTACTAGATCAACTGAATACTTAAGTTTTTTTAAGGTTTGATTAACTAAATTTGCATTGAAGAGCGTAAATTTACGCTCAAGTTCTCTCAATTTATCAATATATTTTGAAAGATCATCTTTAATAGAAATCAATTCCCTTAAATTAATTAATTGATCTTGAAGTTCTTTATCATACTCATAATAATCATCTAAAATATTGCAAAACTGATCGTAGCCATCTGAACGAATTATTGATAAATCTACACCATCCATTGAAGTGCCGCTCATAAGTCCAATTGCTGTGAATAATTTTTTTTTCATTGATATGTTTTTTAAAAAAAATTTGTATATTGTAATTATAAGCGTATGAATAAATTTTTAAAAGAATTTAAAGATAGAGGATATTTTTATCAGTGTACCAATGAAAAAGAATTGTCGGATATATTAGATAAAGAAAAAATTAAAGGTTACATAGGTTTTGATTGTACAGCAGAAAGCTTACATGTTGGTAGTTTGCTTCAGATCATGTGTTTACGATTGCTTCAAAAAAATGGACATAGACCAATAGTTTTACTTGGTGGAGGTACCACAAGAATTGGTGATCCATCAGGCAAAGATAAAACTAGAAAAATTTTAAAAGAAGAGGAAATCGAAAAAAATATAAAAAATATTCAAAATATTTTAAAAAAGTTTTTAGACAATGATGATCCCAAAACTAAACCATTATTTGTAAATAATTATAGTTGGCTTAAAAATTTAAATTATATTTCATTTTTAAGAGATATTGGAAAACATTTTACAATAAATAAGATGTTAACGTTTGATAGTGTTAAATTAAGATTGGAAAGAGAACAGTCGCTAAGTTACATGGAATTTAATTATATGATTTTACAAGCATACGACTTTCTTGAATTGAATAAAAAAGAAAACTGTATGTTGCAAATTGGTGGCTCAGATCAATGGGGTAATATTGTTAATGGAGTAGAGCTTATAAAAAGATATTCAAATCATCAGGCTTTTGGTCTAACAACGCCCTTAATTACATTGGCTAGTGGAGCTAAGATGGGAAAAACTGAAAATGGTGCTATTTGGCTAGATAAAAAAAATTTATCTGCCTACGATTATTGGCAGTTTTGGAGAAATACTGATGATCGAGATGTTGTTAAATTTTTAAAAATGTTTACTGAAGTTAAAACAGAAGAGATAGACTCAATTAAAAATAAAAATATTAATGAATTAAAAATACTTCTAGCTAACAAAGCTACTTTAATGTTGCACGGAGAAGACGCAGCCAAAAAAGCTGAGCAAGCTGCAAGAGAAGCTTTCTCTGGAACTTCATTAGGTTCAAACTTGCCAAAAATCACTATACAAGCAAAGAAAATATTAAAAAAAATTAATATTATTGATTTAGTTTTGCTAACTAAACTAGAAAAATCTAAAAGTGAAATTAGAAGATTGGTAAAAGGTAATGCAGTCAGAATAAATAACAAAATCATTTCAGACGAAAAATTTGAAATTGAGATAGAATTATTTAAAGAAAATTATCTTAAGCTTTCTCTTGGGAAAAAAAGGCATATCAAAATTGAATTAAATTAATTTTTTTTTATCTTTTCCAAGGTCCTAGTAATAAATCTAGGAGTTAAAGTTTTTATAGGGTTTACGGTTGTTTCTAAATTTTTTGGTGGTCCCTTAATTTTAAAACTGACCCCAAAAACTCCTTCTCCAACTTTCTTTCCAATAAGCAAATCTCCAATTAGAGGTATTGAGGCAATTGATCTATTGATTGTTGTAGCTGGCACTAACGTGCCCCTTAAACTAACTAAATTATTTCCTTCAAGGTATCCATCCAACAAAATAGTAATTGCTGGTCCAATCGCGTATAATTCTTGAATTTTCATAGTTTTATTTTCAGTCGTAAAATTCATTTCAAAATCTGTAAATCTAATACCTTCTCCTGTTAGCAAATCTGCTATTCCCTGAAGTGAAGCAAGAGCTAACAACTTGGCTAATGCGGGTATCTTTTTTACTTTAAAATTATCAATAACCAACTTGGATGTTGAAATGCCGTTAATTTTTGAAGAATGAAAATCTAAATATCCATCTCTACTATCTTCAAAACCTTTAATAAATTTATATCTATCTACCAAAGGTTTTGCTTTCGATGAAAATAATGTTGTTATTTTTTCCCCTTGTTTATTTGTGTTAATTGTAAATGTAATAATTTGTTTATCATTGAAAGAAGCTAAAATATTTGCATCTAATATTTTATTTTTTTTAATCTTTAAAGTACCTTTTAACTCTTTAACAAAATTTATGTTATCAATGTAAACTTTCTTTAAATATAGCTCTACAATTAAATTATTTTTAAAAATATTTTCTTCTTTTTTACGATCACTTTCTAGTAAATTTGTAATTAAAGATTTTGCATTAAAAAAAATACCATTAATAATATAATTATTTTTTTTCACTTTTTTGATTTGATAATTATTATTTATACCATCAGTATCTAAATAATTTAAATCAGCTTTCTCAATTTCAATAATTTGATTTTCATCATCTAGAGATAAGTTTAAAATTTTGATTTTATTATTTTCTTCATCAGCAATAAAATGATTTATATTAAGATATTGTTTGTCACTAAGTTCGCCTTTAATTTTTAAGCGTAAGTTGGTTCCTTTCTTTTTTTTATAATTAATATTGTCGATTTTAAAATTTGTTTTATTTAAGTTTAATTCTGTATTAAAATTTATCTTATTTGCTTTTTTTTCAAAATAATAATTTACCTCTTCAAAATCTTTTTCGATTTTGATCTTACCTGTGCCTGAAAATGATAAATCTTTATTATTATAATTTATTTTTAACATTTGGCTTTTAAAATTGATTTTATTTCTTATTTGTGGAAAAAATATTTTAAAATAATCTTTTCTTTTAAGATTTATATTATTTACTATTAATTCACTTTTCACATTAAAATCTTGATCTTTTTTTTTTATCAAATATTTGATTTGGTTAGTGCCATTCCCAAGCTCCGCTTCCCCTTCACCTTTAATAGATAAATTTTTTTCACTGTAATTTAATTTAAATTTATGATTTTTAAATAAAATTACATCATTTATATCTGAAAGATAATTATCTATTATATCTGGCTTTTTATATTTAAACTCATCAACACTTATATCTGAATTTAAAAAAATATTTTTAGCATCAAACTGCTTATTAACTTCAAAAGAAAATTTAGTTTTTGAAGTAAAATTTACATCTTCTAAGATTAAATTTTCAGAATTTAAATTTAATAATTTTACTATATTTTCGTTTATTTTGGATTGGTTATTTTTAACAGTTCCATTAAGTAAAAAGCTTTCATTTTTTTTTTGTATTTGTAATTTGTCCGAGATAAATTTTACTTTTTCAAATTTAAATTTTATGTCATTAAACTTATATAAATTCTGACTAAGGATAAAATTAAAATTTAAATTTTCTAATTTAGATTTATTAAAAAAACTAATATTTGCATCTTTTATTAGACCTTTAATTTCGTAATCATTTTTAATTGTTCCAGTTTCATCAAAATTAAAACTTAAATCTATTATTATATGACCTTTTTTTATAGTTTTTTCTAATATAAATAACTCAGTTTTATTATTAGTTGCTCTTAAAAATTTAATTAAATCCGTTAACAGCATTGACCTTGATGCGATTTCAACATTTGATGAAATTATTTTATTATTTATTATTGATCTTATTGAAACTTTAGTTTTAATATATTCGAGTGGAAGTGGCCTGTTTAAATAAAACAATGTTGCTCCAACTGTTTTTGCATTAATTTGTAAATTAAAAGGATTTAATATTAATTTTATTTTTTTTAAATCTAGATTTAAATTTTTATTTTTTTCAATAATTTTTTTTTTTATTTGATTATTAAATGAGTCTGTCTCTATTCCTATAGTACTTAAATAAATTACCAAAATGGATAAAAAAGATATTATTAGTATGAAATATTTTAAAATATTTTTTTTCATTTAAATTTATAAAGTGACTGCTCTAAAAATTCGTCAATATCTCCATCTAATACTTTATCAGGACTTGTACTTTCAAAATTAGATCTATTATCTTTTACAAGCTGATAGGGTTGTAAAACGTATGACCTAATTTGATGACCCCAACCTATTTCAGATTTTGATGTTTCAATATTTTCATTTTCTTGTTCTCTTTTCTTAATCTCATAATCATATAATCTTGCTTTTAACATGTTCATACATGTTTCTTTATTTTTATGTTGAGACCTTTCATTTTGACATTGAACTACAATTTTCGATGGAATGTGAGTTATTCTAACAGCACTATCAGTTGTATTTACATGTTGCCCTCCTGCCCCACTAGATCTATAGGTATCTATTCTTAAATCTTTTTCAGAAATCTCGATATTTATATTCTCATCTACAACTGGATAAACCCATACACTAGCAAAACTAGTATGTCGTCTAGCACCAGAATCAAAAGGTGATATTCTAACTAGTCTGTGTATTCCAGACTCTTTTTTTAACCAACCAAAAACAAATTCACCATCTAATCTAATTGTTGCTGATTTTATACCTGCTTCTTCACCCCTATGCTCACTGATTAAACTTGATTTGAATTTTTTTTTATCAGACCATTTTAAATACATTCTTCTCAGCATATCGGCCCAATCTTGACTTTCAGTACCTCCTGCACCCGCGTGTATTTCAATATAGCAATCTAATGAGTCGGCTTCGTTAGATAAAAAACATTTAATTTCATTTTTCTTTACATCCTTATTTAAATTTTTAATATTTTGCAAAACCTCGTCTTTTACTGTTAAATTTTCTTCTTCTAAAGCCAATTCAAATAAATCGTCTAAATCTTTTAATTTTTTAATTGAGCTATCATATGAATTAGCCAGTTCCTCATAAAGTTTTTTCTCTTTAATTACTTTTTGAGAATTAATTTTGTCTTGCCAAAAATCGGCTTTTAACATTTGTGAATTTAAAGATTGAATTTTCGATTTGATTTGATTTTTTTCAAAGATACTCCTTAATCCTTAAATTAATCTTTTCTATTTCTTCTTTAAAATTCTGATAATTATTATCCATTAGTAAAACATTAATATATTATTACTATCTAATCTATCTGTATTTGAATAAAGAACTTTTCCATCAATAATATTTTCTTTTTTGAAAACCTCTATTATTGAATTTTTTGTAGAAAATTTTGCTTTTTGTCCGGTATTTGGGTCAACTACCATCATTACTGTGTTTTTGGCAGCTTTAAAAGGTCTCGCATCTGATTTTTTTACCGAATCTTTTATAAAATTCTTAAAAATTGGTAAAGCAGTTTTAGATCCTGTTTCATATTTTCCTAATGGAGTCGGGTTATCTGATCCTACATAAACTCCTACGAGTAAGTTTGACGTATATCCAATAAACCATGTATCGGTATTTTTGTTGGTAGTACCAGTTTTGCCAGCTATATTTAATTTTAGATCTTTTAATTTTTTTGCTGTACCTCTTTGTACTACACCCTCTAAAATAGATGTTATTTGATAAGCGGTCTCAGATGAAAAAACTTTTTTATAATTGTTTTTTATTTCCGGATAATCATTACTTAAATATGAAATTTTTTCACAATTATCACATTTTCTTTTATCATTGTTGTAAATAGTATTTCCTTCACTATCTTGAATTCTATCAATCATTATTGGGTCAACGAGCATTCCTCCATTAACAAATACTGAATAAGCAGATGTAAGTTTTAGCAAGGTTGTTTCAGCCGAACCTAAAGATATAGACAAAAGTTCTTCTGGATTTTCATAAATTTTGAGCTCTTTAGAAAAATTAATAATTTTTTGTAAACCTAGATCTTTTGCGATTCTAACAGTCATTAGATTTCTTGATTTTTCAAGACCAACTCTTAGCGTTGAAGGACCATAAAATTTTTTTCCATAATTTTCTGGCTTCCACATTTTCAAATCTTCCCCTTGATCTAAAACTAAAGGTGCATCTAATATTAGAGAAGTTGGAGTAAAATTATTCTCTAAAGCCAGGGCATATACAAAAGGCTTAAAAGCTGAACCTGGTTGTCTTTCTGCCTGTGTTGCTCTATTAAATTCACTCTCTTTAAAACTAAATCCTCCACTTAACGCCAAAACTCTTCCAGTGAAAGGATCCATTACTACAATGCCACCATTTACTTTTGGTAGTTGCTTTAGACTATAAATATTATCTTTAATTTTTTTAACATAAATTAGATCACCTACACTTAACAATGAATTGAATTCCTTTTTGGTCCATGAAACATCTTTATATTCGATTATACCAATTAATTTATCTTCGGTTTCTATCTCAACTGAAAATTTATTTATTTTTTTTACTATAGCTATTTTCCAATTTAAAGATTTTTCCAAATTAAATTTATTCAAACCTTTGTTCCAGTTTGAACTATAAATTTTATTTGCTAAGGGCCCTCTCCACCCTTTTCTTTTATCATATAAAACTAAGCCATCTCTTAAAGATTTTGTTGCTATCTTTTGTAAATCTAAATCTATAGGAGTATTTATATTAAAACCTTGTTTATAAACTTTGTCATAAGTCAAAGTTTCAATCACATGCTTTCTAACATCTTCTATATAATACTGCGCATCCTCTAAAAAAATTCTTTTATTTTTTTTTAATTGTATTTTTTTATTTTTTAATTTTTTATACCATTCTGATGTCAAATAATTATTTTCTAGTAAATTTTTTAATACTAGATCACGTCTGAATTTAGCAATTTCTGGATTTCTATAGGGGTTATATCTACTTGGAGCTTTTGGTAAAGCAGCTAATAAAGCTGCTTCTGAATAATTTAAATCTCTGATAGATTTATCAAAATATTCTAAACTAGCTGCTGCCACACCGTATGCACCACTTCCTAAATAAATTTGATTTAAATATAATTCTAAAATTCTCTCCTTTGATAAAGCTCTTTCTATTCTAAAAGCTAAAATTGCCTCTTTAATTTTCCTATTCAAACTTATCTCATTCGTTAATAAGAAATTTTTTGCAACCTGTTGAGTGATTGTAGAAGCTCCTTCTAGTCTTTTTGATGAAATTATATTTGAAATATTATTTATTGTAGCTCTAAGAACACCTCTCGCATCTACACCAGGATGTGAAAAAAAATTTTTGTCTTCAGCAGATAAAAAAGCATTAATCACATTTTTGGGTATGGAATTAAATGGTACAAATACCCTTTTTTCTTTTGAAAAATCTGCTACTAGTTCCCCGTTGCCAGAGTAAACTTTGCTAGAAACAGGAGGTTTATAATTCTTCAAAAACTTATAGTCAGGAAGTTCATTTGAATAAGTCCACAATATAGCTATTAATAATACAATAGATAAAACAATAATAGATAACAGCAAAATAAAGATATTCTTGAAAAATTTATTCATTTTAATTCCATTATATCGTGGAATTTGTTAAAGATAAGGCAAGATAGTTAAACAAAATTTTAAATAAAATAAATTATTAATGAATATAAAAATTACAAAATTATGGAAAAGAATTTATACATTGATGCTTCGCATCCAAATGAAACTAGGGTTGTTCTTAAATCTGGAGAAAACATTGAAGATTACGAGTACGAAGGCCTAAAAAACAATTTAATTAAAAATAATATTTATCTTGGCAAAGTAAGCAGAATAGAACCCTCCTTGCAAGCAGCATTTATAGATTTTGGAAGAGAAAAACATGGATTTTTATCATTTAACGATATTCAGTCTGATTATTATCAAATCCCAAAAGCTGACTTAGAAAAAATAAAGGAAGAGGAAGAAAAAGCTAGGGAAGAACTATCAAAGCAAGTTGAAGCAAAAGAGGACGAAAATATTGCTGAAGGAAAATTAGAAATAGACGATCCTATTGAAAAAGATGATGAACACAACTTAGAAGAAAATATAGAAGATAAAGTTGCTGCTAACGGAAAAGAAAATTCAGAGCAATCAAAAGATAAGAAAAAAGATTATAAATTTAAATTTAAGAGATATAAAATTCAAGAAGTCATAAAACCAAATCAAGTAATTCTTGTTCAGGTTATTAAAGATGAAAGAGGTCAGAAAGGAGCGGCTTTAAGCACTTTTATTTCTATTGCAGGAAAATATATTGTTTTGATGCCAAATACTCCAAAAGGAGGAGGAATTTCGAGAAAAATTTTTAATCCTGCAGAAAGAAAAAAAATAAGATCAATACTTAACGAAATTGAAATACCTAGAGAAATGGGCTTAATAGTTAGGACCGCTGGAAGCAACAAAACAAAAAATGAAATAAGTAATGATTTAACTACTTTAATTAATACTTGGGGACAAATAAAAGATAACGCAATTAATTCAATTGCTCCATCTTTAATCCACCAAGAAAGTGAGATAATTAAAAGAACTTTGAGGGATATGTTTGATGATAATACAAAAAATATCATTGTTGAAGGAAATGAAGGTTACAAAAAAGCTCAATCATTCATGAAAACAATGATGGCATCTAATGTAAAAAAAGTAAAAAAGTATAGAGGCAAAATACCTTTATATATTCAAGAAAATATAGAACAAAAATTAAATCAAATTTTCGACTCCGAGGTCAAATTAAAATCGGGAGGCTATTTGGTTATAAATCCAACAGAAGCTCTTGTATCAATTGACATTAATTCTGGTAGCTCAATTAAAGGTAAAAATGTTGAGAGCACTGCCCTTGATACAAATATTGAAGCTGCTGAAGAAATTGCTAGACAAATTAAAATTAGAGATCTTTCGGGTTTAATTATTATTGATTTTATCGATATGCTTAGCTACGGAAATAGAAGATTGGTTGAAAAAAAACTTAAAGAAAAATGTAGATCTGACAGAGCAAGAATTCAAATAGGAAGAATTAGTAATTTTGGTCTTTTAGAAATGTCAAGGCAGAGATTAAGAGAAAGTGCAATTAAATGGAAAGTTACCTTGACTGATGAGTCATTTGCTCAAAAGTTGCTTAAAATTGTTGAATTAAAAGCAATAATTAATAAAGCTAAATTTGTTGAATTGAGAGTATGTGAAAAAATTTCAGACTTTCTTAAAGAAAATTTTGTTAATGATTTAACTTATTTTGAAAAAAAAAATAAACTTACATTAGACATAATAAGTGATAACTCACTTATAATACCTGAGTATATAATTAAAATTCAAAATAAATCAAAAAAAACTATCGAATTAATTGAAAACTATGAAAAATTAAAAAATCTAAAACTACAAGAAAAAGATAATAAAGTTATAGAAAAAAAAGAGATCAAAAAAATTAATAAAAAAACTAATAAAAAAAGAAGATTTTATAAAAAAACTAAATAATTCCTTTTAATGGGGATGATGGATTTCCCATTAAAATTTTATCTATTCTGCCGGATTTATAAGACTGTCTTCCTGCTATGACTGCATTTTTAAATGCAAGAGCCATTTCAAATGGTTTTTTTGCTTTAGCAATTGCTGTATTTACTAAAACTCCATCACAACCTAATTCCATTGCTATAGTTGCATCAGACGCCTGGCCTAAACCAGCATCTATAATTAAAGGTAGTTTCGTTTGTTGGCGTATTATTTGTATATTTACCTTATTTTGTATACCGAGACCTGATCCTATTGGAGCTGCTAATGGCATAATTGCTTCAGCTCCACAATTTTCCAGCCTTTTTGCCATTAAAGGATCATCGTTACAATAAACCATTACTTTAAATCCCTCTTTAGATAGAACCTCAGTAGATTTTAAAGTTTCAACCATATCAGGAAATAAATTTTTCTTATCTCCAAGAACCTCTAATTTTACTAATTTCCAACCACCTATTTCTCTCGCAAGCCTTAGGGTTCTAAGCGCTTCTATAGAATTAAAACAACCAGCTGTATTAGGTAAATAAGTAATTTTTTTTGGATCTATGTAATCCATCAACAAAGGTTTTTTTTTATCAGAAATATTAACTCTTCTTACTGCAACTGTAACAATTTCAGCTCCTGAAAGTTTAACTGCTTTAGCGCATTCTGGCATACTTTTATATTTTCCTGTACCAACAATTAATCTTGATTTAAATTTTTTTTTTGCAATTATAAAATTATCTTTTTTCAAATTAACCACCTCCGATAAAATGGACTATTTCAATTTTATCATTTTGCTTCAATTTTATTTTATCAATTTTTTTTTTGTCTATTATTTCCTCATTCATTTCAATAGCTACTTTATTTATTGGAATTTTTAAACGTTTTAACATATCTGAGAGTATATAATCCCCAATAAATGATTTCATTTTGCCATTTACTTTAATTTTTATTTTTTTTACTTTTTTCATCGTATATAAATGCTGAATGAATAATAAAATTATAATTATTAATGGTCCAAATATTAATCTATTAGGTGAAAGAGAACAATCACAATATGGATCAACTACTTTTGATCAATTGAAAGAAAAATGCTTACAAAAAGGACGGGAAATTGGCATCAGTGTGGAGTTTATACAATCAAATATTGAAGGCGAGTTGGTAAATATAATTCAGAATGCCAGAAAACAATACGACGGTATAATAATAAATGCTGCTGCTTTTACTCACACATCTGTAGCAATTAGGGATGCAATTGAGTTATTTAAAAAACCAATAATTGAACTACACATCTCCAATATTTATAAAAGAGAAGAATTTAGACAAAAATCTCTTATTAGTGATGTTGTTACTGGCGGTATATTTGGGTTAGGTGTAGAAGGATATATTTTGGCCATAATTTCATTACAAAAGACTCTTCTAAATGAAAATTGATAAAAAAATAATTAAAGAATTAAGCGATTACTTAACCGAGTTTAATTTAAATGAAATTGAAATAACAGAAAAAGATACAAAAATTAAAGTATCAAAAAATACTAAATCCATTGAAAATCATTCTAATTTAGTAACAACCAACGTACCAACCAACAATACAAAACCTTCTCAAATTACAAATATAGGAACTGAAATTAGCTCACCAATAATTGGAACCGCCTATCTTGCTCCTGAACCAGGTGCAAAGAAATTTATTGAAATAGGAAAAAAAATCAAAAAAGGTGAAACAATAATGATTGTCGAGGCTATGAAAACAATGAATCATGTTCCCTCAACAGCTGATGGAGTTGTAAAAGAAATATGTGTTCAGGACGGTCAGCCTGTCGAATTTGGACAAACTCTTATTATCTTAGAATAAACAATGTTTAAAAAAATTTTAATTGCAAACCGTGGGGAAATTGCAGTTAGAATAATTAGAGCATGTAAAGAATGGGGTATATCGACTGTTGCTGTTCATTCTGATGTTGATAGGGAAAGCATGCATGTGAGAATGGCTGACGAAAGTGTATGTATAGGTTCTCATCAGCCTGCAAATAGCTATTTAAATATACCTGCTTTAATGTCAGCAATAGAGCTGACAAACGCCGATGCGGTGCATCCTGGATATGGTTTTTTATCTGAGAATTCAAATTTTGCCAGGATTCTTGAGGAAAATAAAATTAGTTTTATTGGTGCCTCATCAAAGCATATTGAAATGATGGGTGATAAAATTCAAGCAAAAAAAATTGCAAAAGAAAATGGATTGCCTGTGATTGAAGGATCTGAGGGAGGAGTAAAAGAAATTTCAGAAGCGAGAGAACTCTGTAAGAAAATCGGCTTTCCAATCTTAATAAAAGCTTCAGGTGGTGGTGGAGGAAAGGGTATGAAAATTGTAAACAAAGAAGAAGAATTTGAAACATTATTTTCAACTGCAAAATCAGAAGCAAAAAAGTATTTTGGTAATGATGAAGTTTACATTGAAAAATTTTTCCAAAACCCAAGACATATTGAAGTTCAGATACTTTCTGGAAAAAATAGGACTGTTCATCTTCATGAAAGAGACTGCTCTGTTCAAAGAAGACACCAAAAATTAATTGAAGAAACCCCAAGTCCTGTTTTAAATGAAGATATTAGAAAAGACTTATTTAAAAAGACTATTAATATGGTTGAAAAAATTCAATATACAGGCGCAGGAACAGTTGAATTTATTTACGAAGATGGCAAATTTTACTTCTTAGAAATGAATACAAGAGTTCAAGTTGAACATCCTGTGACTGAAATGGTTACAGGAATAGATATTATTAAAGAGCAAATTTGGATTGCTTTTTCAGGAGAAACAGCACTAAAACAAAGCGATATAAATCCTAGAGGGCATGCAATTGAATGTAGAATTAATGCAGAGGATGCTAGTAAAAACTTTCAGCCATCTCCAGGGATAATTACAATGTGTCATCAACCTTCTGGCTTTCGGACAAGAGTTGATGGTGCAATTTTTCAAGGATATAAGGTAACACCTTATTACGATAGCATGGTTTGTAAATTGATTTGCCATGGACGAAATAGAACTGAAGCAATTCAAAGAATGAATAGATCCTTAGATGAATTTGTTATTGAGGGTATAACGACAACCA
Source organism: uncultured Pelagibacteraceae bacterium (assembly GCA_902624045.1). Taxonomy (GTDB): domain Bacteria; phylum Pseudomonadota; class Alphaproteobacteria; order Pelagibacterales; family Pelagibacteraceae; genus Pelagibacter. The sequence continues at coordinate 53,609 of CACNVX010000007.1, forward strand.
TACCTCTTCACAAAAAGCTACTAAATCACAAAAAATTCATTAACTCAGATTTTAATGTCAGTTGGTTGGACAAAGATAGCATTGTCTAATAACATTTTATAAGCCATACATCATAAACGGGATGATCAAAAGGTGTTATTGATGGACTAGATGAAAACATCCAACCATTAAAAACGAATACCTCATCATTTTTCTTATTTGTTAAATCTCTGACCTGTATATAAGCAGTAATTTCTGGATTATCATCAAATTCAGAATTTTTACATTTAAGACTTTTAATTACTAAATCTTTAAATTTTTTTACTTGTCCATTCTTCAACTTTAGTA